>JAACDW010000041.1 GCA_009936775.1 Pseudomonadota bacterium
AAAATGGCGCACCCGGCAGGACTCGAACCTGCAACCCCCAGGTTCGAAGCCTGGTATTCTATCCAGTTGAACTACAGGTGCGCTGCTCGCACAACGATACTCGCGAGGGGCAGAATGTTGCACCAGCCTCGGTGCTTGCGCAAGCACGCTCAACCAAATAGAGCAGAATTTGCCTAGCTGCGCAGTAGACGCCCCGGCACGGCACCGCTGTGTTCGTTGTTGCTGAGTAATATCTCACCGTTCACCACCGTATTTAGAATGCCATCCGCCGTTTGCTTCAGACGCTTGGCCCCTGCGGGCAGGTCGTGCACAACGTCTGGCATCCTCGCTCCAATAGTCTGCGGATCGAAGACTACCAGGTCTGCTGCCATGCCCTCGCGCAACAAGCCGCGATCATGCAAGCCCCACATGGTGGCTGTGTTGTAGGTAATTTGCTTAACCGCTTCTTCTAGCGTCATCGCTTGTTTTTCGCGCACCCAGTAGCTGAGCAAGTGGGTCTGCAAGGAAGAATCCATAATCTGCGACACATGCGCGCCGGAGTCTGAAAAGGTTATCACCGAGCGCGGGTGTTTCATCATGTCCAGCACCTGCGACTGATCTTCGTTGGCAATGGGCTGACGGAAGAACATCTTCAGGTCGCGCTGCAGGGCCATGTCGATCATCAGTTCCACCGGATGCACGCCCTTGGCCCGAGCCAGTTCGGCCATGGAGGGCTTGTCGTAAACCATGTCATCCATTGGGTAAATGTAGTCCCATTCCGGGGGACGAGCCTCCGCGCCAACAATGCGCGGGCCGGTGTATTGGCGACTGGCCACTTCCACAAGCTTGGCCTTAATCTCGGGGTTACGCATTTTCGCCGCCTGTTCCGCCAGCGGCAGCTGCCGAAATTCCGACCAATACTCCCAGCTATCAAAGGGTGTGTTGCTTTCAAAGGACAGCAGACTCGACAGCGCGCGGCTATGCACTTGGGCAAACATGCGCCCACCAGCGGTTGCGGTTTCATCCAGCAAATCAAAATACGGTCGCCATAAATCCGGTGCGGCGCGCACGCTGAACATACCCCAAGTCTGCGGCACACCTGATTCCACCGCCAAATCGCGCAGCCGGCCATGATATTCGGCGATACGCTCAGGGTCTCGCCCGGGAGACTCGCCAGCGATTTCAAACAGTCCCTTGCCGGTGTCGCCTACCGCGTTAACGATGGCGCGAACCTCATCCCACTCGGCCAAACGGCTGGCCACTGGGCGGTAATCTGCGGTGAGGTGGTTGAAGGTACGCGAGGTTGAAAAACCAATGGCACCAGCCTGCATGGCCTGCTTAACCAACTGCTGCATCTGCCGCACATCGTCTTCGCTGGCGGCATCAGCAAAGGCGCGCTCGCCCATCACGTAGGTGCGCAGCGCCGAATGACCAATGTAGCCAGCGTAGTTGATGCCCTTGGGCAGTTCGTCAACAACGTCTAAAAATTCGGGAAATGTCTCCCAGCGCCAATCGATGCCTTCGAGCATGGCGTCACGGGAGAGGTCTTCTGCGCGCTCTAAGTTGCGAAAGACCATGTCGGCATCTTCTTGCTTGCAGGGCGCTAGGGTAAAACCGCAGTTCCCCATGACCACGCTGGTAACACCGTGATAACAAGAGCACGAACCGATGGGGTCCCAGAAAATCTGCGCATCCATATGGGTATGACCATCAACAAAGCCCGGTGAAACCACATGACCTTCGGCGTCTATGGTTTGCTTAGCGCGTTCGTTGATGCGGCCAATTGCGGCAATTTTGCCACCGCTCACCGCCACATCGGCGCGGTAGCTTGGGCTGCCTGAGCCATCGACTACGGTGCCGTTTTTGATCAACAAGTCATAGGTCATTGCCCTTCTCCCAATTTAATAGCTGAACGCTACTCACCAGCAGCACGCTACTTATGCACCAACAGTGCGCTAATTCCCCTTTCATCGCATGGTAGCATGACCTTTTGGGATTCTGACAAGGCCCGGGGAGCAGATGCAGTACGCCGAAAACGCAGCGAAAATCGCCTTTAAAGCGCATCCGGGCAATGGCCCATATCTGCTGCTGATCCACGGATTTCTGTCTTCCAAGGCCCAGTGGCTGGCGAACATTGCAGCCCTTGGCCAGGTCTGTCGGCCCATCACCGCTGAGCTTTGGGGCCATGGCCAGTCGCCTGCGCCCAAAGACTCGACACTGTATGCACCGCAATCTTATCTGACCCAATTTGAGCAAATCCGCCAGCAACTGGGCATTCAGCGCTGGTTTGTTTGCGGCTATTCGCTTGGCGCGGGCCTGACCATTCGTTACGCCCACGACTACGCGGCGCAGGTGTATGGCCATATCTTTACTAACTCTAATTCGGCTCTCGCCGACGCTGAACAAATTCAGCAG
Source organism: Pseudomonadota bacterium (assembly GCA_009936775.1). GTDB lineage: Bacteria > Pseudomonadota > Gammaproteobacteria > Pseudomonadales > Azotimanducaceae > UBA4421. Next base: position 2,395 of record JAACDW010000041.1, read on the forward strand.
TGGCTGGACACGGCCGCGAAGTCTGCCGACAACGTTCGCCAAGGCGGTATGGCCGCCATTGACCGCATTCCAGTCCACCCACGGCGGGCGAGGAACTGGCCTGAACAGGTGAAAACCGAACTGCTAAAGGACTGCGCCTTGCTGAAACCGGAGGGGGTAGCAAATGCTCTGGAGTTCACCAACCCCTACACCAGTATCCGGCGATTGGCGGCCCAGAACCCTCGACCAGCCCTGCTCTGTCATGGTGTCAAAGAGCGACGTTTTGCGCACAACAAACAATGGGCAGAAACTCATATGGCCAATTTGACCATCGCTGAGCTAGACAGCGGCCATGGCGTTAACATGGAAGACGCGGACGCATTCAATCAGCATGTCTGCCAATTCATTCGCCAACACACTACCGATTAATCAGCCGACTACCGGGGAGGCCAGCATGCCCGTACAACCCAATCGCCCCAGACGCAGCACGCTCTCGGTGCCGGGCAGCGCGCAGAAAATGATTGATAAGGCGGCCGCACTGGCGGTAGACCAAGTATTTCTCGATCTTGAAGATGCGGTGGCCGTGGATGCCAAGGCATACGCTCGGAGCATGGTCATTGAGGCGCTGAACAGCAAAGCGTGGGCCGCGCGCTGCGTCAGTGTACGCATCAACGATGTGGCGACCCCGTGGTGCCATGACGACATCATCGAGGTCGTCACTCACGCGGGCGCACACCTGGACACCATTATCTTGACCAAGGCGAAGTCCGTCAGCGACGTGCGCTTCGTGCACCTGTTGCTTGATCAACTCGAAGCAAAACTCGGTTTCACAAAGCGCATTGGCATCGAATGTCTGATCGAAGAAGTGGAAGGCTTGATGCAGGTGGAGCAAATCGCCGCCTGTTCTGACCGAATCGAAACGCTGGTTTTTGGGGTTGGCGACTACGCTGCCAGCCAGCAAATGCAGCTGGCCGCCGTCGGCAGCACTGGCGATTACCCCGGCGATTTGTGGCACTACCCGCGCTTCAAGATGACCATCGCCGCACGAGCCAACGGCCTTGATCCCATGGACGGCCCCTATGCCGACTTCAAGGACCCGGACACCCTGTTGCAAGAGGCCAAGCGGGCGCAGACCCTAGGCATGGCTGGCAAGTGGGCCATACACCCGGAGCAGGTGGGCATCATTGAAGACGTTTTCACCCCATCGGCACAGAGCATTGCGCTGGCGCGCAAACAACATGCCGCCTACCAGCAGGCGCAGCAAGACGGACTCGGAGCCATCAGCGTCGACGGCGTTATGGTGGACGCTGCGAGCATTCGCATTGCACAAAGCCTGCTGGATCGGGCAGACATTCTTGGCCTCTAGGCATGCCTATAGCCGATCAACGGCAGCCCTAATCCGGCAGGTACAAGCCTGCGACGCCTGCGCCGCGCACCTGCCGCTAGGCCCTAAACCGATTTTTCAATTTGGCGTCGAGGCGCCGATTTTGCTCATCAGCCAAGCGCCGGGGACCGCAGCCCATCGCAGTGGTATGCCCTTTAACGACCCCAGCGGCGAGCGGCTGCGGCGCTGGCTGGGAGTGAGCAGCGAGAGTTTTTATAACCCAGCGCATTTTTCGCTGCTGCCCATGGGCTTTTGTTATCCCGGCAAGGGCAAGGGCGGTGACCTTCCGCCTCGGCCGGAATGCGCCAAGCTATGGCGCAGCCAGCTGCTGGCACAACTGACCAATGTGCAGCTCACGCTGCTGGTGGGCGCCCATGCGGTGAACTGGCATTTGCTTAAGCCTAAGGAAAGCCTTAGCGACTTGGTGGCAGACTGGCGAAGCCGCTGGCCAGATACCGTAGTGCTACCTCATCCCAGCCCGCGTAATACCTATTGGCTACGGCAGCGGCCATGGATCGAAGACACCGTCGTGCCCATGGTCCGCGAGCGCATTGCTGAGTTGCTGGGTAGCAGCAGCATCAGGCCTTAGGCAACGCACTCATAAAGGTATTGAGATCAAAATAGTCGCGCCATTCTTTAATTTTGCCAGCCGACATTTCAAAGACACCCAGACAGGGCAGGTCCACCCCACCTGCAGCAAACTTGGTGCGGTCGAGGCGCTCACAAAAAACCACGTCGCCTTCGGCCACCAAGTGAATGATGTCCCAATTGGTGGCCGTCCAATTGGCGGTGAACCCGGCAATGAACTGTTGCACGTTGTCACGGCCCTTAACTGGTTCGCTGGGCATATTGTAATAACAGCCGTCTTCACAGAAGTAGCTGGCCAGTTCCGCCGGGTCTAAACGCGACCAAGCCTGAATAACGTTTCGTACGATTTGTGCATTGTCAGACATGGGCACCCTCTCCCTGATCTCATTGATGTTTTCATCAATAGGAGCGAGGCAGGTCTAATACATGCTCTGCAACAAAGTTGCAGATCATCTCCTGAGAAATTGGTGCAATGCGCATTAGCCGCGCTTCGCGCCAATAGCGCTCCACATGATATTCCTTGGCATAGCCAAAGCCGCCATGGGCTTGCATCGCTTGATCCGCTGCCTGGAAACCAGCATCCGCTGCCAGCCACTTGGCCATATTGGCTTCGGCCCCACAGGGCAGGCCGTTATCCAGCATCCACGCGGCCTTGCGAATCATCAGCTCCGCCGCATCCAAACGCATCTTGGCTTCGGCTAACGGAAACGATACGCCTTGATTCTTACCGATAGG
>JAACDW010000233.1 GCA_009936775.1 Pseudomonadota bacterium
AGATTGGGTCTTTGTGCAAAAGGAAGAATACTGTGAACATCCTAACAGAACCGAGCCGAGGCGAAGACCAACGACATGACAAGCATTCAGAGCACCATGGATCATTTGACTTTCGTCACCGTTGACGTGTTCACCGAGCAAACCTTCGGCGGCAACCCGTTGGCGGTATTGTTTGCAGCGCAGGATCTTAGCGACTGGCAGATGCAGCGTATTGCGGCCGAGATGAATTACTCCGAAACCACTTTCGTGCTGCCGCCAAAAGATCCGGCGAATACGGCAAATATCCGCATATTTACGCCGGTAACCGAGTTGCCTTTTGCAGGCCACCCGAATGTTGGCACGGCCTATGTGTTAGCAAGGTATCCTTCTGCTGTGCCCGTCACCGGCACCCTGCAAGTCCTAGCCAATTCACAAGATCTCCACACAGCAACCACAATGTGCTTCGAGGAGATAGCCGGACTGGTGCAAGTGCGGGTTAGTGTTGAGGCCGGGGTTCATCGGGCCAGTATTTTCGCTCCGCAACGCTTTCGACAAAGACAAGGTCATCGCCTTGAGGCTATGGCGCGGGCGCTAAGCTTACGCACAGATCAGCTGCTCGGCGAAAACGATCAGGCCACCATTGCTGGGGTGGGCGTTGAATTCCCGCTAGTGGAAGTCAGAGATGTTCAAGCCCTCAAGCAGTGTTCAGCGAATATCGATCAATTCAAACGTCTAAGTTTGGCCCCACAGATACGCGGCGAAGACGCGAGCTTGGCAGATGCCTTTTGGGTTTATGTTTTTTGCCGAACCGGTGATGGCAGCGCTAACGCTCGTATGTTTGATCCCCTGCATGGCATTCCCGAAGACCCGGCCACCGGCAGCGCAGCAGGCGCCTTAGCGGGCTTACTCGCCACACAGGATGACGTGCAAGGCGCTGCGCGCTACGAAATTTTTCAAGGTGAGGAAATGGGGCGCCCCAGTCGGATCACAGTAGACGTCGTGCGCGATAAGGGGCACATTCAGCAAACCCGAATCAGCGGTGATTGGGTCGAGGTGATTCAAGGAAAATTTACGCTGACATGAATGGGGTCGGTAAAGCAAGGATCTTGGAGGCGATATGGACTTAAATCCGGAGTACATTTGGCTTGGTGTGGGCTTCGCGCTGGTGATCGCGGAAGTCACCATGGGCAACTTCATTTTATTTTTTCTTGGCTTGGCAGCGGCGTTGACTGGGGTCGCTCTTTGGGTCGGTTTGCCAGCGCAAAACGGCATCCCCTATATGCTTTTTGCCGCCCTCGCCTTGGTCTTGGTAGTCGGCGTGCGCTCGCGGCTGAAGCTGCACTTGGTGGGTGACTCGGTACAGGGCTCGGTAGACGATGACTACATCGGTAAAGAGGTGTCTGTCGTGAGCGGCTTCGATGCGGCCAGCCCCGGCCGCGGCAGGGTCGATTATCGTGGTGCGCAATGGAACGCTCGCTCAGATCAGCCGGAAGTTGGTGTTGGGTCGATGGTCAAGATTGTAGATCGCGATGGCAACACGCTGATCGTTAAGCAGGAGTCGAACGAATGGATATGAGTTTTCTTTTTGGGGTGTTGCTGGCTGCGGTCGTGGTCGTCATTTTGCTCAAAACCGCTCGAGTAGTACCCCAGCGTGAACAATTTGTGGTTGAACGTCTGGGCAAGTACGCCAAAACCCTCGATGCGGGCTTTCACATTTTGGTGCCCTTTGTTGATGTTGTAGCCTACAAACATACGCTGAAGGAACAGACCGTCGATGTGCCTTCTCAGAGCTGTATTACCAAGGACAACATCTCGGTGGAAATCGACGGTGTGATTTATTTGCAAGTCAACGACGCCCGTGCCGCCAGTTACGGTATTCAGGACTATATGTTCGCGACCTCGCAGTTGGCACAAACGACGCTGCGTTCAGAAATCGGCAAAATCGAGCTGGACCGCACATTTGAAGAGCGTGAGACCATCAACTCTCAGGTGGTGCATGCGGTAGACCGGGCGGCGGAGCCTTGGGGGGTAAAAATCCTACGCTACGAAATCAAAGACATCGTGCCGCCTGCCTCGGTAAAAGATGCGCTGGAGAAACAAATGCGTGCCGAGCGTGAGCGTCGGGCTGTGGTGGCCTCCTCTGAAGGCGAGCGGCAGGCGCGAATTAACGTGTCGGAAGGTGAGCGCCAAGAGGCCATCAACCTGTCTGAAGCGGAAAAGCTGCGCCAGATCAACGAAGCCGAAGGGCGGGCAGAAGAAATTCGCCTCATTGCCGAGGCCACGGCTGCCGGCGTGCGCGCGGTCGGTGCTGCGGTGAGCGAACCCGGCGGCAAGGACGCCATTAACCTGCGTGTGGCAGAACAATGGGTGACCGAATTCGGTAAGTTGGCTAAGGCCAATAACACCATGATCGTGCCTGCCCAATTGGGTGATGTATCGACGCTGGTATCCACGGTGATGGGCACCATGGGGAATATTCAAAAATCAGATTAGTCTTTCGCGCCCAGGGTTGAACGCCTAGCGGTTAGCCTTGTTGTGCGTGCTTGATTGATGTCGAGATACACCGGGCTGGCGTAAATCTGCATGCTTGGTTTTGCGTCCGCTTACCCGCGCGCGCCAGCGCCGAAACGCTCCTGCGGACATGTGGCGCCGCATGATTTTTATGACTTGCGACTCGTCCACAGCAAACTGATTGGCAATGGCCTCAAAAGGCGTGCGGTCTTCCCACGCCATTTCGATGATACGGCTGATATCGGCCGGTGACAGGTTGTGTTCGGATTCTAGTGATGCCATGCGCAAAGCCTAACCCAGCCCGGTGTCTGCAAAGCGTTAAGAACTGACGCTCAGCCATAACACACAGGCCAGCGAAACGCTGAGTAGCAGCGTGAGGTTCCGTCTTAGGGGCAGGTACCAGCCGGGTAGGGTGGTGGTGGTATCGCCCCGGTATCTTTCAAAGGCAAACAACAGCCAGAGGCCGAAGATCAGCATCAAACAGCCGAAGTTAAAGGGTATGAGCAGTGCGATAACGGTTAGCAGCGCCGGCAAGACCCCAACCAGCAATCGCCGACTGAAGTTGTTATTTGTCGTAGCTGAGTCCTCGGGACGCAGCGCCAGCCCCCACTGAATACCACCGAGAAAGGCAAAAATGCTGCCAACGTAGATTAGCGCCACGTACGCTAGCTGGGCACTGTACTGGGGCCAAACCAAGATGCCTGTAAGCACGCCGAGCATGGGTAACAGGCCGCTGAAGCCCAGTAGCTGTGGCAGGCATGCCCCGGATGGGAGTGTCCTGGATAGGAGTGGGTGTTTATGGCGCTTCGGCATACCCAGTTCCTAGCGCGCTGCGGGCAGGCCGAGGTCGCGCAGGCCTTTTGCTGCGCAAGCGGCCAAAATCAGATGTACCGGCCACAGCCCCAGTTGGTGTGGCAGCGCGGCGGTTTCAATCAGCCAGCGATTGAGCAGCAGCAAAAGGTAATAGCCGAGCATCCACAGCATGCCGCTGCCAACACGCGCGTACTGCCCCTGCCTTGGCTGCACGGTGGATTTAGCGACAGCGAGGAGGGCGAGCACGAGGCAAAAAATTGGCAGTCCGAAGCGCCAATGCCATTCTGCCTGATGCGCGGGAACGGCCAGCAAATCCGATGTTGCCAGGGCTTCGATGTCGCGCACCTGTTCCAGCACTGGTGCGCTTTCAATGCTGATCTGAAGCTCTGCAAAAGACATGGTTGCAAAGCCCGCGCTGCCCGGGCTGCCGACATAGCGGCGGCCATTTTTCAGCGTCAGAGTCTGCCGCCCCTGAGGGTCCGCTTGGCTGCGTCGGCCTTGCTCAGCCCATACGGTCATTTGTCGCCCATCGGCCATTTGGCGCTGAATGAACACATCTAGAATGGTCTGGCCATCGTCGGCCAGTGCATTGCTGTAGGTCACCTGTTCGCCGCCATTTTCAATGCGGAAAATGCCGGGCTGAAGCAGGCTCAGGCCGATACGCTTTTGCAGCTGCATCAGCTCCTGCTCCAGGGCGAATTTTGCCTTCGGGGTTAGGCTGATGGAGGCAATACCGACGACTAAGCTTACCAATAAAATGATTGGCATCAGCCACATCAAAAGGGTGTTCGTGTGCAGGCCAGCGCTGCGTAGCACGCTCATTTCCTGACTGGAGTAGAGCCTGCCAAGTCCCATAAGCAAGCCGATATACAGCGCAAAGGGTAGCACCACTTGTATGAGTTCTGGCATGCGCAGCAGCACGATGTAGAACACTCGGTCCGCCGGAATGTTGCCAGCAGCGGCTTTTTGCAAAAATTCAATCAGCCGGTCACCAAGCGCAACGGACAGTAGGACGCTCAAGGCAACAAGGAAGATAGCCAAGACCTGTCGGTTGATGTAGCGAGCACCCACAGGGGTGTAAAACAAGCGCATACGTGTGTCCTTAGACAGCAGATGGCAAAGGCTAAGAGTTTGCACTGATATGGTTATGGAGCAAAGTTCTAGAGGGTCGCTAGGCATCGCTATGCATCAAGGGCACAATAGCGTTCTGAGTAAGGTAAAGAACGAGGAAAAATTTTGAAAGACGAGACATTGGCGGTGCACGCAGGCTATACCACTGACCCGACGTCACATGCAGTGACCACGCCCATCTATCAAACCGTGGCCTACGAATTCGACAACGCCCAGCACGGCGCGGACCTGTTTGACTTGGCAGTGCCGGGCAATATCTACAGCCGCATTATGAACCCCACCTGCGATGTCCTTGAGCAACGCATCGCTGCGTTAGAAGGCGGTGTGGGCGCGCTGGCGGTTTCTGCTGGCAGTGCCGCCATACACTACGCAATTATCAACATCGCCCAAGCTGGCGATAACATTGTCACCGTGCCCCAGCTGTATGGCGGCACTTACACGCTCTTTGCGCATATGTTCCCAGCCCTTGGTATCGACGTGCGCTTTGCTGCCGACGACTCGGTTGAGGCGCTGGAAGCGCTGGTGGACGAAAATACCAAGGCCGTATACATGGAAACCATTGGTAATCCGGCAGGCAACATTGTTGATATTGCAGCGGTTGCTGAGATGGCGCACCGACACGGGGTATGCACAATAGCGGACAATACAGTCGCTTCGCCCTCGCTGCTGAAACCCATCGAGCATGGTGTGGACATTGTTGTGCACTCGGTCACCAAGTACATGGGCGGACACGGCACCACGTTGGGCGGTGTGATCGTGGATTCGGGCAAATTCTCTTGGGCAGAGCATGCGCAGCGCTACCCGGGCCTGAATCAGCCTGAAGCCAGCTACCATGGCGTGGTCTATACCGAGGCCTTTGGACCGGCGGCCTATATTGGGCGCGCACGCACGGTGCCGCTGCGTAACACCGGTGCAGCACTGTCTGCCCAGAGCGCCTTCCAACTGCTACAGGGCATAGAAACCTTACCCCTGCGCATGGAGCGACACTGCGAGAACACCATGGCGGTGGCCAACTACCTGCAGTCTCACGACAAGGTGGAGTGGGTGAGCTATGCCGGTCTGCCGGATCATCCCCACCATGCGCTGGCACAAAAATACATGAACGGTACGGCCTCGGGCATTATGACCTTTGGGGTTAAGGGCGGTTTCGCTGCTGGGGTGAAATTTTACGATGCGCTGGAGCTCTTCAAGCGCCTTGTTAACATTGGCGACGCCAAGTCCTTGGCCTGTCACCCGGCGTCTACGACGCACCGTCAGCTCAGCGAGTCTGAGCAAGCTGCGGTCGGTGTGGCACCGGAAGCCATTCGTTTGTCCGTGGGCATAGAGCATATTGACGATATCATCGCCGATCTTGAGCAGGCGCTGGCCCAAGCCTAGGTAGATGCCTAATCAGCGGCCTCAGGCGGTCAGCACTTTTAGGCATCCTCAGACCAGCGTGATAAGCGCTAATAGGATGCGTGACAACTCGGCCAAATAACTCAGCAAGGGCAGCCCCATCAGGCTGCCGACAACGAGCGCCAGCAAAAGCATCGCCCCATAGCGGGCGTTGTACAGGCGATACACCCCGGCTAACTTGCTCGGCAGCAAATGCGGTGCGATGTAGTGTCCGTCCAACGGACCGATGGGCAGCAGGTTGAAAATCATTAACAGCAAGTTAATTTGCGCCAGCAGCGTGAAAAACACCTGCGCTGCGGGATTTTGCCAACCCGCATTCCACGCCAACACAAAGCCGTTCCAGCACACGAGGGCGAGCAGTAGATTCATTGCTGGGCCGGCGGCAGCTATCCACAAATCTGCCCGTTTGCTGGTGAATTTGGCAGGGTTTGTAGGCACCGGTTTGGCAAAACCAAAACCGACCACAATCACCATGAGCAGCCCCATGGGGTCAATATGCGCAATTGGGTTTAAGGTGATTCGGCCCGCGCGCTCGGCGGTTGTGTCGCCAAACCATTTGGCCACCAGCGCATGGCCCAGTTCGTGCACGGTCAGCGAAAGCACCAAGGCAACGATTAACAGGGTAAATACGGCATAGTCGCCGCGCCAAAGAAGTTGCAACATATGAAGCCTGTGAAAGTGTGGTAGCGGAAAAACAACTTTGTTAAGGGCGAGTATGCCTTAAGGTACGTTTCAAGTAGATTGCTCTATGAGGCGGTGTCGGCTGGGCCGTGTTGTTAATCCAAGCCCAAGGTTGGTGGGTGTGATTCTGGTGAGTATTTGATGTCTTGGAAACTGCGCGTTTGGCGCTTTATTGATGGTCGGCCCGGCCACGAAAAACAAACGGCGGGTTTGTTGCAGGGCTTGCAAGAATGTTTGCCGAGCCACGCCGGAGTCGAGGCGAGTCTCAACGTCCGCGACATAGCGCTTGCCGACCATGGCGACAAGCTTGCCCGACTTTGGCAAGATCCGGGCGACGCACCAGATTTGCTCATAGGCGCTGGTCGGCGTACCCACTGGCCGATAGCAAAGGCGCGCTGGCAGCTAGGCAGCCGCGCGGTGCTGTTGATGAAACCGAGTCTGCCGAGCCTTTGTTACGATCTTGCCTTGGTGCCAGACCACGACAGTCTCTGGTCAGAGCGCAAAGTGCTTCGCACCGTGGGTATGTTGGGTCCCGTCGCGGCGGGGACAAAGGACCCACCCCGGGGCATTATTTTGCTTGGGGGAGCGAACTCACACTTTCACTGGCGCGAGCAAGAGGTTGCTGAAGCGGTGAGGCAAATTGTCCAGCGCAGTCTTACTGTGCAGTGGCATATCTCCGACTCACCGCGCAGCTCTGAGCAGCTGTCGACGATCCTAGGTGCCCTGTTGGAGGGTATGCCAAATGCTCAACTACATCACTACGCTGACGGTCCGGCAGATTGGTTGACGAGCAAGCTAGCCAGCGCCGAGCAGGTTTGGGTAAGCGCAGACAGCGCGTCCATGCTTTACGAAGCCCTATCTACAGGAGCGCGGGTGGGTGTGATTGAACTTGCGAGCAAAACCCGCAGCAACAAACTGCAGGCAGGTGTTGAACTGTTACATCAGCAGCAGCGGGTAGGTTTGCTCAGTGATGGCCCGGAAGCGGTTCTCCCCACCCAAGCAGAGCCTCTGCGGGAGCACTACCGCTGCGCTGAGTGGATTTTGCAGCATTGGTTTTGCTAGCCCGCTAGCTCAGAACCCCGTTGGCGCTCAGCTCGGCGATACTTGCATCGTCCATGTCCAGCCAGTCCTTGAGAATTTCCACACTGTCTTCGCCCACGGCCCGGGTGCGTTGGTAGTCGTCGCATGGGGTGGCGTCAAACTGAATGACCAGCTTGTCGATCCAAGTTGGCCCAAGGGTTGGATGGATGTCGGTCAGCGGCTGCAGAAAACCGCGTTCGCGCAGCTGGGGGTCGTGCTCAACAAGGTCCGCACCGTCCTGCACTACGCCTGCCGGGACACCTGCCTGCTGGCATTGCTGCATGAGTGCTGCCGCGTCCATCGTGTGGGTCCATGCGCTGATATGCTGATCCAGTTTGGTGCGGTTGGTATGGCGCGCCTCAAGACTGTTAAACAGGTCTGACTCGGCCCACGCAGGGCTACCCATCAGCGATTTCAGCGCCAGCCACTGTGTCTCATTCATACATACCAAGGCGATCCAACGCTCGCCGACCAGTGCCGCAGTGGCCTGATCCGCATCGGTTTGCTTGGGCTGATCCTGGCAGCGGTAGCAGCCGTGCGGCGCTATGGCGTCATAGGGTAGGTCGTTGCCTACGGGTCGCGCCTTGGCGCCATTGGCAGCAAAATCCAGCAGCGATGGGCCGATAAAATTCACGCCCACCTCAAACTGGGAGATGTCCACCCGCTGACCACTGCCGGTGCTGCGGCGGGCTTGCAGCGCGGCTAGCACCGCAACCGCACCATGCAGACCTGCTTGGTGATCGTTGTACGAAAAACCGATGCCAATGTCTTCGCGGCCCTCAACTCCTGTAGTTGCGGTCAGGCCACACAGGGCATGGATGGTGGGAGCATAGGTCACATATTTTGACCAAGGGCCGCCATCGCCCATGCCGGACATTTGTACATAAATGACGCCGGGATTGGTTTTGCTGACATCGCCATAACCAACACCCCAGCGATCGAGCACGCCGACGGAGAAATTGTCGATCACGATATCTGCCTCATCGGCGAGGCGTCTGGCTAAGGCCTTGGCCGAGTCGTCGGACATTTTGAGTGCGAGCGCGCGCTTGTTGCGATTCCACATTAGGTAATAAGGATGATGCGGATCTTGCGCAGCGAGCGCGCGCTCGCTGGAGTTGATTTTGATTACGTCCGCGCCCATGTCGGCCAAAAGGCGCGTCGCAAACGGCCCAGCAAGTACATGGGTGAAATCCAGTACCTTCAGCCCCGCAAGGGGTTTGTCACCAGTCTGCCCATCTGCGTCAATCTTGGGCTGTGGCTGCCACTGCAAAGACTCGGCGGCATCGGCAATGGGTCTCGCGTTCGAGCGATAGGGGCCCAGCTGCCAAGGCGTATGACTAAAGTGATAGGGCGCGCCGGGCGAGGTGATTACCAAGTCATCTATCTGATAGGGCACATACCACTGCCTGGCCTGCAGCTGCGGGTTTTCGGCCACTTTTTCCAGCGGCAGCACCCAGCCGTAGGGGGAGTGCCGCGACTGCGCCTCGTGAAACAGCGCTTCCACATCTTTGTCGGCTATCCATCGATTCATGATGTCCATAGAGCGCTCTATCCGCAGGCGCAGATTTTCTGGCTCCATGTATTTGGGATCAATCATATCCTCGTGCACATCTTCTTCGATCCACCACATGAGCTGGGATTCGAAGTCAGGTACCGGGGTCGCCATAATGCAGCCGTTGGCGCCGCGAATAACGTCGTAGGCGTCGGTCTAATGCAGCGCGCCACGCCGCGGCAGAACTCGGCCCTCGGGGCGGTCCAGAGTTTGCTGGTAAAAGTAGAACATCAGCACATGCTCCAAGCATGAGACGAGACATTCGTGTACCGACAGGTGGGCTGTTTGGCCCCGTCTGCGGCCGACCGCGCTGCCACGCTGATGGTGCAAGGCGGCTAAGGCCGCAACAGCGGCGTAGGCGCCCGAAACCATAAAGTTCAGCTCGCCAAAATTCTTTAACGGCGCGGTATCGACATCGCCAGTGGTAGCCGCTGCACCGCCAAGCGCACCGGCAACGATGTCGGGTGCAAGGTAGTCGGCCCATGGACCCGTGCGACCAAAAGACGATAGCTCGATGACGATTAGCCCCGGATTGGCTTGTTTGGCCGCGTCGATATCTATCAGCGATGCCGTGGGGCTGTTATCGCAGAGGCAAATAATGTCTGCCGCGGCAGCCAGAGTTTGCAATGCCCGGGTGCCCCCAAGGTCTGTTTCGTCGACGCTGACAAAGCTGCGGTTTGAGGCAAAAAAACTGTGCCAGAGGGATAGCGCAGCGCCGTGGTTTTGCACAAAAGGCCCGCGCTGCCGCAGTGGGTCGCCGTCAGCAGTCTCAGGCCGAATAACCTGCGCGCCTAAGTCTGCCAGTAACTTGGTGCCATAGATGCCACGCTCGTCGGTCAAATCAATGATGCGAATATCCGCTAGCGCCATAAATGCTCTCCTCTCGCCCTAGGCGCAAGACATTAGCCCACTGTGATGGTCAGAGAAAGGTCAGAATGCTATGTTGCTGAGTGGGTGAGGGGAGAGCCAATGCTAAACGCGGAGCAAATTCAGTTTTTTAAAAACCAAGGTTACCTCATTGTGCCCGGTGCCATGGACCTGACACAGTGCCAGCAGGTGAGGGAACTGATGTGGCAAGCCCTGCCACCGGAAAGCGTGCTGCAGCGCGAGGAAATTGCCAGTTTCGTCGGACCATTTCATGCCCAAGATGAGAGCGCCGACGAGCGCCATCTGCGGGCCGGTTATCGCTGGCTAAACCGCTACCTTGGTGTTAATGCGGAAGTCATTAAGCTTATTTATTCACAGTCGATTTGCGCCATGGCGGGCCAGTTGTTAGGCGGGCAGCTGCGGCAGGCCGTCGTCGACGGCCAACCCATGGGCAGCCATGGCACCGCTTGGCCCGGAGGCCCTACAGATCCCGCCCTAGGCAACGATGGTGCGCGAGGTGTGTACTGCACACTGCCCTATGGCAACAAACAGCGTACCGAGGATGGCTGTCATACCGACGGACACCCGTTCCAGCTGGGGGTTGTCGGTTTGCTTGACGACTGTCCTGTCGATGGCGGTGCGTTCAAGGTTTGGCCCGGCTCACACCGTCGCCTGTTCCCAACTTTCGCGCTGCGCTACGATCAGCCGCGCATACCCTACTACCCG
>JAACDW010000234.1 GCA_009936775.1 Pseudomonadota bacterium
AAAGCACGTACAAAAACCTCAAGAGGAACGAGACATGGCCAAAGAAAGCGCAAAGACCAGCGGTGCTGGCGCAGACAAGGGTAGTCCAGAAAAAGAACGCGCATTGAGCGCAGCATTGGCGCAGATTGAGCGCCAATTTGGCAAGGGCTCCATGATGCGGCTGGGTGACAAAGAATTGGTCACCATCCCCGCCATTTCCACCGGGTCCTTGGGGCTCGATGTTGCTCTGGGAATAGGCGGCTTGCCCAAGGGGCGAGTCGTTGAAATTTATGGCCCGGAATCTTCGGGCAAAACCACGTTGACGCTGCAGGTTATCGCGGAGGCGCAAAAGGCTGGTGGCACTTGTGCCTTTATTGACGCTGAGCACGCACTGGATCCCCTTTATGCGCAAGCCTTGGGTGTCGATACTGACGACCTACTGGTGTCACAGCCGGATACCGGCGAACAAGCGCTGGAAATTTGCGACATGCTGGTACGTTCCGCCGCCGTCGATGTGGTGATCGTAGACTCCGTAGCAGCGCTCACGCCAAGGGCTGAAATTGAAGGCGATATGGGCGACAGCCATGTGGGCCTGCAGGCACGTTTGATGAGCCAAGCGCTGCGGAAGATGACTGGCAACATCAAACAATCCAATACCTTAGTGGTATTTATTAACCAAATCCGAATGAAGATTGGGGTGATGTTTGGCTCCCCCGAGACCACGACTGGCGGCAACGCCCTGAAGTTTTATTCCTCTGTTCGCCTAGACATCCGCCGCATCGGTGCCGTCAAAAACGGTGATGAGGTAGTGGGCAACGAAACCCGTGTAAAGGTGGTTAAGAACAAAGTGGCACCGCCGTTCAGGCAGACTGAATTTCAAATTCTTTACGGCCAAGGAATTCACCGCACTGGCGAGATTTTAGAGCTGGGTGTGGAACAAAACTTGGTCGAGAAGTCTGGTGCTTGGTATTCCTATAACGGCGAACGCATTGGCCAAGGTCGCAAGAATGCTGCAGATTTTCTTGATGATCACCCGCATTTGAAGGAAGAAATCGAGGGCCGCATTCGCCAATTGCTGATGCCAGCGCGCGGCGAGGGCGGTGGCAACGTCGAGGCCATTGCAGAACCCGGCGATAGTGGTCTGGGTGAAGTGCCGCCAGCAGACGTATAGGTCCGAGGCTGGACTGTCCGAGCTGCTAGGGCTTGAGTCGATTAGGTGAGAGGCAGGGCTGAAATGAGCATTCGGCGAAACGGTGGCAAAGCGGCCGCCTCGGAGACGAGCGCAGCCAGGTGTTACGGCGCCGCCGTGCGACTATTGGCCTCACGAGAATACAGCGTCGTAGAGCTATCAACGAAGCTTGGCAGTCGTTTCGCTGCGGCTGCTGTGCAGCAGGTGGTGGGAGAACTGCACGAGCAGGGCACAGTAAACGACGAACGGTACGGCGAAGCTTTCTGCCGCAGCCGAGCGGAGCGCGGCTATGGGCCTATGTATATTGTCCGCGAGCTTGAGCAAAATGGCTTGGATAAAGAGCTGATCGAGACGCTGCTGGAACCCTATCAAGACCGCTGGTTTGATAATGCCCAAGCCCAAGTGCGCAAGAAAACGGCCTATCGTCGGCGTGCCCTGGGCCCATCCGAAGACGAAGACGCGGAGGAGGGCGAAGGCGAGACAGGGCTGGCCCATGAGCGCAGCGCCGAGCAGCGACGCGAGGCTTGGCAACAAGCACAGAAGGAACGCGCGCGCTTGGCGCGCTTTCTTGCTCGTCGCGGGTTCTCTGCCAATATCGCCAGTCGTGCGATTCATGCGGTGCTAACAGACTCTGGGTCCTGAGACGCCACCGATGAGGTGTAGGCTCGAGCGACAGCACTGTTTCAAGCACTAGCTCCAGCACTAGTTTAAGCATTAGTTCAAGTACCGACTCGATAACGCCTAGAGCAACACAGATATCTTTCGAGCGGCGACAAGCCTAGCGTTTGGCCCGCACAGATTTTATTTTTCAGCGGCGTTATCAGCTCATACGAGGTGGCCTGATCCGCGCTGAGTCCTGCCATTAGCGAGCCGAATGCTCTATCATTTGCGCTTTACAATTGCCCAGTTCACAGCATGAAAACCGCAGATCTACGCCAAGCCTTTCTCGAATTCTATGAGTCAAAAGGCCATCGCATCGTGCCCTCCAGTTCCTTGGTGCCGAACAATGATCCAACCTTGCTGTTTACGAACGCGGGTATGAACCAGTTCAAGGACCCGTTGCTCGGCAAATCCGACCCGGGTTATACAAGGGCGACCACTGCCCAACGCTGCGTGCGCGCAGGAGGGAAGCACAACGATCTGGAAAATGTCGGCTACACCGCTAGGCACCACACGTTTTTCGAGATGATGGGCAACTTCAGCTTTGGTGATTATTTCAAAGAAGAAACCATCACCTGGGCATGGGAATTTGCCACCGATGTTGTCGGGCTGGATGCCAGCAAAATACTGATCACCGTGCATCCAACCGATGACGATTCCCGCAAAATCTGGCGTGACAAGGTAGGCATCGCCAACGAGCGAATTATCGACCTAGAAGAGAACTTCTGGACCATGGGCGATACCGGGCCGTGCGGTCCCTGTACGGAGCTGTTTTACGACCACGGCCCCAGCGTGGCGGGTGGCCCGCCGGGGTCGCCAGACGAAGATGGCGACCGTTTTATTGAGTTCCAAAATCTCGTGTTCCCGCAGTTTGACCGCAGCGCCGATGGCAATCTTGATGCCTTGCCCCAGCCCGGTGTGGATACGGGCATGGGCCTTGAGCGCATGGCGGCCATATTGCAGGGCGTGCACAGCAACTATGAGATCGACCTATTTGCGCGTGTCATGCAGGAGGCGGGTAAGTTTGCCGGCATCACCGATACGCAAGAAATTTTGCAGACTGCTTCCTTGCGGGTTATCGCAGACCATATCCGCAGTAGCGCCTTTCTGATTGTCGACGGCGTTCTGCCCGGCAACGAGGATCGAGCGTATGTGCTGCGGCGTATTATTCGGCGGGGGCTGCGCCACGGCTATAAGCTCGACATTCAGGGGAGCTTCTTTCATAAACTGGTGCCGGTGTTGGTGGAGGAGATGGGTGATGCCTATCCGTTGCTGGCTGAGCGGGCTGATGCTGTGGTCAGCGCGCTTGCCGACGAGGAGGCACGCTTCAGCGAGACCCTTAATCAGGGCATGGAACTACTGAAGAAAGAACTTGGCGGCGTAACAGGCCAAACCTTGCCCGGCGATGTGGCATTCAAACTCTACGATACCTACGGCTTCCCAGTAGACCTCACTGCCGATGTGGCCCGTGAGCTGAACATGGAGGTCGATCAGGCTGGCGTCGACGAGGCCATGGAAGCCCAACGTGCGCGCGGACGTGCGGCCACGAGTTTTTCTACCACTCTCGGGCAAAAAATCAGTATGCAGGACCGGGTGCAGTTTTGCGGCTACGAACAGCTGAGCAATGACGCCAGCGTAGTCGCAATTTTCGATGAGCAGGGCGATCCGCTGGAGGCCTTGGATGTCAGTGATACCGGCGGCGTCGTCGTGCTAGATAAAACCGCGTTCTATGCGGAAAGCGGTGGTCAGGTTGGTGACAGCGGTTTGCTACACAGCGAGAGGGCGAGTTTTGTTGTCGTCGACACCCAAATCAGTGGCGATCAGTATCTGCACATTGGTCGCTTGCAGCAAGGCTGCATTCGCGCCGGGGATACCTTGCAAGCCGCAGTCGATGACCCAAGCCGGACACAAACTCGTGCTAATCACTCGGCCACCCATTTGCTACACGCGGCGCTTAGACAGGTGTTAGGTGAGCATGTGCAGCAGAAGGGTTCCTTGGTAAACGCCGAGAAGTTGCGCTTTGATTTTGCGCATACTGGGGTAATTGAGAGCGCCCAGTTGGCAGCGATAGAAGAACTCGTAAACGCCCAAATCCGCCAAAACACCTCTGTAGAGACTCAGTTACTCAGTTATGACGACGCCGTTGCTAATGGAGCAATGGCGCTGTTTGGCGAAAAATATGGCGATGAGGTTCGTGTACTTACCATGGGTGATGGCTTTTCGGTAGAGCTTTGCGGTGGTACTCATGTCAGCCGTACTGGCGACATCGGTCTGTTCCGCATAGTCTCCGAGGCCGGTATTGCTGCCGGGGTGCGGCGCATCGAGGCGGTCACAGGCCAAGGCGCGCTGCAAACAGTGCAGGCCGATCAGGACCTGCTCGCGGATATCAGTCAGACGCTAAAAGTCGGTCGTCTTGAACTTGCGCCACGACTGCAGCAGGTGGTTGCGGAAAATCGTGCCTTGCTGCGCCAGGTTGAACAGTTGGGCCAGCAGCTTGCGGCCAACAAAGGCTCAGACCTAGGCAGTCATATCGAAGAGATTCACGGCGTGCAATTTTTAGCGGCTCAGGTTGAGGGCGATAACAAAGCCATGATGCAGACCTTGGATACGGTGCGCGGTCAGATGCAGCAACAATGCGTTATCGTGCTAGCGGCGGTAGACGCAGGCAAGGTTTGCTTGGTTGCGGCGGTGAGTAAAGACCTTGCGAACCGGGCCTCTGCAGCTGAGTTGATGCAAACAATTGCGCCCAGCGTTGGAGCGAAGGGTGGAGGACGCCCAGACCTAGCGCGAGCGGGAGGCGGTGATAATGCCGCTGGCGTTGCCGACGCATTATCGGCGGCTCGAGCTTGGGCCGAGCAGCAACTGGCCGGCTAATCCAGAGACTTAAGCGAACTGTAGATTGCGTCCGCGTTGACGCCAACTAACGGATGAATGCATGGGATTGATTGTGCAAAAGTACGGCGGTACGAGCGTGGGCAGCACTGAGCGCATCGCGCAGGTGGCCCAGCGCGTGGCCAGCTACTTGGCCGAAGGTCATCAAGTTGCCGTGGTCGTATCTGCGATGTCCGGCGAAACCAATCGCTTGGTCGCCATGGGGCAGGAGCTGGGTGGTAGCGATGCCAGTCGACGCGAGATGGATGTGCTCACGGCCTCCGGAGAACAGGTGACTCTGGCGCTGCTCAGTATTGCGCTGATGCAGCGTGGTGTTGCCGCCCAGTCTTTTCTCGCAGGTCAAATCGCCTTGCGCACCGATTCACAGCATGGTCGAGCGCGCATCGAGAGTATTGAAACCGAAAAACTGCGCGCCGCGCTAGATCAAGGCATAGTGCCGGTGGTAGCGGGTTTTCAGGGCGTCAACGATCAGGGCGCCATTACCACTTTGGGTCGTGGCGGTTCAGATACCTCCGCGGTGGCGCTGGCTGCGGCACTGAGCGCTGACGAATGCGAGATTTGCACAGATGTGGAGGGCGTCTATACCACCGACCCGCGCATTGTAGAGGGTGCGCGACGCCTGCAGCAGATCACCTTTGAAGAAATGTTAGAGCTTGCCAGTCTTGGCTCGAAAGTGCTGCATCCACGTTCGGTAGAATTTGCTGGCCGCTATCGGGTGCCGCTACGGGTTATGTCGACCTTTGTGGACGGCCCGGGTACGTTAATCACATTGGAGAACGACGCGATGGAACAAGCCGTGGTCTCAGGCATTGCGCATGCCGTAGATGAGGCAAAAGTCACGATATCAGGAGTGCCCGACTTGCCCGGTATCGCCTCAAAAATACTGGGTCCGGTTGGGGCACGAAACATTGAAGTCGATATGATCGTACAAAACGCAGGCATCGACGGACTCACGGACTTTACCTTCACCGTGAAGCGTCCCGATTACGCTGCAACGTTGGCGCTGCTGGAAAGTGTCGCGACAGAAATTGGCGCGCGCGAAATCATAGGAGATAACGCCATAGCCAAGGTGTCCATAGTCGGCGTGGGTATGCGCTCTCACGCCGGAGTGGCGACCAAGGTATTTGACCGATTGGCAGCTGAGAACATCAATATATTAATGATTTCAACTTCCGAGATTAAAATCTCGGTTGTTATTGCAGAACGTTATGTAGAGCTGGCAGTAAGA
>JAACDW010000235.1 GCA_009936775.1 Pseudomonadota bacterium
GTTGTGCTGCGCGCGCACCTTGCCGCCTGCCAGTCGGTGTCAAATCTGACCCTGTTATTGGCACCCCGTCACCCTAACCGCATCGCCGCACTGGCACCTCTGCTGGATCGAACGGTGCCTGACAATTGGTGCCGGTACAGTGACCTTATTGGTGCAAAGGCAGAAGCCGTTTCGGACGCAGACGCAGTGCGGCCTCAGGGGGTGGTAGTAGTTGATCAAATGGGGGTGCTGTTGCCGCTCTTTGCGCTGGCCCAAGTGGCCTTTGTCGGAGGTTCACTGGTACCCCATGGCGGCCATAACCCCATCGAACCGGCCAGCGTGCAAACCGCAGTGCTCACGGGTCCGCATCATTTCAACTTTGCTCAGGTGTATGCGGACCTATTCGCAGCGAGAGCCTGCGAAGAAATTGACAGTGAATCCTTGCTGACAGCACTGCAGAGTCTGTTAGGTCAGCCTCAGCGTGGTCTGGCCATGGGCCGACTCGGTGGCGAGGCAGTGGCGGTTAACAAAGGCGCGACGCTGCGCACCATTGCGCTGATACAAGCCGAGCTCAGCCGCTAGCGTCACGCATAGACACGATACGCTGCACTGGCGCATTGGAATTCATGAATCCATTTATTTCCAGCAGGTCCGGCTCTGTGAGCAGCCCTGTCTGCTGCTTTAAGCGCAGCAGATTGAGCAGGTAGGTATAACGTGAATCTGCGTAGGCGAATTGGGAATCGAACAGGCGTTGCTGGGCTTGCAGCACATCGACAATGTTGCGGGTGCCAACTTCATAGCCGGTTTGGGTCGCCTCTAGAGCGGACTGAGCGGAACGAATCGCCTTGAGCCGCGCTTTCACCCGCGCCACATCGGTGGCTACAGATTTATACAGGTTACGGGTATTGCGCACGACCAGACGGCGTTGATTAAGCAACTGCTCTTGGGCCTGCGCAACCCTTGCCTTGGCTTCACGGCTGCGCGAGGTGGTACGTCCACCCTGAAACAACGGCATGGTGACCTGTAGGCCATAGAGCGTGGTTTCGGTTTCTTCGGGGCTGAACTGCTGTGTCAGCGGATTACCGTTGTGGTTGTTGCTGCGGGTAACGGTGGCGTCGACGGTTGGCAGGTGGTCGGACCAACGCGAACGCGATTCGTTGCGTGCCGAATTCAATTGTTCCATGGCGGCGCGAATCGCCAGATTGGAACGCAGGGCGGCCTCCACCCAAGCTTCTTCATCCAGCGGATCTGGGTCCACAATGGGCAGCTGCTCGGACAACGTGGCCAGTTCATCGTAGTCACGGCCGGTGAGCGTACGCAGAGTTTCAAAGCTAATGTAATGGGCGGTTTCGGCCTGAATTTGCTGCACTAAGGCGGCGTCAAAGGCCGCCTGTGATTCCAGCACATCGGTAATGGCTACAAGCCCTACGTCAAATCGCTGCTGCACCTGTTCCAGTTGGCGCTTAACAGCGGTGACCTCGGCGTTGGTTGTGTCGAGCCGGTCGCGCGTGCGCAAAATGTTCAGGTAGGCATCTGCAACCCGCACAATTAGGTCCTGCTCCTGCGCGGCCAGCGCCAAGGAAGAAGCCTTAACAAAGGCCTTAGCGCTGTTGTAGCCAAACCATGAGGCGACGTTGAGTACAGGTTGGCGCAACTGAGCATTCCAACCATTGTCGTTGTAGCCACGCTCTAGCAATGCACCACCGGGAATCGTCGTCCCCGGGGTAGTGGTTTCGGTCTTAGTCGTGCTCGCGCTGGCTACCAGCGATGGCAGTAAGGCAGAAAGTGCTTGGGGCAGGCGCTCTTTGTCTGCTCGGTATGAGGCTCTGGCAGCACCGACTACCGCGTCGTTATCCTTAGCTGAAAGAAAAACATCCATCAGATCATCTGCCATTACAGGCGCCGATAGGGCCGCTGCAAGCAGCGACACGCTCACTAGCATGCTGGCAAAAAATGGATTGGTCTGTGGCATTTGGATTCCTTTCAAGCTCATCTCTAAGTGCACTGGTATCGAGTAGGCGAATGCAGGGCGATTATGCCCCTATTGGCAATGCAAGTAACGTGAACGAGCCGATGTAACCAATTGCTGCAATTGGTTGTGATGTCGAGCAATTCTTCCATGACACCGAGGCGTTGGGCTAGGTATATTAGTATGTCCCCAGCAAGAACAGAGCCTGTGTCAGATAAACGCCCGGAAACAGATGCCGATATTGTCAGCCGCTCGACGGAGTTGAGTTACGACTTTGCGACGGGCGGCCAATACGGCAGCCGCCGCTATCACCACGATTTGGTGGCGCATATGGCGGAGTGCGATATGAACTTTTTGCGCCTGATGCAGTTGTTCCCGAACATACGAGAGACTGACTTTCGCTGTGTGATGTTGTTTCCCGGCAGCTCTGGAGCACGGGTAGAACTTAACGTGCTCAAACGCGGGCCATACACCACGCTACTGCAACTTACCCAAGTGCCCAAGCAGGATTGGGGCAGCAGCCCGAATATGAAAATTCAGCTGTATCACGACACCAAGAGCGCAGAGGTTGTCGCCTACCAGCATCAGTCGCGTTTTCACGGTGCTTACGAATATCCGAACAAGCGCATGCGCGCCCGGGATGAAAAAGAGCAGCTGAACCGGTTCCTCGGCGAATACCTGTCACTGTGTCTGGCGGTGGGTATGAGTCCCGACGCCCTTGGCCCCGAATCTCGGCCTCCAGTAGCATCCCAACACGCTTCCCAATCCGGTGACGAGGCTTAGTTCGACCCGGTGCAACACACCCTGTTACACATCACTGACTGTCATCTGGTGCCAAAAGGCGAAAGGCTCCTCGGCGCGGATACCTACGCTAATCTGCAGGCAGTCCTGCGCCAGGCCTGCGCGCAGATTCAGCCCGATGCGGGTGTAGCGACCGGTGATTTGGTGCACGGCGGCACTGCCGAGTTGTACCCGCTACTGCAGCTCATCCTGCGCTCTTTTACGGATGCCCCGCTGTTATGCATGCCGGGCAACCACGATTGTGGCGAGGCCATGGTGCAGGCGGGTCTGCCTATGCAGCCGTTGGCGTTGGAGCCATGGACGGTCTTTGCTCTGGACTCCCATGAGGACGATCAACCCGTCGCCCAGGTAGACGATGTTGAACGTGAGGCGCTGTTGGCTCTGTGGCGAAGTACGAAAAGCGAATACGGACTGCTAGCAACCCATCATCCGCTGCTGCCGATTGGGTCGCCATGGCTCGACAAAGACCGTATTGCCGCGCCAGCAGAGTTACTCAACGAATTAATTGATGCAGCCGGGCCGAAATTTTGCGGCGCCATCTTTGGTCATGTGCATCAGGTGGTGTATGGGCACTATCGTCGTCGGCCGCTGTTGGGCACGCCATCAACGGGATTTCAGTTTTGCCCTCGCAGCCAGCAGTTTGCTGTCGGTGAGCGCACCTCGGGTTATCGTTGGCTAACCCTTGGTGACGATGGCCAGATCAGTAGTCGCGTGCAATGGCTGCACTAATCCAATCTCTTACTCCCTATAATTAGGCGCGTACCTTATGCCGGAAAAATCCTACTCAGCAGAATCCTTGCAGGTGCTTTCTGGTCTTGAGCCAGTGCGTCGGCGGCCGGGTATGTACACTGACACCACGCGGCCAAATCACTTGGTGCAAGAGGTAGTTGATAACAGTGTTGACGAAGCCATAGCCGGACACGCCAGCGAAATTGAAGTGTGCATCAATGCCGATGGCTCCATTGAGGTTATCGATGATGGTCGCGGCATGCCTGTGGACATACACCCCGAACACAAAGTATCAGGTGTTGAGCTGATACTCACGCGCTTGCACGCTGGGGGTAAATTCGACAACGAAAATTACAACTTCTCCGGTGGTTTGCACGGCGTCGGCGTGTCTGTGGTCAATGCCCTTTCCGAATGGCTTGAGGTAGAGGTGAAGCGCGATGGCAACCTGTATCGCCAGCGCTATGAGCGGGGCGAGCCCGCGAGCAAGCTGCAGCCAGTGGATTCTGTCGGCAAGCGCAACACAGGCACCCGAGTGTGTTTTTTGCCTGAAAGCGATTATTTCGATAGCCCATCGTTAGCCATGGGGCGATTGCGGCATCTGCTGCGGGCTAAGGCTGTACTCTGCCCGGGCCTGCGCATGAGCTTGGCGATAGAGGCCAAGCCGGAAGAAAACGAGAGCTGGCTGTTTGAGGACGGCCTGCGCCAGTACTTAGAGGCCGCCGTAGGCGATGCGGACTGTGTGCCAGAGGCCACCATCATGCATCAGGCCAAGGGCAGTGCCGAAGCAGTGGAATACGCGTTGAAATGGGTAGTTGATGGCGCTGCGCCAATTACCGAAAGCTACGTCAATCTCATTCCCACCGCTCAGGGTGGTACTCATGTAAACGGACTACGTTCTGGTCTGATCGATGCCCTAAAAGAGTTCTGCGAATTTCGTGACCTGCTGCCGCGCGGGGTCAAAATAACCGGTGACGATATCTGGGAGCAGTGCAGTTACGTGCTTAGCGTGAAGCTGTTGGATCCGCAGTTTGCTGGCCAAACCAAGGAGCGATTGTCATCTCGTCAGTCGGCCGTGTTTGTTTCTGGCGTGGCGAAAGACGCCTTCAGTCTGTGGCTCAACGAGCACGCCAGCGAAGGCGAAAAAATTGCGGAAATGGCGATTGGCAATGCCCAGCGCCGCCTAAACGCGGCGAAAAAAGTAGCCCGCAAACGTGTCACTTCAGGCCCAGCCCTGCCGGGTAAACTGGCCGATTGTTCGGGTCAGGATGCGTCTCGGGCCGAGCTGTTTTTGGTCGAAGGCGACTCTGCCGGCGGTTCAGCGAAGCAGGCTCGGGACCGGGAGTTTCAGGCCATCATGCCGCTGCGCGGAAAAATTCTGAATACTTGGGAAGTGGACGCCAATCAGGTGTTGGCTTCTCAGGAAGTCCACGAGATCGCGCTGGCCATCGGGGTAGACCCCGCCAGTGCAGATCTCACTGGGCTGCGTTACGACAAAGTGTGCATTCTGGCCGACGCAGATTCCGACGGCCTCCACATTGCCACGCTGCTGTGTGCTTTGTTCGTCAAACACTTCCGCGCCTTGGTCAGCGCAGGCCATGTCTACGTCGCCATGCCACCTCTATATCGCATTGATGTTGGCAAGGAAGTGTTTTATGCACTGGACGAAGGCGAGAAGGAAGCGGTGCTGACGCGCATGGCCGAAGAAAAGAAACGCTCCACACCCGTGGTCCAGCGTTTCAAAGGCCTTGGAGAAATGAACCCGGCGCAGCTACGCGAAACCACCATTCACCCGGATACCCGTAGGCTTGTGCAGCTCACGGTAGACCAAGGCCGTAAAACCGACGACATGATGGATATGCTGCTGGCCAAAAAGCGTGCTCCAGATCATCGGGCGTGGCTCGAGAAAAAAGGTGACCAGGCGGTAATCGACTGACACTTTGAGACACCAGCTGGGCAAAATTTGATCCAAACGAGACAGGCAACAATTCATGGATGATGAAATCCAAACCCCTTCTTCCAGCGGCGATGCCTCTGAGTCCATGTCCCTGGCGACCTATACCGAGCGGGCTTATCTCGACTACTCGATGTATGTCATCAACGACCGGGCACTGCCGCATATAGCCGATGGTCTCAAACCGGTACAACGCCGAATCATCTATGCAATGAGCGAGCTGGGCTTAAACAGTCAGGCCAAGTACGCCAAATCGGCACGCACCGTGGGCGATGTTTTGGGTAAGTTTCACCCTCACGGCGACAGCGCCTGCTACGAAGCCATGGTGCTCATGGCCCAGCCGTTTTCTTTCCGCTATCCCATGGTAGACGGCCAAGGTAATTGGGGCGCGCCGGACGACCCTAAGTCCTTTGCTGCCATGCGGTATACCGAGGCGCGCTTGTCGCGCTACGCCGACTTGCTGCTCAACGAAGCCAAGCAGGGTACTGTCGATTACAGTCCAAATTTTGACGGTAGCGTCAAAGAACCTAAGCTTTTACCAGCCCAAGCGCCCTTTGTGCTGCTTAACGGCAGCACGGGTATCGCCGTTGGCATGGCCACGGATATTCCGCCGCATAACCTCAACGAAGTGGTTAGTGCCTGCATTCATTTGCTGGATAGCCCCAAGGGAACCACCGCAGATTTGATGACCCATATCCAGGGTCCAGACTACCCAACGCCGGCGCAGGTAATTACGCCTGTAGCAGATATTCAGGCACTTTATGAAAGCGGCCGCGGCAGCATCAAGGCGCGGGCGGTCTATCACCGCGAAGACGCAGATGTGGTCATTACCGCTTTGCCGCATCAAGTGTCGCCGGCGAAGGTACTAGAGCAGGTGGCGCAGCAGATGAACGCCAAAAAGCTTCCCATGCTGGTAGACCTGCGCGATGAGTCCGATCATGAAAACCCAACACGGCTGGTATTCGTGCCGCGCTCTAACCGCATCGACTACGAGCGCCTGATGAGTCATCTGTTTGCCACGACAGACTTGGAGCGCAGCTATCGAGTCAATCTCAACATTATTGGTCTCGATCAGCGTCCCGAGGTCAAAGGTCTTGTCGGCATTCTCAAGGAGTGGCTGCGCTATCGCTTGGAAGTGGTCACGCGCCGTTTGAATTTTCGCCTGCAGAAAATTAACGATCGCCTGCACATTCTCGATGGTTTGCTAGTCGCCTATCTGAATCTAGACGAAGTCATTCGCATCATTCGCGAGGAAGACGAACCGCGCGTGGCCCTGATGACGCGTTTCGCCCTAAGCGACATTCAGGCCAACGCCATCTTAGATTTGCGCCTGCGCAATCTGGCGAAGCTTGAAGAAATGAAGCTGCGCGGCGAGAAAGACGAGCTAGAAACCGAAAACGCCGATTTAGAGAAAACCCTAGGCTCCAAGGCGCGCATGCAAACCCTCATTAAGAAGGAGCTTTTGGCCGTTGCCGAACAGTACGGCGATCCGCGGCGCTCCCCCTTGCTTGAGGTTGCAGAAGCTCAAGCCTTCAGCGAAGAAGATCTCATGACCAATGACCCCATCACCGTGGTGCTTTCGACCAAGGGCTGGGTGCGGGCGGCCAAGGGGCATGATGTGAGGCCCGATGAACTGAATTATCGTACGGGTGATGAATTTGCACAGGCGGCCCAAGGCCGCACCAATGATGTGCTGGTTTTCTTAGATTCTGATGGCCGCAGCTACAATACGGCAGCTCACACGTTGCCCTCTGCACGGGGGCAGGGTGAGCCGCTGTCCGGGCGATTCAAGGCAAAAAATGATGCGCGCTTTGTTGGCGTATTAATGGGTAAGGCGGATGCCAAGGTGTTGTTGGCCTCAAACGCGGGCTTTGGCTTTGTCGGCACGCTCAGTGAAATGGTCACCAAGAATAAAGCAGGCAAGGCCTGTTTGAGTGTGCCCGGCGGTGGCTTCGCCTTGCCGCCCCTGCTGATTGATCCGGCACTGTATGAGGCGGCGAGCACCAAGGTTGCTGCGGTCACCAATCAGGGCAGGCTGCTGGTTTTTGCACTCAAAGACCTGCCGGAGCTGGCGAAAGGCAAGGGTAACAAAATCGTCAATGTACCTGCGGCGGCCTTTAAGTCTGGCGAGGAAGAGCTGATAGGCGCAGTCGCCTTGGGTGAAAAAGATGAACTGCTCGTGCACGCTGGCCAGCGCCATCTGCGGCTGAGGGCCAGAGATCTAGAGAATTATCTTGGTGAGCGCGCAAGGCGCGGCCGCAAGCTACCGCGCGGTTTTCAAAAAGCCGAACGCCTCAGCGTTGAGTAGATGCGCTGCTAGGCCGGACGATGAATGCCGCAGATCTTGTGACCGTCTGGATCCAAGAAATAGCACAGATACATAAGGCCCATATTGCCGTTGCGTGGCCCGGGTGGGTCTTCTGACGTGGTGCCGCCATTTGCTATCGCCGCATCGTGAAAGGCCTGTAACTGTTCTGGTGACTCGCAAACAAAGCCAATAGTCGAGCCGTTGGCGACACTCGCCGACGCACCGTTTATGGGCTCAGATACGCTGAAAGTGGAGCCATTGTGGGCGTAAAAAAGCCGGGTGTGTCCGGTGTCGTTAACGTGCTCCATGGCAGGAGCGGCGCCCAGTACTCCCAGCACTGCGTCGTAAAACTGTTTGGTTTTTTTAATATCATTTGCGCCGATCATGACGTGATTCAACATAGGTCCTGCTCCTGTGGGTTGTGCATTCGGCATTAACCGTAGTCTTTCGCCGTCACTAAAGCTACTGGGCGATGCTGAAACCGAGAACTACGTCAGCTTGGCTGCTGATCAGCGCCTGTTCTTGGTCTGGCAGGGACTCGATGCTGTAGAACTGATTCCCGGGCGCGAGATCCTCTAAGATCGGGTGCTGGAAACCCGCGGCCCAGAGCTGTTGCGCTGGACTTAGGTCCGCGTGCACCTCAGCTGCCATCAGGGCGGTATTCGCCTTTGCTAACGAGGCTAGGGTGAGGTTTTGCTCGATGTCAGTTTGTGTTGCTAGGCTTGCCAGCGTAATTGACGAGGCTTCGGCTGGGTCGCTAGGGCTGATCAGCGTGGTCAAGTGACAGCGAAATTGGCCCTGAGTTTCGTACTCCCGCAACAGCCGCTGCAGCAGCATTGAGGCGTAAATGGCCTGCAAGCCGCTTACTTCACGCTTGCTCAACAGCAGTGCGATGCCGCGTTCCTGCAAGGCAACGGCAAGCCCCGGGTACAGCGCACAGACCTCGCGGCCCATGGTCAGCGCGTCGTCAATGGCTTGTTGTTGGTCCGCTCGCGCAAGACTGCGCTGATTGTGCAGCTTCAGTGTTAGCAGGTAGGCGGGCTGATCCTTGGCCGGCTCGGCCGGCACCGAAACGATGGGCAGCGACCGATTACCTCGGGTGCTGAACTGAATCGCCATCACAGTGAAAAGCGGCGCTAGCAGTACGATCAACAATGACAACAGCCATGACATCCAGAGTATTTGCGGCGCAAATGCGTCGGCAGCCAAGCTCACGGTGACTGAACCGGCTTGGGTATCATCTATGGTGGCAGCAGCAGTAAAACTCGCCGAAGATTGTCGTACACCGCTCATGGCCATCAGCTCATTGGAACTGTCAAAGAAAGCGATCCCCGCAACTTCCTCCATGGCAGTGAGCCGGTTGGCCATAACTGTGAGGGTGATACGTTGCTCGTCAAAAATGGCGGCCGCAGTGGTATCCGCCAGCGTTACCGCCAAGGCTTGTCCGTAGCGATCCATCTCCTGTTGGCCGTCAGGTTGCTCAAACCAGACCAGAAGCAGACACAGGCTGGTTAGTGCAGTGGCAATGGCAGCGGCAGGAAAGGTGACTCTGCTGGCGCGAAACTTGGTACGAAAGCGCTTGATTGGCCCCATCAGTTTGTTGGTCCGTAGCGCATGCAGGAACCTAGATAGGCTGGGCAACTGCAGCTGCGGCCTTGTCGTTGTGCTTTGGCATTAGCTTTGACTGTGACTTGGGTTGGGGCTTGCAACGCTTGTACTTATCCGCTGGCTCTTTGGCAGACCGGTAAACTACCATAAAGCGCTGAATCCTATCCTTCTCCCGTTCCGCCAACGCCGTTAAACTGGCTAACGGGTTGTCTTCGCAAGGTATGCAGTTTGGCCGAACAAATTATGTTGGTAAGTATTTCTGGTGAGGACGAACCGGGGCTGATGTCCGCGCTGATGGGCATTTGTGTCGCCCACGATGTCCAGCTTCTGGATATGGGTCAGGCGGTAATTCACGATGAGTTGGCGCTCGGCTTATTACTCAGTGCTGCGAACCTTGATGCCCTAAGTGCAGCCATTGAGGCGCGCTGTGAACATACTGGATCAGCCCTACGCATTCAGCGTGTTGACGGGGCAGACTACCGCAACTGGGCGAAAACCATCTTTGCTAGCCCATTGATTTTGACCCTACTGAGCAGTGGCGCGACGGCCGAGCCGCTACAGGCGGTTAGCGCTCTGACCCATGCTTACAATATGAACATCGATACGGTGCGGCGCCTGACTAAGCCAAAAATGCTGGACAATGCCAGCGCAGTAGACCAGCGCTTTGGCGTGGAGATGCGGCTCAGCGGCGAGCTTTCGAGTAGCGTCGAATTTCAGTCCGAGCTGCTCAAGCTGGCAGATCGCGCCGGCTTTGACGTGTCGCTGCAGCGCGACAGCGTGTTTCGGCGCAACCGTCGTTTGGTGGCCTTTGATATGGATTCCACGCTGATTGCTGAGGAGGTTATGGACGAACTTGCCAAGCGTCATGGTGTTGGCGCACAAGTGGTCGAGATCACCGACGCGGCCATGGCGGGTAAGCTCGACTTTAAAGAGAGCTTTAAACAACGAGCAGCGCTTCTTGAGGGTATGCCTTTGCAGGTACTGCATGAGGTCGCCGAATCAGTGGCGCTGAACACTGGTGCACGCCGTTTAATCAAAGCCCTAAAGCACTTTGGCTACACGATCGCGGTATTTTCTGGTGGCTTTCAATACGTCGGCGAATATCTGCAAAAACGCTTGGACATCGATTATGTCTATGCCAACGAACTGGAGGTCATTGACGGTGTGATGACCGGCAGGGTTTTGGGCGATATTGTTGATGCACAGGGCAAGGCCGATTTACTGCGTAAGATAGCCAGCAAGGAGGGTATCTCGCTGGCCCAAACCATTGCGGTAGGTGACGGTGCCAACGATTTACCGATGCTGCAGCAGGCTGGGTTAGGCGTGGCTTACCATGCGAAAACCGTGGTGCGTGAAAACGCCAAACACGCCATCTCAAACTTTGGCCTCGACGCCATTTTGTATTTGATAGGCTTCAGCGACCTGGACGTCGAACAGGCCCTGACCAGTTCGACTTAGTCGATGGTCTGTAGCGCCAAGTGCTCAGTTGGCATGGGCGTTTTCGATGCGCCGCCGGGCTCTTCCCGAACTAAGCGCGGCAGCAAATAACCCGGCAGCTGGTTGCGCATCTGGGCGTGCAGCGTCACTCCTTTCGCATCCATCACATCAAAATGCGCGGTTCCGCTTACCGCGTCTGGCATATGCAGGTAGTAGGGCAGCACACCCTGCGCGAATAACTCATGAGAAAGTTGGCACAGCGCGTCGACCTCATCATTTACGCCATGCAGTAGCACGCTTTGATTGAGCAGGTGCACTCCCGCACCACGCAAGCAGGCAAAGGCTCTGGCCGTTTGCGGATCCAGTTCTTGAGCGTGGTTGCAGTGCACCACCAAGGCTACCGAGCAGCGGCTGCCTTGCAGCAGATCCAGCAAGTCTTGGGTTACGCGCTGGGGTAGCACGATGGGTAGTCGGCTATGCAGTCGTATCCGCTCAACATGGGGTATGGCGTTAATCCGCTGCAATAGGCTAGCCAGCGCATTATCGCCCAACAGCAGTGGGTCGCCGCCGGATAAAATAACCTCGCTGATGCTGTTATCGCTGCGGATAGCCTGCAGTGCCTGCGCATGGTTCTTGGGTTTGTGGTCGTGATAGGGGAAGTGGCGGCGGAAACAATAGCGGCAATTTACCGCGCAGCCAGGAGTGGTAATGAGCAGCACTCGGCCCTCGTATTTCTGCATCAGCGCGGGCGCACGCTGGAAATCCAGTGCCTGATCGGTCTCGCCCAGCGGGTCAGCTATAAAGCCTGGCTGATGTTGGAGCTCTTGTTGCGTTGGCAGTACTTGCCGCAGCAGAGGGTCCATGGGGTCGCCCGGCTGCATGCGCTGGACAAAGGGTTCGGGCACCAGCATGGCAAAATCTGGGTGAGGATCCGGTGCAACAGCATCGGGGGCAATATTCAGGTGCGCGAGCAAAGTGGCAGGTTGGCGAAATGCCCTCTGTAACAGCTTTTGCCAGTCGTTGGGCTGCCACGGCGTTCTGTTCAGGGTTATCATGCGGGCTTACCAACGGATGAATGCAACATTATGGCTACCTATTCTACCAATGAATTTCGCTCAGGCATGAAAGTGATGCTCGACGGCGACCCCTGCAACATTCTTGAAAATGAGTTCGTAAAGCCTGGCAAGGGCCAAGCGTTCAATCGCGTGAAGATGCGCAACCTTATGAACGGTAGAGTATGGGAGCGCACGTTTAAATCCGGCGAGAGTATTGAGGCTGCAGACGTCATCGACCTGGACATGGAATATCTCTACAGCGATGGCGAGTTTTGGCATTTTATGAAAACCGACGACAGCTACGAACAGGTGGCCGCCGGTTCCGCGGCGATTGCCGAATGCCAGAATTGGCTGAAGGAACAAGACGTCTATCAGGTCACCCTCTGGAATGACGACCCCATTGCTGTAACGGCGCCGAATTTCGTTGAACTGGAAGTGACGGAAACAGACCCCGGACTCAAGGGCGATACCGCCAACGGCGGTACTAAGCCAGCAACCCTATCGACGGGTGCCACCATTAAGGGTGTACCTTTGTTTATCAACATTGGCGATGTGCTCAAGGTCGATACCCGCACCGGCGAGTATGTCTCCCGAGCCAAGACTTAGTTCGAGGTTCGACAGGCGCTAAACGATGACCGATTGGCGACCGCTGGCAACAGTAGCCCAGCTGCAATATCGGGCGCAGCTTCTGGGTTTGGTCAGAGGTTTTTTTGCCGAGCGGCAGATTGTCGAGGTGCAGACGCCGGTGCTGACCCAGCACAGTGTCACCGAAGCGGATGTCCAAAGTATTCGGGTCGAAGACTACGGCTATCTGCAAACGTCGCCGGAATATCAGCTCAAACGCTTGTTAGCGGCCGGTATGCCCAGTTGTTACCAGTTGGGCCCGGCCTTTCGTCATGGCGAGCAGGGTCGGCTGCACAATCCGGAATTCACCATGCTGGAATGGTATCGACTGGATTTTGACCATCTTCAGCTGATGTTCGAAGTCGCCGATTTGGTCGATAAAGTTCTTGGCCCCCAGCCCTACCAAAGGCTGACCTATGCGGAACTGGTTGGGCCTGTAGACAGGCGTCCCCGCGACGAGCTGGATCTTGCCTTTGCCGATGCCTGTGCGTCTCTATCGCCGGGACGATTTTTTATTACCGATTACCCCGCCGATCAGGCGTCCTTGGCGCGGTTAAACAGCGATGGCACCAGTGCGGCTCGGTTCGAACTGGTGGTGGACGGGGTTGAGATCGCCAACGGCTACTGGGAGCTGACCGACGTGGACGAACAGCGTCGCCGATTTGACCGCGACAATGCGACGCGGCAGGCTCGAGGGCTGCCACGCATGGCGCTGGACGAGGCTTTTCTTCAAGCCTTGGCTGCAGGATTGCCAAACTGCGCCGGTGTGGCCTTGGGTTTTGATCGGCTGGCGATGTTGGCCATGGGCGCCAATGATTTAAATCAGACGTTGGCTTTTCGCGGCACCTAGACGAAGGTCAGGCCTAAAGGTTGGGGCGATAAGTCTAGGCTGGCCGGGCCCAGGGCTCGCCCAGTCGCACCACGCTGCCTGCTGCTAAGTGGTCGGCGAACTCAACAGCTCCCTTGGCAAAACAACAGATCACGGTAGATCCCAACAAAAAACGGCCTATTTCATCGCCGCGCTGGAAGTCCTGAGCGTGTTGGGTGACAACTTCTTGGGAATAGGGTGACAGTGGCCCGGGCCATACCGTTTCAATTGAAGCGACAATTAAGGCACCAACCAACACCAGCAGCATGGGGCCGTGGGCGGTTTCAAAGCGGCAGACTAGGCGTTCATTGCGGCAAAACAGGCCGGGTATCCCTGCCTCAGTAACGCCGTTGACGGAGAACAAAGCGCCGGGAATGGCGCGGGTTTCGACCAGCTTGCCAGCAACGGGTAGGTGAATGCGGTGATAGTTGCTCGGCGCAAGATAGATGGTGCAGAAGTCGCCGTGTTGCAGCCCCGCGCCGGTCGGACCAGCAAGCGAATTGAGTGTGTATTGATGGCCCTTGGCCTGCATCAGTAAATCGTCTTCGATGCTGCCCAACTGGCTCACGGTGCCATCGACAGGGCAGGCCAAGTGCTGAGGTTGTTCCGGTAGAGGTCTGGCACTGGCATCCAGACTGCGAGTAAAGAAGTCGTTGAAGCTGTGGTAGTCGTCCAGTTCCTTGCGTTCGGCGTCGGCTAGAGAGATGTCATAGGCGCGGGCAAAGGTGTGGATAAAGGCGCGACGAATAAAGGCTACTTGGCTTTGCGCCAGCCAGCCGACCAAGCGTGACAGTGCGTGTTGCGGCAGTATTTTTTGCAGTCCTAAGAAGAAGGCGCTCATGAAGTCGCCGCGCAGGGGTTATCGATCGGCGTGTTCGGATCATTACCCCACTCCGCCCAAGAACCGTGAAAGGCTTGAATGTTCAGACCCAACAAGCGTCCCACCAAATAAGACAAGCCAGAGCGATGATGGGTTTGGCAGTGGGTAATAACCCGGTCTGCGTCCAGCAACCCTAGCGAACCGGCCACGGCCTCAAGATGTTCAATTAGCCGCAATTGGCGCTCGCCATCTTTGAGTAGTTCCCAATCGAGGTTTACTGCCCCTGGTATGTGTCCGTGACGCGCAGACCCTGAGCGTAACCCCGCATATTCCTCAGCAGAGCGAACATCCCAGATGATGCAGCTAGGGTCGGCGATGGCGGCGTGCACGTCTGCAAGTTCTGCAATGGGAGCGCTATCAATACGCAACTGTAAATCGTCGTTTGCAGTGGTTCTTGCCGGACCCTGAGCCAACGGCATGCCAGTGGCGTGCCACGCGTGCAGGCCACCATCAAGATAGGCCCAATCGTAGTGACCAAGCACATCGAGGGTCCAAAACAAGCGTCCGGCCCAACCGCCGCCTTCGTCGTCGAAGGCGATGACTTTTTGCTCTGGGTGATAGCCAATGTCGGCGAGGGTGCTTTGCAGCTGTTCCAGTGCGGGCAATTTGCCCGAACTGGGCGGTATTCCGCAGACCAAGGCGGCGGGCTCAATGAGCACAGCGCCGGGTATGTGGGCCTGCTCAAACAAAGCCCGTGAGGTGACCTGTACCAACAGTGTGTTGGTTTCGGGCAGCTCGGCTACCGCGTCAGGTTCGAGAACTTCTACCGGATGTTGGTGGTACACAGCGCGCTCCGCGGCTAAGGTTATAGGCGAATCATAGCGGAAAGGGCGGGTTGGTAGCACAACGAACCAATGCTAAGACGCCTACGGTTTATCTACCCATAACAGGAGAAGTCAGTGAGCGCGCACTTGGTCTGGATCGATTTGGAAATGACGGGCCTCGATCCGTCGCACGATCGCATCATTGAGATGGCCACCATTATTACTGACGGAGACCTTAATGTGATTGCCGAGGGCCCAGTGCTAGCAGTGCAACAACCCCAGGCCCTACTCGATGGCATGGACGAGTGGAATCAGACCCACCACATTGCCTCGGGTTTGCTCGCCAGAGTCGCTAGCGAGGGGGTCAGCGAGACTGAAGCGGAAGCGCTGACGCTGGCCTTTGTTGAGTCCCATGTGCTGCCCAAAACGGCCCCACTCTGCGGCAATACCATTTGGCAGGACCGGCGGTTCTTGTCGCGCTACATGCCGACATTTGAAAGCTACTTGCACTACCGCATGATCGACGTCAGCAGCATCAAGGAACTGGCCAAGCGTTGGCATCCGAACATTGCCGCAGGGGTGGTGAAAACCAATCAGCACACGGCGCTAGCGGATATCCGCGAGTCGATAGAGGAGCTGCGATATTATCGTCAGCACCTGTTCGTTCAGGACGATGTGAGCTGATTTAAGGCCCAGTGAATGTGCTCATCGACCATGGCGTCCACACGCCCTAGTCCGCGTTTTAGAGCAGCAATCGCTTCGGCGCCGCCGCCACTGTTGCCGAGGCCAACCGCAAGGTTACGCTGCCATTGCGCATAGCCGATGCGGCGCATCGCAGAGCCTTCTGTGAATTTGAGAAATTCCGCCTCCGACATAGCAAATAAAGTGACCAAGCGCGGCTTGTCTAGACCGTATCGCACCGCAAAGTCGGGCTCGCGGGTACTGGGTGCGTCCCGGTTCCAAGGACAAAACAGTTGGCAGTCGTCGCAGCCATATACCCGGTTACCAATGGCTTTGCGGAACTCCACTGGAATCTCGTCGCGGTTTTCAATGGTGAGGTAGGAAATGCAGCGCCTTGCGTCAAGGCGCTTAGGGGCAACGATCGCCTGGGTGGGACACACTGTCATGCAGGCACTGCATTTGCCGCAGGCGTCTTCAACTGCTGCCTCATCCACCGGCAGCGGGGCGTTGGTATAAATCTCGCCCAAGAAAAACCATGAGCCGGCGCCCTTGTCCAACAGCAGTGTGTGTTTGCCGATCCAGCCAAGGCCGCCTTTTTCTCCAATGGCTTTTTCCAGCACCGGTGCCGAGTCGGTAAAGGCACGGAACGAAAATGGCGGCTGTGCTGCGGTCAGGGTCGTATTGATTTGCTGGGCAAGTTTCGCCAACCGTCGCCGCAGTACCTTGTGATACTCCCGGCCCAGAGCATAGCGCGAGATATAGGCCTGATCGCTGTGCTCCAGCACCTCTAACGGCTGGGTGTCCGCAGGTAAATACTGCATGCGTGCCGTAATGATGCGACACGTTTCAGGTGCCAGGAGAGCAGGTTGCAGGCGCTTGTCCACATGTCGTTGCAGATAGCTCATCTGCCCCGCGAACCCCTCAGCTAGCCATGCGCGTACATGGGGCTCCTCGGTGGATAAATCGGTGTCGGTGACCGCCAACTTGTCAAAGCCTAGCGCCGCGCCGTGGGCCAAAATGCGAGCCTTCACCTCGCTTGGGTTCCAGTCCTTGGAGCCGTTTGTGGCGTCAGATAAAGTGTTGATAGCGCACTCGTTATGCTGGAGGGATAAGCCAGTATACTGAATTACGCTTAGCAGGGATCTGCTCGACGAAGGCCTAAGGTCTTTGCCCAGTGTCCCTGATAAAGGTCACTCATGAGTGTCCTCGCTCAGAGCCTTAGCCAATTGCTGGAACCAAACCGGAGGGAACGATATGCAGCTTTACACCGCCGCTGCCTGCCGCGCCATTGATGCCCAAGCGATGTTGCCTGTGGCCGATGGTGGTATGGGGCTAAGCGGCCTAGTGCTGATGCAGCGCGCGGCAAACTTTGCGCTCGACAGTTTGTTTGCGCTGCGTCCACAAATGTCGGCCATGACCATTTTTAGTGGTAAGGGCAACAACGCCGGAGACGGCTATCTGTTAGGCCTGCTCGCGCATAAATTGGGCATTGCCGTGCAATTCATAGCAGTCAGCCCGGTTGAACAACTGGCAGGCGATGCCCTGACCGCCTGCCAAAGAGCCCAGTCCCAAGGACTGATCCTTGAGCCAGCAAACTCGTCCATTCGTCACCCAGTCATAGTAGATGCTTTGCTCGGCACAGGTTTTCGCGGCCAACCCAGGACTGCCTACGCAGCCGCTATCACGCAGATTAATCAGGCTCAGGCATTTGTCCTGAGTATCGATTTACCCTCGGGTCTGAATGCAGATTCAGGCGCAGCTGACTGCGCCGTATCAGCAGACGCAACGGTCTCCTTCATTGCCCGAAAAATAGGCCTTTACACGGCCAAGGGCCCGAGCCTCAGCGGCCAGCGCTTGTTTACGGATTTGGGCGTGCCAGCAAAAATGGCTGCGGGACACGCGTCTGTCGAGCTGCGCCACTGGCGCCCGGACTTGCTGCAATCGATACCGCTAGATGCACACAAGCACCAGCGTGGCCATGTCTTAGTGGTAGGTGGTGATGTGGGTATGGGCGGTGCCGCCGTGCTCGCGGCGGAAGCAGCACTGCGCAGTGGTGCTGGCTTGGTTAGCGTCGCTACCGCCGCAGAAAATCGCTCGGGCTTGCTCGCTAGACTCCCGGAAGCCATGTGGCTCGACCCACTGCAAAGTGATGCCGGACAAGGCTTGGCGCAGACGCTGTCCCGGGCAGATGCGCTGGTACTCGGCCCGGGACTCGGGCGAGGCGAATGGGCCGCTCGGGTGCTTAAGGCCATCAGCGGATTTCAGGGGCCCATGGTCATTGATGCTGATGGCCTTTTTTGGCTGGCGGATCATGCCAGTTGGCTGCAGCTTGGCATGGCCCACGGGCCACTGTTTATCACACCCCACGTGGCCGAGGCAGCGCGACTGCTGGAGCTGCCCATCGACACGCTAATGAGCAACCTGCAGCGAGCCATCGCTGATATGGCAGAACGTTTCTCAGCAACCTGTTTGCTCAAAGGGCCCGGTAGCGTTATGGGTGATGGCGAAACTCAGGCGATATGCGCGCATGGCAATCGGGGCATGGCGACGGCGGGTATGGGCGATGTTTTAGCCGGGCTTGCGGGGAGTTTGATTGCGCAGCAGCCCGGCCAAGAGCAGACTGCTTTTTATACTGCCGTGCTCTTGCACAGTGCTGCTGCTGACCGCGCAGCCGAGGAAATTGGCATACGAGGATTGACCGCCAGTGCTGTGATACCCAGAGTACAAGCGCTGCTGTATCAGGCGCCCGACCGAGTTGAGTGATTGAGCTGAGCACGCGCGCAGAGTGGACACCTCGTAACCAGATGGAGCCTGAAGCCGATCCAATGTTGAAGCGGATTCTTAGCGACGAAAATGCAACAGTTGCCTTCGGTGGCGAGCTTTATGATGCAATTCACCACCAATACGGTGACCGTGCGGTTGTTTATTTACATGGCGACCTTGGCGCCGGCAAAACTACGTTGGTACGCGGTATCCTGCGTATGATGAATCACGTTGGGGCGGTTAAGAGCCCTACTTATACGCTACTGGAGCCGTATCAGACTGATCGTGGTGAGGTGTATCACTTTGATTTGTATCGCCTTAAGTCACCCGAGGAACTTGAGTATTTGGGTTTTGATGACATCTTTGCTGGCCCGGGCTTTAAGTTTATTGAATGGCCGGGGCAGGGACAAGGCTGGCTACCAGCCGCCGACGTGGAGGTCTTTTTGAGCTTGCACACGCCGCAGGAAAAAACACCAGCGCTGGCTGACATCAACATAGCCATGCAGCGCCAAGTGAGCGTGCACTTTGCATAGCGCTTCGCGTAGCAGTCTGCCTAGCTGGATCCACACAGTCTGGCTAATGGCACTGGTAGCGCCACCCAGTGTTGCCCATGTCATTCAAAGCGTGCGCACCCACGAGGCACCAGACTACATCCGCGTGGTACTCGATACCTCTGAGGCATCGAAGTTTTCCGTATTCGAGTTGGATAACCCGCATCGGATTGTTATTGATGTGAAGGGTGCAAAAGCTGGCAGGAGGCTTAGCTTTAAAACAGCGAACAAGCTTACCCATGTCGAAGGGTTGCGCGGCGGTAGGCGCGAGGACGGTTACCGGGTCGTAGTTGACGCCGAGGTGGGCTTTAAGCCCAAGAGTTTTACCCTGCAGCCTATCGCACCCTATGGCCACCGCTTGGTTACCGACTTGTACTTTCCAAGTAGCGCGAAAACTGCGCCCACAACGACGCCAGCGCAGGCCACCGTTGCGCCAGTAGTGGGCAGTCGTGATGTCATGATTGCCGTTGACGCAGGTCATGGCGGCGAGGATCCCGGCGCTCTGGGACCGCGTAAAACAGTAGAAAAAAAGGTGGTACTGCAAATTGCCCGGCGTACCGTCAACGAAATTAAAAAACAAAAGGGCTTCGATGCCTTTCTTATTCGTGACGGCGACTATTATCTTGGGCACCGTCAACGCACGGCCCTAGCAAGGGAAAAACGCGCCGACCTGTTTGTCTCCATCCACGCTGACGCGTTTAAGCAGTCGTCGGTATCCGGTGCTTCGGTCTATACCCTGTCTGATCGGGGAGCCACCAGCGAGACCGCGAAATGGTTGGCCGAGCGAGAAAATCAGTCCGATATGCTCGGCGGCGTAGGCGATGTGAGTCTCGATGACAAAGACCCGATGCTTGCTCAGGTACTGCTGGATTTATCTATGGACGGTAACCGCAGTCAAAGCATCCAAGTGGGCGACGCGGTGCTGCGCAATATGGGTAAGGTCACAAAGCTGCACAAAAAACAGGTGGAGCAGGCTGCCTTCTTGGTGCTGAAGTCGCCAGATATGCCATCCATTTTAGTCGAGACAGGGTTTATTTCGAATCCCGGTGAGGCAAGGAAACTCTCTCAGGCGTCGCACCAACTGAAGCTCGCCAAGGCGATTGCTGGCGGGGTGCAGGAGTTCATGCGCGCTAACCCGCCGCCGGCAACTTGGTTGGCGGAACGACGCGAGGAAATCCGCTATACCATTGGCCGCGGCGACACCATCTCGGAAATCGCCGTACGCTATGGTGTAACCTCGGCTGCGCTAAAAAAACGTAACCGCCTGGCCAGCGACCGCATCCGCGTTGGCCAAACCATTTACATCCCGCGAGGCTAAGAGCATGCGACGAGTCAAACGATTAAGTAGCTTTGTTGCCGACCAAATTGCCGCAGGTGAAGTGGTTGAACGCCCAGCCTCCATAGTCAAAGAACTACTGGAAAACAGCATCGATGCTGGCGTCAGCAAGGTTGAGGTGCGCACGGAAGCCGGTGGTGTGGACCTAGTATGGGTGCGTGATAATGGCAATGGGATTCACGCCGATGATCTGCCATTGGCGTTGCAGCGTCATGCCACTAGTAAAATTGCGTCTGCAGATGATTTGCTGGGTATCGACAGTCTTGGCTTTCGCGGTGAGGCCTTGGCCAGTGTGGCGTCGGTGGCCAAGGTGAAACTGCAATCGGCGACTTCGACTGACGGTGGTGGCTGGTTTGTCGAATGTCATGGCGGACAAACTCTGGATACCGGTCCCGCAGCCCACCCACAGGGCACGACAGTAGAAGTGCGAGACCTTTTCTACAATACCCCAGCGCGGCGCAAGTTTTTGAAAGCTGAACGCACCGAAGTCAACCAAATTGACCAAATGCTGCGCCGCCTGAGCTTGGCGCATCTAGACGTTGGTTTTTCATTGGCGCAGGCCAGAACAACGGGCAGCTCTGGGCGGGTGCAGCAACCGCTAACGCTCGCGGCTGGCAACCCTGAAGATCGCTTAGCCCGGGTGCTAAGCGCTGACTTTGTCGCAAATTCTGTTGCCATAGACGAGTACAACCATGGTCTGCGCATGCACGGGTGGGTTGGCCTGCCCCATCACAATCGCCGCCAAATGGACCAACAGTTTTTTTATGTGAATGGTCGAGCGATTCGCGACAAATTAGTGGGGCACGCCATTCGTCAGGCCTACAGCGATGTCATGTTCCATGGTCGGCATGCGGTTTATGTACTGTATTTGCAGCTGCCGGCGGACGCTGTCGACGTGAATGTGCATCCAACCAAGCATGAGGTACGCTTTCGTGATGCTCGTGCGATTCACGACTTTATATTTTACAGCTTGAATCGGGCACTGCGTGGGCTGCGCCCCGGGCAAACTGAGACATCTACCCTTGTTACCGCAGGCACAGAAAATCCTGCGCAGGCCGTTACCCAGCAGCCCAGTCAACGGCCCTTCAACCTGTCCTCCCATATGCCAAGCCGTCCCGCGCTCGGTGCTCCCGCCGGCGGTCTGGCTCAGCTCCTGCACGAACAACAGCAGGTGGGTGCTGGCGCGGTGGCTGCGGTAGCGGAAGATCATGGGGCATGGCCCGAGACAGCGGCACAAGGCGCACAAAGCCAAGAGCAAGAACACAATGCCAGCGCGACACACCCACTAGGCTATGCGATTGCGCAACTGCACGGCGTATACATACTGGCGCAAAATCAACAGGGCTTGGTCATGGTAGACATGCACGCAGCCCACGAGCGCATTGTCTATGAGCAAATGAAACAGGCCCAAGCCAGAGATGGTATCGCGCGTCAGCGGCTACTGGTGCCGCTGACCTTCGACGTCAGCGAGGCAGATGCCAACCTTGTTGAAGAGTTTACGGAGCCATTCGACGCTGCTGGTTTGGTGGTTGAGCGTATTGGCCAAGCGAGTGTGGTCGTGCGAGAGGTACCAGTGCTGCTGGCTAAGGCGAATATTCAAGAGATGGTGCAGGACTTGCTCGGTGAACTGAGTGAGTTTGGTACCGGCGAAAGCATCGCGCGCAAGAATTTCGATGTGCTGGCGACCCTTGCCTGTCGTGGGTCTGTGCGTGCGAATCGCCAGCTCTCGCTGACCGAGATGAATGCACTGTTGCGGACTATGGAAGTCACGGAGAACGCGGGTTTGTGCAATCACGGCAGACCGACCTATGTGCAGCGCGATCTTGCCGAGCTGGATCGCCTATTTTTACGCGGTCAGTAGGCAGCGCGTTGTCTCAGCGGCTGTTGGATTCAAGTGATGTGCTGATTATTTGTGGCCCCACGGCCATAGGCAAAACTGCCGTGGCCATGGCGGTGCAAGATGCCATGGGCGGGCGCGAGCATGCGCAATTGATCAGCGCAGATTCTGCTTTGATTTACCGCGGCATGGATATCGGCACAGCAAAGCCCAGTGCAGCTGAGCTGGAGAAGTATCCACACAAACTGATCGACATTATCGACCCGACAGCCAGTTACTCGGCAGCAGAATTTGTGGCCGCAGCGGATGCGGCCATTCTGCAAACGGTAGGGCAGGGCAAAAAACCCATCGTTGTCGGTGGTACCATGATGTATCTGAAGTGTTTGATTGAGGGTATTGCGGATTTACCCGCAACCGACTCAGCCACGCGATCGGCACTGGAAGTCGAGCTGCGCGATCAGGGGGCTGGGGTACTGCATCAAGAACTGAGCCGGCGTGATCCTCAAGTGGCTGCCGGTATTCATCCCAACAATCACCAACGACTGTTGCGTGCACTGGCGGTAACCCGAGCAACCGGCAATGCCCTTTCTGCACAGTGGG
The DNA here is from genome assembly GCA_009936775.1 of Pseudomonadota bacterium. Taxonomy (GTDB): domain Bacteria; phylum Pseudomonadota; class Gammaproteobacteria; order Pseudomonadales; family Azotimanducaceae; genus UBA4421. The sequence continues at coordinate 22,742 of JAACDW010000235.1, forward strand.
CGAGTCGTGCGAGCGGCACCTTGCTGCAGCGCACCGGCTGCACCAGCGAAACCGTCATCATGCTGCCATCGAATCGCGCCCTACTGCACCAGCGTATTGCTCAGCGTTTTGAGCATATGTTGGTCGCCGGGCTGCTAGCAGAAGTGGAGGCTTTGATGTCTCAAGGCGACATCACCCGAGACCTGCCGTCCATGCGCGCCGTCGGTTACCGGCAGGCCTGGTCGCATTTGTTGGGCGAAATCGATAAGCCGACTTTTGTGCAACAAGGCGTGGCGGCCACGCGTCAGTTGGCCAAGCGCCAAATGACTTGGCTGCGTAAATGGCCAGGTGGTTCGGTGGTGACAGCCGATGACCCCCAAGAGGCGCTGGCTGTCATTGTGTGACGCTACCGTGACGGGCAACGGTTTTAGCAGCAACTTTCGTTACCTTTCGCCACATATGGCCAGAAATACTAAGTACTTCACGTATTTTGGGTAGTAGACAGTTCATTCCAAACTGTCCAAGTGGGACGGCGTGGCTATATACTATGTCTTGCAGGGTTTTTTGGATTCAGGGGCTTTTTTGGAGTCAAACGTCACTTGCAAGCCAGTTCGTCAGTCGGTTGCCCCCTGCGCCGACGCAAAGCTCAGCCGGCGCAAAGCTCAGCCTATGCAAGCCTGGCCGATGCAAGTCTGGCCGATGTAAGCCCGATAGTGAAAGAGACTTTTCGATTCGAACGCGAAGCTAAAAACGAAAAGACATAGAAAAAAAGCATAGACGTCAAAACATAGACGAAAAAAACAGACGAAAAAACACGAACAAAAAACACGAACAAAAGTCGCGAACAAAAAAAGTTCTAAACAA
>JAACDW010000004.1 GCA_009936775.1 Pseudomonadota bacterium
AAAAAAAAATGCAAATGAGACGTGTTATTTTTCGTTCATTGAACGACGTGTCCTTCGAGCTGTTTTTATCAGTTGGATCAACAACAGCATTGTCTCCGCGCAACCGCGGCATTCAGCCAACCTCACCGTTTCCGGCATTTGCAAAGCAAATGCCCGTGCCGAGCTTTCTGCATCGTATATTGTACTGGGTATAGCTAAGCGCTAACCTGCCAAAAAAAGCGTGGTTGTTCGCCACAAAACGAAAACAGGAGAACGCAATGGTTAACGGCGGATGTTTGTGCGGAGCAGTGCGTTTTTCCATAGTCGGCGAACCCGTGGCACAACTCTACTGCTACTGCACAGACTGCCGACAGGTCAGCGGCACAGATGGTTACGCCGCCTATGTGGTCCAGCGCACTGATCTCACTGTCGACCAAGGTGAGCCAATCGGATACAGCGTTACCGCAAAATCTGGTCGAACCAACACGCGAAATTTTTGTGGTAAGTGCGGCAGCAGACTGTGGGCAGATCTGGATACCGGCATGGCCAGTGTGGCCGGCGGCTCATTGGACGACCCCGAGATATTTCAGCCGACCATGGTGCATTGCGAAAACGACGCGCCGAGTTGGGCACGAGTACCCTCCTCGCTGGCCTCGCTGCCTGATCGCTAGCAACAAAAGACAAAGAAGGTCATTTGCAGTACCGGCGCAAGATACTAGCCTTGCTCGCCTGCGCCTTCGACCATTTGCTTGATCAACGTCGGTGCCACCTTCGGTTCTCGATTAAAGGTCAGCAAGCCGTTCACCTCTTGTTGCACGTCAGTGAGTTGGGTCCACACGAACCCGTTCAATTGGGGCAATTGCCGAATCTCTGCCAGCAGCTGCGCGCAGGCTTGCGCATAAGCTGCGGCAGAGGTAGCCATGTCGCCGTAAGCAAAATCAGGGTCCGCATAGTCCGGGCCACTGTTGGCGGCAACAAAACCGAAGCCGCCGCACTCTGAAAGCACCATGGGCAGCGCGCTGGGGTCTGCGCCAGCCAAGGCGCCTCTCCGCGGCCTACCAATCTCTGCGACAAAGGACTGAGGCGAGTTCTGCAGGCGCTGAATTCGTTCGCCGAGCGCGCCATCGACTTGGTCGTAGGAATGCACTGCCCAGATGTCTCCGCTGGAGACCTCCCAACCGGCGTTGCCAATCACTGGCCGGCTGGGGTCAACTGACTTGGTCAGGTGATAGAGTGCGTCTGCCAAATGACGCTGCTCTGATCGCTCAGCCACATGCCAGATTCCCCACGACTCGTTAAAAACAACCCAACCAATAATGCTTGGATGACTGCGGTCACGTATCAGGGCACGCGGCCACTGCTGCACTAGGGCCGTGGTCAACTGGGTGGAAAAGATCCGCCCAGCAGGCATTTCTGCCCAAAGCATCAAGCCGAGTTTATCCGCCCAGTACAGATATCGCGGGTCCTCAATTTTTTGATGTTTGCGAGCAAAGTTAAAGCCCATGGCCTTTGTGAGCTCTACGTCTTTGCGCAAAGCGTCATCGGTGAGGGCCGTATACCAACCGCCAGGAAAGTATCCTTGATCCAGCACGCCCTTGAGATAAACGGGTTCACCATTGAGAAAAATACTCTGGGCACTGCAGTGCACCTGACGCAATCCGGTATAACTGCTGACGCGGTCTAATTCCTGCCCGCCAGCATCTGTTATGACGATCTCTAGATCGTAAAGTTGAGGATTTGTTGGCGACCACAGCTGTGGGTTATCAATGCTAAGACTAAGAGTAACTTCATCACGACCGCCAAAATCCACTCGCTCTGTGGCGATGCGCTGCTGCTCAAGCAGCAGCTCGACGCTCACCTCGCCAGCACAGCGCTCGGCCATCTTTACGGTGATTTGTAGGGTTTGTGGCGTCAGCTCAAAGCGGCTAAACAGGCTGGTAACGTAGTTATGTTGAACCGGCTCTAGCCAAACACTCTGCCAAATGCCAATGACCGGATCGTAATCAATCGGCCAGCGTGTGTCCGCGGCCTGTTTGCCACGGGGCTGCTGCCAAGTATCGGCATCGGCCACGCGGATAATCAGCTGATTTTGCTCGGGCTTTAGCACATGCTCAATAGCGCACTGTATTGGGGTGTAGCCGCCGCCATGTCGGCAGATATGGTGACCATTGAGATACACGTCAGTTGTGTAATCACAGGCGCCTATGTTCAGAAGCACGCCGCAAGCCGACCACTGGGGGCGATCGAAGCTGCGTTGGTACCAGACCACGGCAGACGATGGCGGTGCGGCAACGCCGCTAGCAGGTGAGCCAGGAGGATAAGGCACCATGATCGGCTCTGAAGCTTCTGCAAACCACTGCGCCTGGTCAAACCATCTTGCGCTTAAGCCGCGGTCTTCAGGGTCATGGCGAAAAGCCCATATGCCATTTAGATTGAACCGCTCAGCACGCTGCAGGATGGGGCGTGGGTATTCGGGTCTGGGCAGCGCATCGCCGCCATTGGGCAACACGGACGCTACAACTTTTCGAGCAGGGGCTGACCCAGCGCTTCCCGATAGTTGTTATGAAAATGATGCAGTGCGGGTTCGTTACGGCCGAAGATAATCTCTTTCAGCAAACCGCTTTCTGCAGCCCGCTGCTGCATCTCACCCATCACATAGTCCTCGTTTTCGACCGTCGATTTGAACACTTCTAGGGAAGCCGAGAGGCTCGCGCGCTCCTGCTGGAAGCTATAGGCATCTGCTTTCGGCGCTGGTGCATCTCCCACATCGTTCGCTTCCTCTGCTAGCTCCGGCGCGAAGTAAAAGCTGATTTGTGTAGTCGAACGGCCGGGGTTGTCCTTGTCTGGATAAATGCGAATCAGCGTGGTCGAAAAACGACTGGTGATTAGCTGCACATTGGGGAACAAGTGGTAGAGAACAAAGGTGCATCGTGCAATATCCCACTGCGCCTCTGGCAGGCTGCGCATGGCTTCCATGCCGTGATTGGCCGTAACAAATCGGTGGTGCCGACCAAACTCTGCAAAGTGCAGATTGTTGCCATAGTAAAGCCGCCCCAGCGTGTCCTTATGCAGTTTGCCAAAGTGGTAAGTCTCGCCGAAGGTATCGTTGGCCAGCTTCCAGTTGAGCGCCTTGTTGATAGTGGTTTGGCCTACAGCGATTTGCGAAGGCATGCTAAACGACGCCAACTCCGCTGCGAGCCCGCCCAACAGTTCACTGACGTCGAGCTGGGCATCTGGATTCGGGTGCACCCAGAGCATGCCGCTTTGTTCCACTGCCGGGAGTGCAATCAAACCATTGCAAGACTTGTCGATTGCACCGAAATGGTCGTTGTTCGGAATGGTCATTAACTCGCCGCTGTTGGCATAACTCCAATGATGAAAAGGGCAGGTAAATACGTGCTTGGTACCGCGCTCTTCTTGGGCAACTTTGACCGAGCGATGACGACAGGCATTGAGAAACGCGCGGAACTGGCCGGTTTTATCCCGGGTGGCCAAAATAGGCACGCCGAAATCATCGATGGTTAGGAAGGAACCCGGCTTGGGTAGATCGCCAGAAAGGCCTATCAACTGTGGGTGATTGAGAAAAAATTCTTGCTGCTCCCGCGCTGCCGTTGCTGGGCAGACATAGGACGAGGTGGGCATTTTGTACTGCACCCCGGCATCGACATTTTTGCCTTCGTCCAGCTGAGTCATCAGTTCTTTAATAATCGCTACCTGAAGATCGTGTTGCATCTTGCACCTCCTTGTTAAGCTTAATAATCGATCCAATTCCTCAGTTAGCAGCATGCCCCGCTGAGGCCTTCTACTGTCAGCCGTTTAAGGCATTTGTGGCTATACACCTCTCGACTGTACCTTCTCAGACGCTTTTTGTGACCACCTTTTTTATCAAATGCAGGCGCTGAATCTTTTGGCACGGGGTTTGCTACTCATCAGTTTATTAACCGCAGCGACTCAGCAACTAATAAGGAACAACAACATGCTGTCTTACATCTCCGTGGGCGCGGATGTGCTCGCTTCTATGGCACTGGTCATATCAGTTTTCTTTCTACTTAAGGAGCTTCGCCTGACTCGAGACTCCATTCGCCATTCGGATTTCGTTAACTCCATTAATCGCAGCGCTGAAAACATGCTGCGCATTACGGAGAACGTAGAATTGCTCTCTACCATTCAAAAAATCAGCGTTTATCGCAATCAACGCAAGCGCAACCCACGTCAGCTCAAGCGCATTATCGATGCCCTACCGCCACAGGAGCGGGTGCGTTACTTCCACTTCCAGCGTAATGCCTGCCTCAGCTGTGAGGTATTTTTAGAAAGCGCCGACGCGGGCTTTATAGACACAAACCGCTTCACCATGGCCTTCGGTTGGACCGAGGTGGACTTCGAAATTTGGAATGTTCTGGGCCTGGATGTCGGCAACCGCACGCGGCGGCATTTTGCCGCTTCACATGGCAACATTTTACCGCTGCAGCCTGTGTCTGCCGGCTAAGCTCGAACAAATTTGTCGGGTGGAGGAAGGCGCCAAGGAGGGACAAGGACTTATCCAGTGGCGTCTTTTGTCTCTTTGCTTCTACGTTCTCCTGCTTTCTCTAATTCTTTTCTACCAGCAGGAGTTTTCTCACTGATGTACTCTATTGGCAACGCTATTCCGTCTATGCCTAGAAAAAAAGAGTACAGCTGTATGAATGTTAATCGCCAATGGCTGCTTGCTAAACGCCCCAACGGACTCGTCACACGGGACAATTTTGACTACGCGGAAAAGCCGATTCCGCAGCCTGACGAAGGACAAGTACTTGTACGCAATTTGTACCTCTCTTTCGATCCGACCCAGCGCGGCTGGATGGAAGATCGGCCTAGCTACTTACCACCGGTAGGTTTGGGCGAGCCCATGCGGGCGGGCTCCATTGGTCAGGTCACCGAATCGCGTCACGCGGATTTTGCTGTCGACGACTTGGTACAAACTACTGGTGGCTGGCAAGATTTTGTTGTCGCTGCACCAAACCAAGGCCCCATGGGCTTGACCAAGGTTCCTGAGGGTGTGACGCCGCAGATGATGCTTTCGGTACTAGGCATCACCGGCCTAACAGCTTACTTCGGCCTTCTCGATTTAGGCGACCCTAAGCCCGGGGAAACCGTACTAATCTCCGGTGCAGCGGGTGCCACAGGTTCGGTAGCGGGACAAATTGCGCGTATCAAGGGCTGTCGTGTGGTAGGCATAGCCGGTGGCAGTGAAAAGTGCCGCTGGCTTAAAGACGAAGCAGGGTTCGATGCGGTTATTGATTACAAGCAAGGCAATGTCAGCGCGCAAATTGCCGCGGCATGCCCAGATAAGGTCGACCTGTACTTCGATAACGTTGGCGGCGACATTCTTGAGGCCGCGCTGCAACACATAAACCTCAGGGCACGCATTGTCATGTGCGGCGGTATTTCCGGCTACAACGCCACGGAACCTGTTCCCGGCCCGGCCAACCTGATGAATATCATCACCATGCGTGCGCGCATGGAGGGCTTTATCGTCCTTGACTACATGCCTCGGGCTGGCGAAGCCATTGCTGACTTGCTGCAGTGGATTAGCAACGGTGACCTGATCTATCAGGTTGATTTGCAGCAGGGCTTCGACAACATTCCGGACACGCTACAACGCCTTTTCACCGGCAAAAACCTCGGTAAGCAACTGCTGCAAATCGCGGAGCCCAGCTAAATTAACTCACGGCTGCGTGCAAAAAGAATAAGAAGGTACAAAACATGAGTGACCTTGCTCGGCAACAGCCGATACAGATCAGCACGGCGCAAGGCGGTTTTTACGCTGGATTCAACCCTTGGGTGGCGGCCATTCCCAAGGTCATTATTTTGGTGCTGATTGGCTGGGTGGCGGCCTCACCCAGCGCCGCTGGTGCCTACTTGTTGAGCCTCCAAACTTGGTCCACGGCGACCTTTGCCGGCTGGTATATGTACGTGACCGCTTTCCTGACCGTGACCTGCCTGGGGCTGGCACTGTGGCCATCTAGCGGCAAGCTGTTGTTAGGGCAGCCCGGTGAGACCGCAGAATTTTCGCTCTTTACCTGGCTCTCTATGATGTTCGGCGCAGGCATCGGCATTGGCATGCTCACTTACTCCACTGCGGAACCTATTTTTCATTTCACCGCCAATCCTGAAACCATTCAGGGTTTGGCCAACCCGCTGCAACCGGACAATGTGCGCAATGCCTACAAATGGGCTCTCCTACACTACGGTCTGACCCCTTGGGCCTGCTATGGCGTCATCGGAATCGCCTTGGGCTATTTGAAATACGCCAAGGGCTTACCGCTGACCGTGCGGTCAGGACTGCAACCTCTGTTTGGTTCGCGACTCTCGGGCTGGCTCGGGCATGTGGTCGATGTAGCGGCTATCTTGGCAACCCTTATTGGTCTGGGCGTCACCATTGGTTATGGCGTATCGCAGTTTGCTGCCGGACTGTTCAACATCAGCGGCCTGTCGGTGCTTATGACAGCCGATGGCCAACCTACGTTAAGTGCGCAAATCATGGGGCTGGTGCTGATTGTCGCGGCATCGTGCCTGTCCGCCTTATCTGGTATCCAGCGCGGCATTAAATGGCTGTCCAACATCAACATGGGGTTGTCTATTTTTCTGGTGAGCTTTTTTATTGTCTTTGGCTCCACGGCTTTTGCACTAAGCACTTTTGGTTATGCGATTTGGGATTACTTACTCGCCCTACCCGCTATATCAGTGACGGTATGGGATGACACCAGCACAGTTGTTGGTGCGCAGCTGCAACAGTGGCAAGGCGCGTGGAACATCTTCTACTGGGCTTGGTGGATTGCCTTTGCGCCCTTCGTAGGCATGTTTCTTGCCCGCGTGTCCAAGGGCCGCACGGTGCGCGAATATGTACTGGGCGCCATTCTTATGCCGTCTGCAATCTGCCTAACCTGGCTCACCTTCGTTGGTGCCACTGCGATCGATTTAGAACTGCAGGGCATAGCCGGCGGCAGCATCGTCAATGCCGACATCTCGACCCAACTGTTTGCGACGATAAACCTTATGTTGTCCCCGGGATTAGCAGTTGGCTTGTCGGTCATCGTCGTCGCCCTGCTGCTGACCTTTCTGATTACCTCTGCAGATTCAGGCATTTTGATCATCAATACGCTTGCCTCTGGCGGCAATCAAGGTCAGCAAGGCTCCCGACACATCCTGCTATGGGGCGTCATTTTTGCGGTGTTCATCGGCTCATTGTTAAGCGCAGGTGGCATGGGCGCGCTGCGTGCGGCCATGATTATCGGCGCTCTACCGTTCTCAGTGGTGCTCGCCTTGATGGCTGTTGCGCTGATCAAAGTACTGATCAGTGACGCGCTAGCGGCAAGGCCATAGTCACCGCGCTCAGGGCTGCTTACCGCAGCCCTCTAACCGGGCAAATTATCCAGTTGCATGCCATTTGTCTTGCGACCGAGTATGCGCTCTGGCGGCTTTATTTCGCCTTGGCCGGTTTCATCAAGAGGGTCCGTGTAATAGCCTAGGGCGTATTCGCCTTGGGTATAGCCCAACAAGTCCTGCAGCTTTGGGTCGAAGTCTTTCGCCAGCTCAGGTGGGCAGGAAAGGTACTGGTTTTCCTCCTGCCGCAACCACCCCAAACAATAGGTGAGATTGAGACCCAAACGCGGCGCCTTTGACCGGTTAGCACCGCCGTTGTGCAGAATACTGCCGCTGTAGAAAAATACCGAGCCCTTGGTCATTTCGGCGCAACAAAACTCCTCTGGCTCGGCGCGCCGTTGCCACGGCCACCGGTGACTACCCGGCACACAATGGGTCGCACCGTTCTCTTCGGTGAAGTCTGTCATGGCCCAAATGGTATTCAACTGCGGTTCTATCGAGGTGGGCAAATAGGTGCCCCACGCGTAACGATCTCGGTGCACCTGCTGGGCTGCACTCCCCGGATGGATCTCAATGGTTTGCGTCAGCTGCAATATGATTTTGCTGGTGAACGGCGCTAAGAAGGCCTCTGCGGTACCGAGGGCTAAGTCCTGCAAAATCAGCTCACGGCAGGTGGCAGAACGGGCTGCCAGTGCGCCAGTGCGCTTGGTACCCTTGCCGACAAAGTCATCCCGCCCCATGGGGGTTCTGTCGACATAGGGCATTACTTCCTGATTGAAGCGATTAACGGTTTCAGCGTCACTCACATCTTTTACGATGACCGCCCCGGCTTCGTCTAAAGCCGCTAATACATCGGTAACGCTCGCGGTGCAGGGCAGTGTTTGTAGCTTCATGACTAAACCTCCGTTGCTATTTTCTGGAGCAACGCGCGCGTTTGCTGGCGTTGCTGGGTAGATAAACAATACTCTGACGGCGCAAAATCTGTCACGCCCGCCGCTGCTAGCGCGGCGATACCATCAGCCACCTCGGCAGGGCTGCCAACCAAGGCTAAATCCGCCGGTCCGTCGACGCCTTCACGCTTAAACATGGCGCGATAAGAAGGCAATTTGCCATACATCGACAGGCCTCGAGAGATCGAAGCTCTGACCGTATCTGGTTCGTCGGTCACACACACCGGCAGGGTCGCCAGCACTCTTGGCGACGGACGTGCCGCTGCCGCTGCCGCGTCGCCGATTACCGGCACAATATGCTCTCGAACTGTCTTAGCACCAACCCAAGCCAATGTCGTACCAGCCGCGAGTCGACCTGCCACCGCCAGCGCTTGCGGACCCAAGGCGGCCACCAACACCGGTACTGGCTGAGTTGGTGGTTGGAAAAAACGGCCCTCGGAGCGATAAAGCTCGCCGTCAAACGTAACTTCACCGGTTTCGAGCAGCGGTATAAGCACCTGCAAATACTCGCGCAGATGCCGGATTGGCTTGACAAAATCGATGCCCAACTGGGCCATCATGGGTTCGTGAGAAAGACCGATACCCAGAGTGAAACGGCCAAGCATGGTGTTGGCCGCTGTCAGAGCTTGTCCTGCCAGCGCCATGGGATGACGTGGCATGGTCGGCACTATCGCTGTGCCCAGCTCGATATTCGGCACCCGCGCGCCCACTAGGGCGAGGGTTGTGATGGCGTCGAAACCGCCGGTCGGGTGTTCGGCCAACCAGTAGTGGGCAAACCCATCAGCGGCGGCGCGCTCGGCGTCATCAATCACCGCCTGCACTGACGCCTTTTGTACTAAGCCTGTGCCGTTGATTCCTAGCTGCATCTGTCGCCCCGCGCCATTCGCCGCAGTTAGGCGAAGTCGATAACCATGCGGCCACGCGTGCCACCTGCCGCTAGGCGCTGATGCGCCTCGCCAGCGCGCTCTGGCGGAACTGCCTCAGCGACCCGCAGTGTCAGTTGCCCAGCCTGCACACGCTGCCGCAGTGTGTCCAGAATGTCATAGCGTCCGTCGTACTTGGTTACCCAGGTCGCCGTGAACTGAATATCACGTTGCGGCTCGCCCTTAAAGCCGCGAATGGCTGTGAACGCTCCGGCATCTCTCACCGCGGGTATGGCTTTTTCGTTCAATAACGCGCCGTCCGCCAGGCCATGTACACCGTCAGCAAAGTGTTCGCGTACGCGTTCGGCGAAACCTTCGCCGCGTTCAATAATGATGTCCGCGCCCAACGATTCGAGCAGTGCCTTATCGCTTGGTGCGGCATCGGCAATTACCACCAGCCCCATCGCCTTAGCCAACTCAATGACATAGCCGCCATAGGCGCCGGGGCCTCCGGTTACCGCAAGCACCTGACCGGCCTCGAGGCCAAGTAGGTCCAAGGAAAGCTGGGCTGTTAATGCGTTCATGGGCAGCGTGCAGGCCTCAATATGAGAGCTTCCTAAAGGCGCAGGCACTACGGCGCCTTCAGCTAAAACCAGCTGCTCGCGATAGCCGCCATGACTGGCATGAGGCACCACCATGGCCATGACTCTGTCGCCAACCTTGATACCGGTAGTCACTCCTTCACCAACCTGATCTACGATGCCCGCAGCGTCCATGCCTGGCACCCAAGGCGGTGGCGACTGCAGCTGTACTTTTGCCCGAGTACCATCGCGGGCCACAATATCGGTGGGATTCACTGCGGCAGCATGATTGCGGATGCGGACTTGTCCCGGCCCTGCATGAACCTCATCGACTTCCACAACCTGCAGCACCTCTGGCCCGCCATGTGTCATTAATCCTACCGCTCGCATCGCTACCCCCTGTAATCAAAATGATCGTTTTTCGGCGCACGACCACCAAAAATGCATAATTTTTT
>JAACDW010000236.1 GCA_009936775.1 Pseudomonadota bacterium
CGCTCTATGCCCGCGGTCAGCACGCCGAAGAAACGGCGTGCTGACAATGCTTATACCTTACTTGGCGCCGGCAAATTCTTCTGTGACGTAAGTCAAAACCGCCTCAGCCATGGTGTCTTCAATTTGTTTGGAGGAGGGCCGAGCAACGCCTGCCTTGCGAAATCCACGGCGAACAAAATTCTCATGGGATTTTCGGCTGCCACCATTGATGCCAACCATTTCCTCATCAAAAGGTTTGGCGGGCTGAGCTATCTCACTATTCCAGTGGTCACGGAAAATGGTGAAGTTTTCCTCGTTCCAGTCGCGGGCGCCTAGGGCGATGATCGCTCTGGTTACGCTGCCACTTTCCACGCTGGCGTCCTTGGAGCGCAAGGCATCTTCATAGATCACAGACTTCCAAGAGCCGGGGCTGCGCAAATCAACATCCGATCGGTCAGTACCCGCTCCGTCGGCGCCATGACAAGACATACAGCTATCCGATCCAACGGAGTAAATTCGTTTGCCCAACTCGTACATGTCTATCGCATTGTCTGCATCCGCGTCCGCAAGCGCGGTGCCGGCGACGAGCATTACCGTTACTAGAACGCATAGCTTCATGTGTCTATTTCCCTTTATCTATACGACTCACCATCGGTAAAGGATATGATGCTCATGACTTCCGAGCAAATGTAAAAGTTGTCCTTAATGCCATCACAAAAAGCCACATCGGTGCTCTTTCAGGTTACGGCTTTGTTCGTCTTGTCTTCGAGCATCGCCTTAGTCGCCGTATTGTCTCAAAGCACCATACTGCGCACCCAAACGCTACAAACTCTGGCGCAGGAAATACGCGATGGCGAAGCCACGCTATTTGAGAAAACCGCACAAGTGGCACGGGAGCGCATGAGTTACTACGCCTACTCTGCCGATCCAGGCCAATCCTCAGTGTGGCAGTTACGCGGCCGCCGCAGCCCTGTGGAGGCCATAAAATCAGAAACCCCCAGACGCGTAGAAATTGTGATCGGACCAATCTTTAGTCGCCTGGCCCAGCAACAAGCCATCAATACTTTGAGCATCGTATCCACCGCAGGAGACGCGCTGTACGCCTTCGACAACAAGACGACGCTGCAAGCACAGACCTCTAGGCGACCAGACCGTGAATCGTTGATTGAGGCGCCAGATCTTTCGTTGGACAGAGCCAGCCTTGGCAAACAGCTCACCTCGGGATATGCCAACTACGCCGGACGACTGCAGCATTTTGTGATTTTTCCGATCTTCTCCAACGCAAAGATACTGGCCTATATTTATTACGGCGTAGACTTCAGCACCCTGAAAGATGCGTTTGAAGTTGAATCCAATTCTACGGTGTGGCTTGCCGAGGGCGTGCAGCAAAATTCCCAGCCGCTGGTACTCGAGGCTTCGGCGCAAGCCAATTCGCAAAGTGCGCAGAGCGCTATTTTTAGCATGAATGAAAAATCCTATGCGCTGGGCAAGTACGGGATTAGCACTACCCTTGAAGGGAATCAGGCTATCTTTTTCATCAAAGATATCTCAGCAGCCTTCGACCAAGGCCGACGTTTTCAGGTCAGCATGTTAATCGGCTTGGTGGTTCTACTGCTGGTCTCTGGTTACTTCGTGTTTGCGCTGTTGCGCCGACGGCTGAAGCCCTTGGGTGACGCAATAGAAGTGCTAAACGACCTGTCCAAGGGCGATTTGGACAGCCGCGTAGAGCATCAGCGCGACGACGAAATAGGCCGAATCGGCGAAGCCATCGATATTTTCCGCGAGAAGCTTATCGGCTTTAACGTCATGAACAATGAGGCTCGCCGCCAACGCATGAAGCAACAGGAAGAGGTGCTGCGGCAAACCAGTGCCTTGGTAGGACTCCTGCCCAGTGAGCGCCGCGAGTCAATCGAGTCAGAAATTCAGGTCATCGATGCCGAGATAGCCAGCACCTTGAACAGACAAACCGACACTTCTTTGTCGGTAGGCGACGATTCCGTTACTCAGTTATTTGCTGCCTCTTTCTCTCTGCTGGGACAGGAGCTTTCTGAGCAATATCGGGTACTGGATGAAAAAGTGCGCAGCAGAACCGCTGAGCTGGAGCAGAAGTCCAATCAGATTGCCCATGCGCTAAATCAAAACGAAGAGCTGCTGTTGAACATCTTGCCTCAATCCATTGCCGAACGGATGAAGCAAGAGGAGAGCCTGATCGCCGACTACTTCCCAGACAGTGCCATCTTGTTCGCTGATATTGTCGGCTTCACGAGCATTGCGGAAAAAATGGGGCCGCAGCGGTTGGTCAATTTGCTCAACGGCCTATTTTCACAGTTCGACGAGTTCTCGGATCAGCTGCACTTAGAGAAAATTAAAACCATCGGCGACTCCTACATGGTCGCCGGAGGCGTGCCCGTCGCCTCTACCGACCACTGCCACAGACTGGCGCAAATGGCCCTCATGATGCAGCAATTCGTGAATGAACAGCCGCTTTTCGAGGGCAACAAAATTACGCTGCGGGTGGGCTTACACACCGGCCCAGTGATCGCCTGAGTCATCGGTAAACGCAAATTCGTATATGACCTATGGGGCGATACAGTTAACGTCGCTGCACGCATGGAGTCGCACGGCCTGCCAGGCAAGATTCTTGTCTCCCCAGCCATGTATGAGCGCATCAAGGACGACTTCGAGCTGCAATATCGCGGCTTGATCGAAGTCAAGGGTAAGGGAGCAATGCCGACTTACTGGCTCTTGGGTGCGCAGCCCTAGCCCCGACTGGCCCCGCGCACGCCTGCAGGGCGCAGAGCTGCGCCCGATCCTCGCTCGCTAAACCAGCGGCAGAGCGTTCTTTAACGGTAACGAGCGCAAGCGCTTTCCGGTCAGCGCGGCCACGGCATTGCATATTGCGGGTGCCACCAATGACATCGTATTTTCACCAATACCCGATGGCACCACGCCGTTACCAACCAGATGGATATCCAGTTCTGGCAGATCTGCGTTGCGCTGCCACTTGTAGTTGTCAAAGTTGGTCTCTTTGAGTCGGCCCTTCTCAAGCGTCGCAGCCTCATGCATGGCACTGCTCAGCCCCCACAACAGGCTGCCCTCGATTTGCGCGCGCGCGCCGTCAGGATTAACCACCATGCCCACATCAGCACATACCGTGAGTTTCTCAACATTAATGTTGCCGCCACTGGTCAGCGACACATCGGCAACGCAGGCAGAGAAAGACGGATTATGGCGGCCTTCTGCCGCTGCAATAGACAGCCCCTGACCAATTCGCTTACCCACCAAAGGCGACCGATAGTTTGCTACCCCTGAGGCTATTTTCAGCACATTTGCCAAGCGCACGTTGCCGCCGGCGGAAACGTAACTGGCGGTATCAGGCAGGCTGCTAACGACGGCGTCGGGCACCGGGACGCCAGCGTTGCGGCCACGTCCCTGTAACAAACTCAAACGCAAAGTCAGCGGATCTACCTGCATCGCCTCGGCCAACTCGTCGATAAAGCTCTCTACCGCAAAAACCGTGTAGTAATTACCAACAGATCTGACCGCGCCAGTAGGAATCACCTGTTGTTGCATCTGGTGGGGCACAAAGCTTACCCGCGTCGATTGCAGGTCATACCAATGATCGGAGCCGGCAACCACTGGCGCCGGAACGTTCGAGGTAGCCTGGGACTGGTTGTCATCAATGCTGTCACACGCCGCACCTGGCCGGTTGCCGAAGGCGTCAGGCGCCGCAATCACATCATGCTCTACGGCCAAAATGCGTTGCCCGGGAGCCGCATACTGCTGTTGCGAAATCCCCGCTTTCATCTTGTGCAGTGAGATCGACTTTGGATGGCCAAGATTGAACTGGTCCTCCCGAGTCATGATCACTTTTACTGGGACACCCACCTCCTGGCTGGCTTGCGCCGCGACCACTATTTGATCTGCATAGATCTTGTCACCAAAGCTGCCACCAATTTGATGCGGGTGATAGACCACTTTGTCCTCCGGTACATTGAGCACGTTGGCAACAAACTGGATCAGCATGGCTCCACCCTGATGCCCGGAATATATGTGGTAGGTCCCGTCGATGGGCTGAACTAACGCACTGCGCGGTTCCAGCGCAGCGTGCTCGATCATCGAAGTGCTGTACTCGGCTTCTAAGGTGAAATCGCTTTCGCCCATGGCCTGCTCGGCATCGCCGACCTTCAGCCAATCTCCAGCCCCCTCCCGGGTGCGCGCAAGACGCTGTGCTTCGTCCCATAAATCAACTTCATCGAGCAAATTCGCGACCGGCGCATCCCATTGCACATCGATGACTTGCTCCGCTCGCAACGCAGCGGGATAAGACTTAGCAAGCACGAGGGCCACGTCGGTAACGCCCATACCGAAGAAACCGCTGGCGCTGAGCTTCAGCGTTGTGATGTAACCGGAAATGTCCTCAGCTTGGGAATCGTCGATTTTTTGAATGGTAGAACCAAGTCGAGTTGGTGCCAGCGACATCTTGCCGTAAATCATATTTGGCGCGTAAGCATCAATACCGTAGCGCGCGCTGCCATTGACCTTTTCCGGCACGTCTAAGGCAGCTACAGACTTGCCAATGATCTTGAAATCCGACGGATTCTTGAGCTGTGCTTCCAGCAGTTCTTCCGGCTGAATGACGTGGTCGATCTGACGCTCTGACAAAATCTGTGCGTAAGACATTCTCTGGTCGTAGGCAGCATCGATGACGAACCCTTCTTCTGCCCGACAGTCGCTGATGTCCGCGCCCAGCGAATCGGCCCCGGCCTCAACTAGGAACTCTCGGGCAATCGCCGCGCAACGGCGTAGCGGCTCAAAAGCCCTCAACACGCCCATACTGCCGCCGGTCATCACCCCGCCCATCGCCTGCTTCGTCGGCTGATCCATCGAAGGATAGTCAATGGATACATCGCTCCAGTTCAGCTCCAACTCCTCGGCGACCAGCTGTGCTAGCGATGTGCCGATGTGCTGGCCGAACTCGGTGTTGTAGATATGTACGTTAGTACGTCCACTGCTTTGCATGGTAAACCACACGCAGGGCTCGAAGTTTTCAGGAATGATCAGCGGACTGTTTTCATCCAATAAGTTCACTACCGGTTTTGCGATCGCCGACTGAAAGATCGCTAGTCCGCCCACCCCAGTACCGGCACGAATGAGAAATTTTCTTCTCGATATGTTTTTGTTATTCATGATGCAGGGCCTAGCTTAAATCTTTGATTTTGTCCGAAGCGGTCCTTACGGCGGCGTTAATCCGCGTGTAAGTCATGCAGCGACACAAGTTGCCGCGCATGGATCGCTCCATATCTTTGTCCGACGGATTGGGGTTGCTGCGCAGCAAAGAGGCCGCCTGCATGATTTGGCCTGATTGGCAGTAGCCGCACTGCGGTACCTGATGCTCCATCCAAGCCTGCTGCACTGGATGGTCGCCGTTGCTGCTCAAACCTTCAATGGTGGTAATCATGGCTCCGTCTACATCATCGACTCTGACTTGGCAGGAACGCACTGCTTCACCATTAATGTGGACAGTGCAGGCTCCGCAATGTCCGCCACCGCAGCCAAATTTCGTTCCAGTCAGCTGAAGATTCTCTCTCAATACCCACAACAGCGGTGTATCTGCCTCCTCGTTAACAAGGTAGCTCTTATTATTAATTTGCAGTCTCGCCATGGCTACTGTCTTCCCATTTACGTCAAAAAAAGTCTGCGTTTAAGCACCCTTATCAAAACATATGAACCAAAGGTTATCACCTGTTAGTGACATAATTTTGCTTCGGCAGAGCCTCCACGGCTCGCCTTGTTGCTGGGTTCTGGAGCGTGCCAGCGCTTTCTGCCACTATCGTCGCAAGGGAGGCGTTTATGACAACAACAGCGAAACAGGCCTATGTGCCTTCACTAGAGGTGACCAAGGGACAGGCCGCGCCAATTGCCGCCAACGCAGGCAGGGCCTATACCAGCCTCGACGTTAACGGCGACGCAGGCACGACAGCGGCCGTAGCCCACGCCTTAGAGCAAATCGCCAGCGGCGTTGGACAACGTGTCACAGACGCTATTGAAAATGCAGGCCCCGGACCAATCGAGACCCCTTGGGGCAATGGATTTCGGCGCTACGCCGAATGCTTGGCGCATATCCAACAAAGCGGTATGCAGGCCCCGGAAGGCGGGCTGGCGCTACCCATGCGCTATACGATCTTTGATGCGCCGTCCTATTCGGTCGTACCCTCAAACGCTCTTTGGAATGACCCGCTGCGCGAGCAAGACGCCGCGAAACTGCGCCAAGACGAGTATGACAACGCACGACGCAGCCTCTACTTCCCGCAAATTATGCGCGATGCCCGACGCATACCCGAGTACTACCCGGGACTGGCAGCGGATTCCGCCAAGTGCATGGACACCCTTGGCGTAGCGGTCACGTCTTGCGATTCCGCTTGCGAGGACTTTTATGACTCTGAACAAGTGCGCACCGTGTTTTATGCGGAAATGGAAAAACTGCTGCTGGAATTTTATCCCGATGCCACCGACGCCTTGGTCTACAACCACGACGTCTTCGATAAAGATTACGCCGGTGATCGCACTGAAGATCAGGATGCTAAAAACCCAGGCGTTAACGCCAACTACGCCAATCTGGTGCACAACGATTTGAATGACAACAGCGGCAGGGTGCGCTGTCGCGAGTTGTTAATTCGCAATCTGCGCAACTTTGGCCGAGAGCAGCACTACAGCGAAGCGGCAGCCGATAAGAAAATGTCGCGCCGGTTCCTATCGATCAATTTGGCTAAACCCATGGAAACCGTGGAACAAAATCCCTTCGTGCTGTGCGCTTGGCCTTCTTTTGCTGATCAGCCCTACATCAACAACTATCGGGTCTACGACGACCGGGTCGGCGAAACCACGCGCTTCACCTATCGTGAGAACCACGAGTGGTATTGGCTACCTCAGCAACAACCCCACGAAGTCTCCATGCTCAAATGCTACGACTCGGTAACCGACGGCTCCGGCTCGCGCTGGTCATTTCATTCCGCCTGTATCGACCCGACGGCGCCAGCAGACGCCCGCTGCCGCAAAAATGTGGTAGTTCGCGCCTTTGTATTTTTTTAGCGCCAACTGCTACAGCAGAACAACCCCACCATCGGAGAAATAAATCATGCCGATACCGGTAATTTTAGACACTGACATCGGCCACGATGTAGACGACGTTTGGGCACTGGTGTTTATGCTGCGCTGCCCAGAACTGGATGTCAGACTTATCACCACTTGCACTGGTGACACCACCCACCGGGCGGCCTTGGTGGCGAAAATTCTTGAGCTTATGGACTGCACCCATATTCCCATCGGCATTGGTATACCCCTAGATGACAACCCACACACACACGAACACTGGCTCGGCGATTACGATTTAGCGCAATACTCGGGTACCGTCATAAACGATGGCGTTGGCGCCATCTGCGACACGGTGATGGCAGCAGAGCGGCAGCTTTCCCTGATCTGCATTGGCCCCTTACCCAACATTGCAGCGGCCTTAGCCAGAGAGCCTGACATTTGCAGCAAGGCAAAATTTGTCGGCATGCACGGGAGCATCCGCCGCGGTTACCTTGGCTCACCAAAACCCATGCGCGAGTTCAACGTCACAGTCCATGCGCTCGCCTGCCGCGCGGTCTTTGCCGCGCCCTGGAAAAAAGTAATAACGCCACTCGATACCTGCGGCGACATTGTTTTGGACGGCGAGCGCTTTGCGGCAATTCAGCAAGCAGCTGCGACCCTTGGCCCAGATAGCCCTGCGGATATCTGCTTGGCGAATCATCGGATCTGGAGCGATGCGGTAAGCGACTGGCCGATCATGCAGAATATCGACGCGCAAATTCAAAGTTCCATTCTCTATGACTTAGTGGCCATCTACCTCGGTTTCGAC
>JAACDW010000237.1 GCA_009936775.1 Pseudomonadota bacterium
GCCGATGGTCACACGACCCATAAAGCCCGGCAGTTGCGCTAACACTTGGGGTGGCGGTGTTATGCCGCCACGGGCGCTGAGTATCTGTGCGTTCGTGGTTGACGGATCCACCAAGTACGCTCGCATGTTGGCGGTATTCGGCAGCGGTTGATCAGGATCCTGCAGGTATAAATCCCAATAGTGGGCGGCTTCGTTTTCCAGCGCTTCGGTGATGAGAAAATCTTCGACAATGGTATTAGTAACGTAAATACCCGCAGCCACAGCTGCGCTGATCAATATCACCTGCAGTGCGACCACACGGCCGAGCTTGGTCATTAATCTGGTTGGTCGAATCTTCACGCGCCTCCCCGCAAGACATTGATCTATGGATAGGAGTCTCCCGCCTCCCAACCAGGGTCGCCAAATGCCGCCCTAGGTTGGGTTAGATAATGACACATGCGTCAACCTGCGGTTAGCTGAGTCTTCGCGCGATTAAATACCCAATAGAAAAGTACGATCCATACCGCTGCGAGTATATACAGGCCTTGCATACTGGGTATGGCTACCGCACCGAATTGCTCGCCCGTAAGGTAGGACAAGGGTGAACCACAGCCGACCACCAAGGCACCCAGCAACGGGCGGTTGACCATGAAGATGAGGCTATGACGAATACTCAGACTCACCGCCAACCACAGCATGACGATCCATGCAGGTGCCAGCGTCAACCCGAGCGGCAAAGTAATGGCTGCACCGCCGTAGTCGAGCACGCCAAGATACATCCACAGGGTGTCCAGGCACAGGCCAATGGCTCCAAGCAGCAGCACATGAGGCAAGTCTTTGTGCAGCTCGCGCTGCCAGAAACTGGCTAGACACATAAGCGCTAACGCTGGCGCGCCATAGGCGACGCCTCCTAGCACACAACACAGCCATGCCACCTTCAGCAACAGCGCGTTGGCAACCTTGTAGCGACCGGGAGTCGCAAACAGCGCCTTACCAGCGTTGTCAGCCACCTTGGCGTTGATCGGCGTTACCGACGTCTGCCGCATAATCTGCAGCGTTGGTGGCCGCGCCACTGTCGCGGGACAACGCGGGCAATCTTTCTAATACATGCTCGGCTGCGTCAATACCGCTGCGGAAGCCATCTTCGTGACCGCCCATACCCCAGTACGCGCCGCAATAAAATGTGCGATCCAAACCGCTGATATCGGCATGCCGCTGCTGCGCCTGATAGGCGCTGGCATCCAGCACCGGGTGCCGGTACTTACGTTCGGTCCAGATGCGTTTTGGTGCTTGCTGGGGGTTCAGGGTAATAAAGAACTGCGGACCGCGAATGCCCTGCACTCGATTCATCCAGTAGGTGGTTTCCGAGCGGCCAGTAGATTCGTCGATACGAGCGTTCCAGCTCGACCAGTTCTGCGGATCTCTGGGCATGTATGTGGCATCCCCGTGCAAAACAACTTGGTTATCTACATATCTGATGGCACTTAACACATCAGTCTCGGTTTGGCTGGGCTCCACCAAGGCCTCCAGCGCCTGATCGCTATGACAGGCAATAACGATGGCGTCGAACTCCATTGTTTCGTTTTCTGTCTCCACCGTCACACCGCCGGCGTGACGGCGTACTTTCTGCACCATGGAGCTGCAGCGAATATCGCCGGGAAACTGCTGGGCAAACACCTCAAGATACTGGGATGCACCACCGCTCACCACCTGCCACAGTGACTGTGCGGGGTGCTGAAATATTTTTTGATTTTGTACGATAGACGCCAAATGCTGCAGCGGTGTGTCTAGGGCGCTGGCCTGACTTTGCGCCCAGAGCGCTGCGCATAGGGGGGCCATATGCCGTTGCACAAACCGCTCGCTATAATTGTGCTGACGAAAATAATCCCCGGCATTGAGCTGGCCGAGGTGCTCTGCGGCCTTGGGCGCCTCCATGTGGAAGCGTTGCCAATCCCAGAGCAGACGCCAGTGCTTGAGCGAAAACAGCAGCTGACTGGAAGAAAAAAATGTGCGCCAGCCAATCGTGCTGTATTCCAGCTCCTCGTGGTCGGCGCGCACACTGAACGACATATCCGTGCGCTGGGTTGGAACCCCTATTTGCGCAAGCCATTGGCAAAAACTGGCGTGGCCAGATGGATGGAAGGCCACAAAACCGGTATCGATGGTATAGACCTTATCCTCGACCCATACCGAGTGCGAATCCGTATGCCCCCCGAGTCGGCGCTGAGCTTCAAATAGGGTGACGTCAACGGACTCTGCCAAGCGATGCGCTGCCGCAACACCTGAGATTCCGCCGCCAACCACTGCAACCCGCCTTGTCGCAGACCCCTGATGGCCTCTGTTAGTAGGATCGTTCATGTTTATTCTCTGTGCCTTACCTGCTTATAAGCGTTATCCCCTGGCAAGCAGGCTTCTTCCTTGATCGCAAATTTGGCGTGGGGTCGTCTGGGTTGCCCAGCCCACCTGTTGCGCACAGAGGGGAATCAATCTCAGCATGGGAAGCTGTGAACGGACATTTTTTGTTATGTGGCGTGAAACAGCTGTGAATCTGCTCCGCCAAGGCTTCACCCGTTTTTCACGAGCACTTCACTACCGTCACGAAATGAAATGGTTACCTATTTTTATGCTGGCAAGCCTGTGCCTGATCGGCTGCGCAACAAACCCAACAAGCTCTACGCCCTATCCACTTGCCTATCAGCAGGCACTTAAAGATTTCCCCGGAAGTGCCGAAACGCCAGCTCCAGTCATTGACGAGTTCGTCGACTTCCTGTCAAAGCTTGGTGCGGCAGACACCGCCACTAGGGCCGCACAGCTGTATGCCGCAACACTTCACTTCAGCGACGCGCTCATGCTGACCAGCCGTCGTGACAAAGTGGTCGAACACTTCGCGGGTCTGGTGCTAGCAGGCACCGGTGTGGAGGTGGAGATTTTGCAAACACTGCAACGCGATGCGGACGTGTACGTAGTGTGGGCTATGAGCGCGCGGTTCCAGCCTCTACGCAAGACCGTCACTAGCAACACCATTGGCATCACCCATCTGCGCTTCAATTCGCTTGGGCAGGTGATTTTGCATCAAGATTTCTGGGACACAGGATTGGGCTTCTATCAACACATCCCCGCACTGGGTCGGGTGATCAAAGGCATAAACGGTCGCTTCGCCGTTGAGGATGCACAGGAGTGATTTGGGCCGGCGGACTCGCCGCGCTCTTCGTGACAGCTCAAAGCCTGCTCGCTTGGCGGCTTTCTTGCCACTACCGCTGCGCCAGCATTGCCGATATTTTTTGGCCCCTACACCACTTACTGTGCGCAGCAGTGTTTGTGCTGGCACTGCCTCTGAGCAGTCATGTTGGTACCGGTTTGACACTGGGATTAGTTGGCATATGGGCAATTCGCTTGGCGACTCATATTGCGATTCGACAGACTGGTGCAGCAGAAGACCGGCGCTACGGGACTGTGCGTGAGCGCATTGGCGTCAACTTCGACCGCGACAGCGTGTGGATAATTTTTATCCCTCAAGCGCTGATGGCTTGGCTGATTTCGCTGCTGCTGATTCCTGCAGTTACCTCAGTCGCATGGCACTGGTCTGCCTTTGTTGGTCTGTTGGTTGCATTGGTGGGTCTTAGCTGGGAGGTTATCGCAGACCTACAGCTTGCGGCCTTTCTAAAAAGACGAGGTGGCCAAGAGGTAATGAGTAGCGGCCTTTGGGCGTTGTGCCGACACCCAAACTACTTTGGCGAGTGGCTGTTTTGGTTGGGACAAACCCTCATCGCGCTGAGCCTCGCCCCACAGTGGGGCGGCTTAGCCCTGGTGCCAATAATCCTTGTGACTTTTGTGTTGCTGCGTTTTACCGGGGTTGCCCGCACTGAGAGCGGCATCAGCGAACATAGGCCGGAGTACACGGCCTATCAACAGCACACCCCGGCGTTTTTTCCGAAGCCAGCGGCGCTGTGGCGCGCTGCTCGGGCGAGCCTTGCCAGGGTTACCGGCTCAGCAGTGATTTGCTGCGGGCTCAGCCTGAGCAGTTCAGAACAGGTCTATGCCGCGCCAGTGCTGACTCAGAACTGGTACTTCGACGTGCAGATAGACGATCAGACCGTTGGCTTCCACAAATTCACCGCCACCCATGACGACAGCGGCTACGCGGTGGCCGCCAGTGCAAAGTTTCGCTACACCATTTTCGGCGTGCCAGTATTTTCCTACCGGCATGAAGTAAAGGAGCGCTACGACAAAGATATGTGCCTGCAAAGCATTGCCAGCGAGACCAAGATCAATGGCCGCACCCAAACACTGCAGGGCACGGCCAACGCCGAGGGCTTTACGCTTCGAACAGATACCGCGCAAACACTGGAACAAGGTTGTCTACTAGCCTTTGCCTACTGGTCCCCGTCGCTGTTAACGCAGCAGCGCTTGCTAAACGGCCAGTCTGGCGAAGTGCTCGACATCACAATAGGCGGGCCACTCCCGGCGGTTGGTAAGAGTGCAAACGCAGACACGGGAGAAGTCACAAGACAAACTCTGACGGGGGGCAGAGAAGAGGCAAAAACAGACGGAGAACGGTTGCAATACTACACCTTGGCCGGTGGCGAGATTGATATGACCCTCGGCTACAGTGCCGCCGGTGATTGGCAATCGCTGGAATCGCGCCTACCAAATGGCCGCACCCTTTCCTATCGCCTTAGACCCTAGACAATACTCGGGGTCTCAGCCCTGGCAGACATAGGTCTAAGAACTGAGTGTGTCGTCGTCCTGCTGCAAGACGCCCTCTGCAACAAGGGCTGTAATGCTGTCGGCCTCCCGTCCCAACCAGTCGCCCAATACTTCGGCATTGTGCTCACCACGATGTGGCGCCGGTCCACGCACACCGCTGCTAGCGGCGGAAAACCGATAGGGCGATTGGGTTAGCGGGCGTGTGCCGCCCGCGCGGTCGGCCATATCGACGATGGCACCTCGGGCGCGCAAAGTTGGCTGCTCGGCCACATCGGCAGGATCGCGCACCTTGCCCCAAGCCAAGTTCATAGTTGCCATAGCCTGCTCTACCTGCTCCCATGTCTGAAGATTGAGCATGTATTCGCCAACGATGGCGCGGCGCGTGCTAATTTTTTCAGCCAGCGGGGTCTGCTTGGTGGTGGGGTCGTTAATGCCCATCAGTTTGGTCAGCTGAATCCACAAAAATCGAAAATCGGCGGACAACAGTATGGGCCCAGCGCCAGTTGGCCAAACGTCGTTGGGCAGCGCGGCAGTACCCTCTGCATCCTCTAACGCATACTGAATCTGATCATCAGTGGCAAAGGTCGCATCGATCATGGCGATATCGATATGTTGGCCGGTACCCGTGCGCTCGCGCATGATTACTGCTGAGAGCAGGCCGACCAATCCGTGCAGACTTGCGTTGGTATCAGCAACGGACAAAGGCAAGTCATTGAGCGCGCCGCCGCCGCGATTGGCTTGGCGCTGCATTAGGCCCGCCTCGGCGTGGATAATGGGGGCATAGGCAGGCCGATGAGATTCCGGCCCGCTTTGGCCAAAGCCCGAAATGGACAGCATGATCAGACCCGGGTTTACCTGTTGCAGCACCTCGTAGCCTAGACCGAGGCGCGGCATTACATCTGGACGATAGTTTTCAATCAGAATATCGGCTTGGGCAACTAGGGCCTTCACCAACTCCACAGCGCCCGCAGCGCGCAGATCCATACAGATGTTACGTTTGCCGGCGTTTTGTTGATGGTAGTAGCCGGGCAGACCGGCAATATCCCGGCCCCAGAGCCGAGTGATGTCGCCATCTGGTGGCTCGACCTTCACTACATCTGCCCCCAGATCGCAGAGCATCCGGCCGGCAAAGGGACCAGCCAGCACTCTGGAGAAATCCAAAACTTTCAAACCATGCAGTGGATAGTTAGCGTCCGCTTGTCGTCTACTCATTTGCCCATTTCCTCAAACCCTTGCAAGCCCTTATGCTCTCAGACCTGAGCCTCAATGGGGAGCAAGCATGGCAAAAAATCCAACCGCCAAAACATCGGGATTGCCGAAGGAACCGCCGCTAATTGCTGATGCAAACACACAAAGTGGGTCGCTGCATGATTTGGGCTGGGCTGACGCCGACCGCGAAGCCTTTGCCGAGCAGCGCGCCTACTTAGCCGATCACAATGGCATACGCGGTTTAGAGCGGCTGCAACCTGAAGATATCGAGGACGCGGTACGGCTTTTTTACCGCGACGGCTTTGTGGTCATTGAAAACGTGCTCAACGCTGAACAACTCGAGCAATTGCGCACCGCGTCCGAACGGGTCATACGCGATGTATTGGCCAAAGACAAAAACCGCCAAGGTAATCGCGGTTCCCATCGCTATTCTTTTGGGTCAGCCAGTATCACTGGCCAGCTGCTGCACGAACCCGCCTGGGCCATGCTGGTAGATCTGCCTACGGTGACCCCCATTATTGCCGCCATCTTTGGCAGTCGGGACTACATTTTGCGCGGTGCTGGGGGCGACTTTTGTTTGCCCGGTGCAAGCACCTATCAACCCCTGCATTCTGATATGCACGACCGATTAGAGTACCAAGGCCAAACCTTTGGTTCGTTTCACGACCCACGCGGCAAGCTCAACTACAGAGATCTGCCCTGTCCCTATGTCTGCTGTAATTTTTTGACCTGCGATTTCACCGCGATCAACGGCCCCACCAGACAAATACCCGGCACCCAACACAGCCAGCAAACAATTCCTAAGCTCGCTCAGGAGCCCGAATGGATGAAACTCAGCACGGTTTGTCCAGCACCAGCAGGCAGTGTGCTGATCCGCGACACGCGGGCTTGGCACGGCGGCACGCCAAATCTGTCCGATCATGTGCGTGCCATGCCGAACGCCGAGTTCCATGCGCCCTGGTATCGTGAACCCATGCGCACCAGTATGCCTAGGGAGATTTACGCCACGCTAAGCGAGCATGGCCAGTATATTGCTCGGTATTTGGTCGCTGCCACCGGTGAGGAACTGCGCACCGGCTTTCGACAGGACTTGGGCACTACGCCACCAGGGTTCCGAAAAAAGCCCCAGTAGGCTGCCAGTCGTGCCTATTAACGCTGTGCAATGGCCGTTCGCGGTTGCCGCTTAGTGTATCTGCGACGCCTCACCTTGGGCTTTGCGCAGCTTGGCAAAATCGAAATCTGGCTGCTGTGCGGCGCTAATAATGACGGCTTCCTGACGCGCTAACTGCTCGGCTGCTGCTTTCACCTGACCAATAACGTCGGCCGGTATGACCACGGCGCCGTGCTGGTCAGCGTGAATGATGTCGCCATCGACGACGCGCATACCAGCCACATCCACCGGACGCGAGAAGTCCACCACATGCACGTAGGCATGAGATGGCAGCACACTGGCCGCGAGCATTTGAAAACCTGCCGCAATATCGGGGATGTCGCGGACGCCGCCGTCAGTGATTACGCCCTGACAGCCGAAACCCTTGTGAATATTTGAATTCACTTCCCCCCATACACAGCCATAGCCATTGTTGCCATCGAGATCCTGAATCACCGCGATACTCGGCTTAGGGCCGCTGTCGATGTACTCGTAATATCCGTCAGACAGTGCTCTAGCCTCACGCCCCGAAAGATCTGACGGGTGCGCGGCGCGAATGGTCGCGGTGCGCGCATAGCCCACCATGGGCGGTAACTCTGGGCGCGTACACACCAACTGCGAGGTGGTAAAGCCATAGCCCCGGCGCTGGGGTATTAGCAATTCCAATGCATTACAGACCGTCGGGGTATCGATGGTTTGTAGGGCTTCAATCAACGCATCGTTCAGTTCAGTGCTCATAAAAATTTCTCGCCTGGAAAATTAACTCAGCGTTCGTCTCCGCCGAGGCGTATGTCAAGCTGGGTAAGGCTAGCGTTCAGGCCCAGCGCGAGTATTATTATTGACGCAGTCGAGGGGTTTAGGAAGGGAGTATTTTAGCATGTCAGATCATCAACCAAGCCGCGCCGAGGTTATTGGCGCACTTACCGCAGCGGGGCAACCCTTCGAACTTATCGACAGCAGTGTCTACGGCAGAGACTGCCGTTTCTTCAAACACGCACCGGCAACCCTGCGTGATCTGTTCGCCGACAACGCGACAGATGCAGAGTTCTTGGTCTACGAAGACGAGCGTCTTAGTTACGCAGAGGCTTACTCAAAGGCAGCACAAATTGCCCAGCTGTTGATCCGCGACTATGGCATTGCCAAGGGCGACCGCGTCGCTATCTCCATGCGCAATTACCCCGAATGGATTCTTAGCTTTATGGCTGTTACCTCCATTGGCGGCATTGCAGTTGCTATGAATTCGCTGTGGCGACCCGATGAAATGGCCTATGGCCTGACCGACTGCGGCGCAAAAGTATTGCTCGCCGATGACGAGAGACTGCAGCGGTTGGCGCAAATTGAACAGCCACTGAGTGTGCAGACCATTGCAGTACGCAGCAGCGACTACGCCGGCAGCCCTGAGCTAAGCGTTCTGCTGGCGGCACAAGCCGCCGAGCACGGTATCCTGCCTATGCCGGAGCAATGCCCGACAGCCGAGGATGACGCCACCATTTTGTACACCTCGGGCTCTACCGGCCACCCTAAGGGTGTGGTGTCCTGCCACATGAATATTTTGGCCGCCTTGCTGAGCTGGGAGCTTGACCAAACCAGCGCCATTGCCATGCTGCCGGAGCCACCGGCGCCCTTGGCTCATCAGGCCGCGACACTGCTAGCCGTGCCGCTGTTTCATGCCACCGGGTCGCATGCCGTGTATCTGGCCAGCTATCGGCACCAGCGTAAAATCGTTGCCATGTACAAGTGGGATGCCGCCGCCGCCGCCAAGCTTATAGAAGCAGAGCAAATCAATTCTTTTATTGCCCCAGCGGCAATGACTGGTGACTTGGTGCAAGAAGCCGCGCGTACCCAGAGCGACCTGAGCACGCTGGCCTCGGTGGGCGGTGGCGGCGCGCCACGGGCACCGGAACAGGTGCGCAGCATCGAAAAATCGTTTACTAACGCGCTGCCAAGTACGGGCTGGGGCATGACAGAGACCAACGCCATAGGCACCGGTATCGGCGGCCTCGACTACCTAGCGCACCCGGAAAGCTCAGGGCGCTGCAGTGCAGTGATGGAGCTTAAGGTGATCGACGAGCAGGGCAATGAACTAGCCGCAGGACAACGCGGCGAACTGCTGATACGCGGAGCGGCGGTGTTTCGCGGTTACTGGCAACGCCCAGACGCCAACGCCGAAACCTTCCTGCCCGGTGGTTGGATGCGCACCGGCGATGTGGCGTATTTGGACGACGAGGGCTATCTCTACATTGTCGACCGGATCAAGGACCTGGTGATCCGTGGCGGCGAAAACATCGGCTGCGGTGAGGTTGAAGCGGCCTTACTCGAGCATCCGCTTATTCAGGAGGCATCGGTTTACGCGGTGCCAGACGAGCGCTTGGGCGAGGAAGTGGGCTCCACCCTGTACGTTGCCTCTGCCATCGCCGAGCAAGATCTTTCAGGCTTTCTGCAAGAGCGGCTGGCGAAATTTAAGATCCCGCGCTTTATTCACCAACAGGTAGAGCCGCTGCCGCGCACAGCGTCGGGTAAAATTCTCAAACGGGACTTGCGTGAACAAGCCTGCCAACGGCTAGGTCTGAGCTAATGGTCAGCCCGCAGTTCGCGCGGCGTTTCATGTTCGCCGCATGCACACTGCTACTGGCCTGCACCGAGCGTCCTGAGACGATGACCGCGACCACCACCGTAACCGACCCCCTCATCAAACTGACCCAAGCTGGCAGCGTACGCGGCGTTTGGGCCAACGCCGAACAACAAATTGCCGCCTTTCACGGCCTGCCTTTCGCGGCGCCGCCGGTTGGCCAACTGCGCTGGCGTCCGCCTCAGGCTGTCGCACCTTGGTCGGGCTTGAGAAGCGCCGCAACTCCGAGGGCCGCCTGCTATCAGGCCTTTAGCGAGAATGAATTCGTCTGGAGCCGAGGCGAGTTTCCGCGCAGCGAAGACTGTTTGTATCTCAACCTCTGGGCTGATACCGCCAGCGCCGAGCCACTGCCCGTCATGGTGTGGTTTCATGGTGGCGCCCATACCGGCGGCTATGCCCATGTACCCCTATTCGATGGCACTGAGCTGGCGCGTAAGGGCGTACTGCTGGTCTCGGTAAACTATCGGCTGGGGCCGTGGGGATTCTTAGCACATCCCGCGCTAAGCGCAGAGTCGCAACATGGCAGCAGTGGCAACTATGGCCTGCTGGATAAAATCGCCGCACTGCAGTGGGTACGCGATAACATCGCCGAGTTTGGCGGCGATCCAAACAACGTCACTATTTTTGGCCAATCTGCAGGTGCCATGAGCGTTTGTGCGCTAATGGCCTCGCCTCTGAGTCAGGGCCTGTTTCACAAGGCCATTGGTCAATCTGCGGCCTATTGGTCACGTCACCGACAAGATCCGAGCGGCGAGCAGCGTGGCCAACAGTTTGCCACGCATCTGCTACCGGGGCACCGCGACATCAGCGCCCAAGACCTTCGCGACATCGACAATGAGCGCTTGCTCAGCGCCGCCACTGACAGCGGTTGGGACAGCGGTTCCGGGCTACTTAGTGTGGACGGTTGGGTGTTGCCCAAGGCACCGGTGGAAGTATTCGCAGCAGGTCAACAGACCAAGGTGCCAACACTGCTGGGCTCCTTGGCCAACGAAGGCATTGAACTGCTGCCTTTGAATCCGCAACTGAGCCGCGCGGATTTTCAACAAAGCTTAGCGGCCAGGTTTGGTGAGCTTGCTCAGCCACTGCAAGACGCCTATGCGAGCGAACTCAGCCAGAGTCCGGGGTTTGCGCTGCAAAGCATTGAAACCGATCTTTTTATGGCCCTCGCCATGCGCCGCTGGGCGGCCTATCAAACCGCCATTGGCGCCCCCAGTTATTTGTATTTTATGGATTACGTGCCACCAGCCTATCAGCTGTATCGACACGATCAGCCCGACCTGATACTTGCTGGCGGGCCGCGCAGTGCTGGAGCCTATCACTCCGGCGACCTACCCTTCGTATTCAACAACGTCGGCAAAACCGGGAATTTTTGGCACCCTGAAGACCATCAAATGGCGGATCGTATCAGCGACTACTGGACGGCCTTTGCCAACACTGGTGCACCCAGCCTGCCTCACCAGCCGCGCTGGGACCCTTACCGAGGCGCAGACCACAACACTCTGCAGTTGAATCTGCCCGGGCAACAAATTGCAGGGGCTTTGCGTACCAAGCTCGATATCCTGCAGCGCCATGTGGACAGCCAGCAGGGCAGAACTGGCGGCCACTGATTAGCAATGCATGCCAACAGAGCCTTCCAACCACTCAGCAGCACTGTAAACTGCGCGCATGAGTAAAAACAAAGAATCTGCAAAAGCCGAGAGCGTGAACTTTGAAGACGCCATGGCGGAACTGGAAAAGCTTGTGGCGCAAATGGAAGCAGGCGACCTGAGTTTAGACGCATCGCTGCAAGCCTTTGAGCGCGGGGTGATGCTAACGCGACAATGCCAGCAGGCCCTGAACCAAGCCGAACTGCGGGTGCAAGCCCTCACTGACACAGATACGCTAGTCGATCTTGAACCTGACGCTTGATGAGCGACTCCCTGAAAACGATTCGAGCTGATGTGGCTGCAGCACTCGATACTTTGCTGCCCCGCCAATCTGCCCTCGCTCAACCCATGATCGATGCCATGCGACACGCGGTGCTTGGCGGTGGCAAGCGCATGCGCCCACTGCTCACTTGTGCGGCCTGCGAGGCGTTCAGTGGAAGCTATACGGTGGCCCTGCCAGCCGCCTGCGCCTTCGAATTTATTCATGCCTACTCGCTGATTCACGATGATCTGCCCGCCATGGACGACGACGAGCTGCGCCACGGTCAGGCCGCGACGCATATTGCCTTTGGTGAGGCCAACGCCATTCTCGCCGGAGACAGTTTGCATTCGCTGGCATTCCAAGCCATGGCCGAGGCCCCGGGCATAAGCAACGAGGCCAAGCTACGCAGCATTGGTCTGTTATCGAAGGCCGCCGGGTGGCCTGGCATGGCCGGTGGCCAGTGCCTGGATATCGCCGCAGAGGGCCGACAGTTATCGTTAACCGAGCTGGAGGCCCTGCATGGGGCAAAAACAGGGGCGCTGATAGAGTCGGCCTTGATGGTGGGTGCTTACTGCGCAGAGGTTGCACCGACAGATCCTCGCTTAGCGTTATTAAAACAATTTGGTGCAAAAATCGGGCTGGCGTTTCAGGTCGTAGACGACATCCTCGATGTCACCGAAAGCTCTGCCACATTGGGTAAACCCGCTGGTTCCGACGAGGCGCTGGACAAAAACACTTTCCCCAAACTGATGGGCCTAGACGCTGCTCAAGCCTACGCCGACGACCTGTTAGAGGCAGCCTTAGCGCTACTGCAAGAGGCTGATTTGGCCACCGAGAGGCTTTCTTGGTTGGCGCACAAGTCGGTTCGGCGCAGCTTTTAGCTAGCCAAATGCGGTCGAAGAGACCATACCGGCCAGCCCCAGCACCAAGGCACAGAGGCCGCCAGCCAGCAGGTCGTCGGCCATAATCCCCAAACCACTGTGCAGGCGACGGTCGAGCATGCCGACGGGACCGGGCTTAAAGATGTCGACAGCACGAAACAGCGCAAAGGCCGCCAATGCCCAGCCCAGCGATTGAGGCAGCCAAACCAGGGTAAGCCACATGCCTGCCACCTCATCGGCGACAATTTGCGGCTCATCACGCAAACCAAGCTGTGCGATCAGGCGATTACACAACCACCAACTGAGCGCAAAATAGGCAGCGATGATGATGAGTTGCAGGGACCAATGCAGGGGACTTAGCAAAAACCACCAGAACACCAGCGCACCCGCAGACCCCCAAGTGCCGGGCGCCGGACGTAAAAACCCTAGGCCCCCTGCGGTTAGCCAAAATACTGCAGGCTGAAA
>JAACDW010000238.1 GCA_009936775.1 Pseudomonadota bacterium
ACTGCGCCAAACCGTATCTTCCAAGGTAAGCGCCGACCCCAGCAGCTTTTTCAGCAGCGACAGGCGGGCAAACAATTGCGCCCCTGCCAGCGCCAGCGCAATTGCCCAGCTGACCACACTGGGTTTCCACTGAATGAATGTTTCGTCACGCAGCAACAGTGTCATGCCGCCCATAATAAGGCTGATCCAAAAGGTAATTTTTAGCTCGTTGCTAAGCGCGCGCCCGGTGAATTTATAGAACGCTACTTGGGCCGTAATGGCCACGAGCAGCACGGCGGTGGCGAGAAAGATGTCCTTGGTCGCAAAGTACACGACGACAAAGGCGATAACGGCAAAATACTCAAGAAACTGTTGCATGTAATGATCGTCACTTTAATCGGTTTTGTGGCGACTGTCGCAAATGTCTATAGCCCCCAAGGTGATTGTGCCTAGAGCGATAGCTTACCCAGCCTGAAAGCCGCAGGATAACCTATCGCTATGCGTTTGCGAGGGTTAAGGTGGGACAATCCGCGGTGGTTTGCGAACCCGGAGTCACCGCTCCGCACTGGCGCCTAAATTTTCCTGACCAAGCAAGGAGCCCGGAATGACCCAACGACTGGATGTGCACCCAACGCATCCGCAAAAACGCTTATTGGATATGGCCGCCAAGGCGCTCCACGGTGGCGAACTTGTGGTGTATCCCGCCGAAACCGGTTACGCGGTTGCCTGCCATATTGGCGACAAAGGTGCGTTGGAGCGTTTGGTAGCCCTGCGCCGCTTACCGAAGGACCATCAATTCACGCTCATTTGCCGCGACCTGAGCGAGCTGGGCAGCTATGCCAGAGTGGAAAATGTCGCCTACCGAATTCTCAAACGCAACACCCCCGGAGCCTTTACCTTTGTGCTGCCTGCCACCAAGGAGGTACCCAAAAGACTGGTGCATCCGAAGAAAAAAACCATCGGCCTCAGAGTGCCCGAGCATCCCGTGGCCATAGGGCTGTTAGAGTCAATGGGCGAGCCGCTGCTGTCGACCACTCTGCGCCTGCCTGGTGCCGCTGACGACGAAGGCCCCATGCAGGATGGTGCGGATATTCTGGCCGCAATGGATAAACGGGTTGATCTGATTCTCGACAGTGGCATAGGCGCCTTAGGGGCCTCGACCATCGTAGATTTCACCACGCCGGAACCGCAGATTCTGCGGCAGGGCTTGGGCGAGCTGCGTTAGGCGCGGGTAACGGGGCGCTGATCTGGTCGCGAAATGCCTGCCATCGGCGCACCTGAGCCTCTATCCTCGCCCTCGTCAAAGTCAACAAGGACGCCTGCTTGAGTAGCAACGATTCGAATCAGCGCATAGTGTCGGGAATGCGCCCCACCGGCCGATTACATCTGGGCCACCTGCATGGGGTGTTAAACAACTGGGTACAGCTGCAACACGAGTACGAGTGCTTCTTTTTTGTGGCGGACTATCATGCCTTGACCACCAACTACGAACACTCGGAAACCATCGATCAATTCTCCTGCGACACGGTAATTGATTGGCTGGCCGCTGGCGTGAACCCGGGTGCGGCAACCCTCTTTGTGCAAAGCAAGGTGCCCGAGCATGCCGAGCTGCATCTGATGCTGTCGATGATCGCGCCGTTGGCCTGGCTTGAGCGGGTGCCGTCCTACAAAGACCAACAGCAAAAGCTCAATGACCGCGATCTGGCGACCTACGGCTTTCTCGGCTATCCGTTACTGCAGGCGGCAGACATTCTCATTTACCGCGCTGGACGGGTGCCCGTTGGCGCGGACCAAGTGGCCCATGTGGAACTCACCCGGGAAATTGCACGGCGCTTTAATCATGTTTATGGCCGTGAGCCGGGTTTTGAGGAGCAGGCCGAGGCTGCGGTCAAGAAGATGGGTAAGAAAGCCGCGCGTCTGTACGCAGATTTGCGCAGGGAATATCAGGAGCGCGGCGACACCGAAGCCCTTGAGCGCGCTCGGGCCTTGCTCGGCGAGCAGCAGAATCTGTCGATAGGCGACACTGAACGCCTGTTTGGTTATCTGGAAGGTGGTGGCCGAATTATTTTGCCTGAGCCTCAGGCCATGCTGACCGCTCAGTCGAAAATGCCCGGACTGGACGGCGAGAAGATGTCTAAGTCTTACAACAATACCATTGGGCTGCGTGAGGCGCCGGCGTCGGTAGAAGAAAAAATTCGCACCATGCAAACGGACCCGGCTCGGGTTAGGCGTAACGACCCCGGCAACCCAGCGCAGTGTCCGGTATTCGGTCTGCATGAAGTCTACAGCGCTGAAGACGTGCGGGCGTGGGCGACCGAGGGCTGCAAAACTGCAGGCATTGGTTGCGTGGATTGTAAAAAACCACTTATCGACTCGATAAACCGCGAACAGGACATTATCCGCCAGCGCGCGGTGCAGTTTGAGGAAGATCCGGATCTCGTGCATGCGGTAATTGCCGAGGGTTCCGAAAAAGCCCGCGCCGTGGCCCGCGAAACCATGGAAGAAGTGAAGGCTGCTGTGGGCATTGGAGGCCGATGATGACTTTGCAGCCAGCCCCCGTAGGCACTGGCGCGCGACAGCGAGCGTGAGTATGGACAGCACAACGGCGCAGGTAAGCAAACTCAGCGCAGCCCGGGCGGTAAATGAGCAGACGATCGCGCTGGTGGCCGGCGAGGAGTTGCAGCAGTTACCCAAGGATCTGTATATCCCACCTGAAGCCCTTGAGGTTTTTCTCGAAACCTTTGAGGGCCCCCTAGACCTGCTGCTGTATCTTATTCGGCGACAGAATCTGGACATTTTGCAGGTGCAAGTGTCGGTAATTACTGCCCAGTACATGAGCTACATTGAGTTGATGCAGGCGTTGCAGTTGGAACTGGCAGCAGAGTATTTGCTGATGGCGGCGATGTTAGCGGAGATCAAGTCGCGCATGCTGCTGCCCCGCCCGGAAGAATTTGAAGACGAAGACGACCCACGCTCGGAGCTGATTCGCCGCCTGCAAGAGGACGAGCAGATTAAGACCGCGGCAGAAGACCTCAACGAGGTGCCGCGTATTGAGCGGGATCTTTTTGTTGCGGCGGCCAGCAAACCCAAATTGGTGCGCGAACATGGCGAGCCAGAGGTGGATTTACGCGAAGTGTTGCTCTCGTTATCCCAAGTGCTGCGTCGTGCCGAGCTGTTTACTAAGCACGAGGCTAAGTTTGAGGCGTTGTCCGTGCGCGATCGCATGGGCGATATATTGTCACGGGTAAGCCAGCGCGACGGCTTTATTGGTTTTAACGAGCTGTTCCGCGCGGCAGAAGGGCGGCTTGGTGTGGTCGTAACGTTTTTGGCCATCATGGAGTTGATCCGCGAGTCGTTGGTCGATTTTGTGCAAACCGAACCCTTCGCACCGATCCACGTGCGTGTCGGCAAGAATGCCAAGGACGGCCTTGGTGAGGGTCTCGGCGCGAACCTGAACTACGGCGGACCCAGGGTCGTTGACGGTTCAGATGAAAATTCAGACCAAGAGTCAGACGCAGACTCGGTCGCAGCAGACCGCGTTGATGATGACGGCGGATCGAAAGGCCGGTCATGAGTGAAAATCAGGAAGTAACAGCAGTGGACGACTCCAATGAATCGACGGCAAGCGCAGATCCAGCGCTGCCGCTATCGGGTCAACGCCTTGCCCCGGAGCAAATTGCACAAATTATTGAAGCGGCGCTGTTAGCTGCGGAAGGCCCGGTGACTGTGGATAATCTATTTCGCCTGTTTGCTGTAGGCGAACTGGACGAAGAAGCAGGCCGCAAGCAAATTCGTACAGCCATTGAGGTGCTTGAAGATGCGAGCGCACAACGCGGCGTGGCGCTGCAAAAAGTGGCATCAGGCTACCGCTATCAAACCCGGCAGGAGCTCAGTCCTTGGGTCAGTCGCCTGTGGGAAGAAAAACCACCGCGCTACACACGAGCCTTGCTCGAAACACTGGCTTTGGTGGCTTATAAACAGCCGGTGACCCGAGGCGATATTGAGCAAGTGCGTGGCGTAAGCGTCAGCCAAAACATCATGCGCACATTGCTAGAGCGTGATTGGATACGTGTTGTCGGCCAGCGCGAAGCGCCGGGTCGACCCGCTCTGTACGGTACTACTAAGGCCTTCCTTGACTATTTCAATCTGGGCAAGCTGGACGAGTTGCCGCCGCTGGAAAAAATCAAGGCAATGATCGAACCCGCCTTGGTGGTTGATGAAGCTGAGACTGCTGATGTCAGCGCAAACCCAGAAGCGCAGCCAGAAGCAGAGGCAGAGACGGAAACAGAGACAGAAACAGAGACAGAAACAGAAGCTGCAATCGGGACGGCAAGCAGTGTCGACAATTCGGTCGACGACGCGGATCATGCCGCGGACCATAACGCGCCTGCACCTAACCGATGAAGTCGCGTCAGCCTTCACAGTTCGATGCTGCAGAATCGCAAAAGCTGCAGAAAGTTATTGCCGCTAGCGGTCGCGGCTCGCGGCGGCAAATTGAAGCTTGGATTGCAGCCGGGCGGGTGGCGGTCAATGGCGAGGTCGCGCATCTCGGCCAGCGCGTCGCCGCCACAGATGAAATTGTCGTCGATGGCGCCGTTATTGAAACGGCCGCCGGGCAAATGCCTCAAGTACTGGTGCTTAACAAGGCCGCTGGCTTGGTTTGCAGTCGCCGCGATCCAGAAGGGCGCAGTACAATTTTTGAGCAGTTGCCGCGCCTATATGGCGGGCGCTGGATCACCGTAGGCCGCTTGGATATTCAAACCACTGGCCTGTTGCTGGTGACCAACGATGGTGCCTTGGCGCACCGTATGATGCACCCTTCAACAGGGCTGGATCGCGAGTACGCCGTGCGGGTTAACAAGAAGCTCGACGATAGCGACATTGCTCAGCTCAAAGCCGGTGTTGAGATCGAAGGCGAAACCATGCGATTCAGTGATGTGCGTTATTACAACGGAAGCGAATCGAATTTTTGGTATCACGTTGCCCTGCTAGAAGGACGCAACCGCGAGGTCCGGCGACTCTTCGACAGTGCCGGTTGCACGGTGAGCCGGCTCAAGCGGGTGCGCTACGGACCGGTAATTTTGCCGTCTTGGCTTACCGTAGGGCACTGGTCGTCGATGCATGCTGACGATCTCAAAGTGCTCTACAAGATGTTGGGTTTTGCAGCACCAAGGGGTGCCGCACAAAAGGTCAAGCGCTCCAAGGTGGCGAAGACCAGTTGCCTGATACCCTATCCGAAGCTTGCGAAAGCGGCGGTGGGCCCGCGCTAGCTCTGGGTACAAGCGATACTGAAGTTACAAGTGCTGGCCTAAGACCCTCAGAGGATTTGTAACTTGCCCAGCCAATCTCTGCAATCGAGCTGCTGTCCGGTAACGAACTCTACCGCCTCGCCTGCGCTATTCATCGGCTGCTGTAGCAGCACGAAAAGTTCCATATGCGCCTCCGGTGTGGGCAGGGTTTGTGGGTCTTCCAGCGGATAGGCCGCCTTGCGCATGGCGGTGCGGGTGCCGCCGGGATTGACGCTGAATACCCTGATTCGACCTGCCACTTCCGTTTCGTCAGCAAAAACTTGGCTCAAACCCTCAAGCGCGAACTTAGAGGCGGCATAGGCACCCCAGTAGGCGCGGCCCTGCCGACCAACGCTGGACGAGGTATGAATAACGCAAGCGCGCTTGCTCGCATCCATGGCGCCGAACAGCGCGTGGTTCAGTAAAAATACCGCATTTACATTGGTTTGCATTACCCGCTGCCATTCGTCGTTCGGGTAGTGGGCAAGCGGTGCTCTCGGCCCTAGGCGCGAGGCGTGGTGTACCACACCGTCCAGTGCGCCGAAGGTTTCGTTAATCGACTCGGCCAAATTAGACGCTGTTTCCGCATCGAGTTTTTCCAAATCACAGGGCACGATCACTGGTTGCGTTTGCGTATGCGTGCTAATCCAATCGTTCACTGCTTCGAGCTTGCTGCGGGTTTTGCCTAACAGCAACACGGTGGCACCCAGACTGGCGTAGGTTTTTGCTGTGGCAGCGCCGAGGCCGGCGCCTGCCCCAGTAACCAATATCACCTTGCCCGCCAGAGCGTCTGTGGCGATAGGGTGGCGCCAGCCCAGCGCATGTTCGGCCAGCTCGGGATAGTGGCTTAGGTGCTCGGTAAGCGCAGAAGAATCAATCATCAATCACAGACTCGCAGAAGATATGGCGACTAAGAGTTGCTAAGCCTGCAATGGTTTGCGTGCATGCACAATGTAATTGGCCGACGTATTGTCATTTAAGGCCGCGTTGCGGGTCACCGGGTTGTAGCTCATGCCGCGTATTTCCTGCAGCTCAAGACCGGCCGCGCGAATGGCTCCTGCCAGTTCGGAAGGTTTGATGAACTTGCTGTATTCGTGAGTGCCTCGGGGCAGCATATTCAGTACGTACTCTGCGCCAAGAATGAGCAGCACATAGGCCTTGGGGTTGCGGTTGATGGTGGAGAAAAACAAATCGCCACCGGGTTGGGCGAGAGCCGCGCAGGCCTTGATGGTGGCGGCGTAATCCGTCACATGCTCTAGCATTTCAAGGCAGGTAACCGTGCGGAAGGCCGCGCCGTGGGCTAACGCATAGTGCTCCGCGGTACTGGCCTCGTAATGCACCGTTACCTCTTGCTCTATGGCATGCAGTTTGGCAACGCCGAGGGCTTTTTCCGCCATGTCGATGCCCGTGGCGTCGTATCCCAGTCGAGCGATGGATTCGATCAAGATGCCGCCGCCGCAGCCAATGTCTAGAATGGGTCCTGCGCCCAACTGTGCCTTTTCTTGTATGTAGCCAAGGCGGCAGGGATTGATGTCATGCAGGGGTTTGAAGTCGCCGTCGGTATCCCACCAGCGATGGGCCAGCTCATTAAATTTTTCAATTTCTTCTGGATCAACGTTATCGCCAGCGCTCATGAGGGTCTCCGTGGTTGGCTGCGTAGGTATGCGTGCTTGCGCGTCATTGCACAAGTTAGCCCACCGCATGCGCATCATTGGGTGTGTTGACGACAACTTCAAGGCAAACACGCCTGCGCGGACGCGTCAAAACAAACGGCGCCTGCCGCTTGTCCTTTGCCTTAGCAGGCGACACTGGTTAGCGTAAGCAACGCTGAAAAACTCAAGCAGGGGGGCAAATGCAGCAAGGCGAATTTATGCAGTACCCGCGTCGTCGCTTGTCGCGTGCGGTGCTGCGATTTATCACCGGGCGCTTGATTCACAGCCTCGGTGATTTACACCTAAGTGGGGTCGAGCATATACCGACAGATGGGCCGGTCATTTTGGCCGCCAACCACTTTAATTTTGTTGATCCGGCGTTAGTACTCTACGCGAGCCCGCGCATGGTGGAATTTATTGGTGGCGCGAACCGCCCAAATTCACCCCTATGGGCGCAAATGATTCCCCAACTCTGGGGTTTTATCCGCGCCTATCGCGGTGGCTTTAGCCGTTCCACTTTCCGGCTCTCTCTGAGTGTATTGCGGCAGGGCGGCGTGCTGGGCATTTTTCCAGAGGGCGGCAGTTGGGCAGCGCTGTTGCGACCGCCCCGGCCTGGCCTTGCCTACATTGCCGAACAAAGCGGTGCCCCGGTGGTACCGGTAAGCATTACCGGCGCGGAGGACTTGCTGGGTAGCGGTAAAACCCCGGTGAAAATCGAGTTCCATGCGCCCATTGCTGCGCCGCAGGAGGCACATAAACCCGCGCGCCGCCGTGTTTTAGATGCCTATGGCGAAACGGTAATGGCGGCCATCGCCGCAGGTCTGCCAGACGCTCAGCGCGGGCGTTTTGCTAACGACCCGCAGGCGCAGGCAGCGGCTTTGGCGGTTTCAGAGTTTCCCTTTCATGCCGAGGAGTTGCGCGGCGGTTGAACATTGCTGTGAATTGGTGAGTTAGGTCGTTGGCTGGTGGTCTGCGACTAGCAACGCACCGGCAACCCACAAATGGCTTACCGCTTGGGCTGCGCGCCCGCGCAGCAGTAGCGACGGCACATCCGTTGCGACCGAGTTGGCAGCAACGCTGGCATCGAGCAGGCGTAAATCCAGTGCGGCCAGATTGGCAAGTCTCCCTGGGGCCAGCGCGCCAATGTTTTCATCTAAGCCCATGACCTGTGCGCTGCCCTGTGTTGCCTGATAAATGGCATTGGTGTCCAGCTGTTGGATGCTGTGGAACAGATCGGCGTAGTAGTTCATCGCATAGCCACCTGTGCCTAGGCCCACTGGCTGGGTGGCGCCAGCCCCTGCCTCAGTCCCCAACCCAGCGCCAAACTGAGACCAAGGCCAAGGACGCATTTGCTGGGCGTAGCGGTGAGGGCAGCGCATGACAGCGACTCGGTAGTGCTGCAATAACTGCAAGTCCGCATCATCCAGCGCGTTAACATGGACTGCCTGCAGTTGCGTCCCGAGTAAGCCATGCTGTTCCAACAATGCAATGCCACTGCAGCCGTGGCGATCTTCTAACGCCAGCAAATGGGCAGGGCTTTGTTGCAGCAGCACCTGTACTTGCAGGTTCAGTTCCTCGGCGTACATGGCGATCTTGGTCAAAGCTTCGCGGTCCAGTTGGACCAGGTCGGGCAGACCAAAGGCAATGCTGATACGCGGGTGGTGGGCGTAGCGGTCGTGCAGAGTGAGGGCACGATCCAAGCCCTCTTGGGCGCTTTGTGTCCATGTATTGGCTTGCGCCGTTATGGGAACACTAATTTGCGCGTGGATGCCGGATGCCTCGGCAGCCTTTGCCACCGCCTCGCTGTGCGTAGACATGTCGGCGCAGGTTGTAGTGCCTGCCAACAGCATTTCGGTAAAGGCCAGTTTGGCGGAGGCGAATAGCTCGTCATCGCTCAGCCTTGGCGAGTTTGAATTTGCTGAACCGATCAGGCCGCAGGCAAATAGGTCGCTGGGCTGGGCAGTGCTGCGATTTACGATGCCCAGCGCGTGGCTGCAAGCGTTAACTAGGCCGGGCATTAGCAGCTGGTCGGGCAATTCTATTGTGGCCCTTGGTTGGTATTGGCGGCGCAGCGCAGCGCGGCTGTCGATAGCCACGATGTTGCCTCCGTGGATGGCCGCACCGAGATTGGGCTGGGCATGAATTTGCGCTTTAGCGCCTTGTTCGGCTGGCTGTAATTGCAGCAGGTAGCGAGGGTAAATCAGTTGGTCGATAGGGCTCATAAGCGGAGTATAACGGCGTCGGCTAAGGCGTAGAAAGCCCAAGCCAAACACTGCACAAACCGCGCTTTGAGGGTGTCAATGTGGTAGCATGAGGACCACTTTTCGTTGATCGCATACGCGCTTTTTATGTCAGAAATTACCCCCCCAGATCCGCAGGATATTCAGCCGGTAAATATTGAGGACGAACTACGTCAGTCCTATCTCGACTACGCGATGAGCGTCATTGTGGGGCGTGCCTTACCCGATGTTCGCGACGGCTTAAAGCCGGTGCATAAGCGTGTTTTGTTCGCCATGAACGAACTCAACAACACCTACAACCGACCCTATGTAAAGTCGGCTCGTGTGGTCGGTGATGTCATTGGTAAGTATCACCCGCATGGCGATACCGCAGTGTATGACACCGTAGTGCGAATGGCCCAAGACTTCTCCATGCGTTACCTGTTGGTAGACGGGCAAGGCAACTTTGGCTCCATTGACGCCGACCCGCCGGCGGCCATGCGCTATACCGAAGTGCGAATGGCCAAGATGGCGTCGGAGCTGCTGGCCGACCTGGACAAAGACACCGTCGACTTCGTCAACAACTACGACGATTCGTTGACCATGCCCGAAGTGCTGCCAACGCGAGTACCGAATCTGTTGGTTAACGGCAGCTCCGGTATCGCAGTGGGCATGGCGACAAATATTCCCCCGCATAATTTGACCGAGGTGATCAACGGGTGTCTGGCGGTGTTGCAAGATCAGGCCATTACCGTCGACGAGTTAATGGAACATATTCAAGGCCCTGATTTTCCCACTGGCGGCATCATTAACGGCCGCGCCGGCATCGTGCAGGCTTATCGCACTGGGCGCGGACGCATTTATGTGCGCGGACGCGCGGAAGTCGAGACCGACAAGAAGGGCCGAGAAAAAATCGTCATCACCGAGATTCCTTATCAGCTAAACAAGGCACGGCTGATTGAGAAAATCGCCGAGCTGGTAAAAGACAAACGTATCGAAGGCATCAGCGAGCTGCGCGATGAGTCCGACAAAGACGGCTTGCGGGTCGTAATCGAAGTGCGGCGGGGTGAATCAGGCGAGGTCATTCTAAATAACCTGTACTCCCAGACCCAATTGCAAAGTGTCTTTGGCATCAACTGCGTGGCCTTGGTACAGGGCCAGCCCAAGCTGCTTAATTTGAAGCAGATGCTTGAGGCGTTCCTGCAGCACCGTCAAGAGGTGGTCACCAGACGCACTCTTTATCTGCTGCGCCGCGCGCGGCAACGCGGCCATATTTTGGAGGGCCAAGCGGTCGCGCTGGCCAACATTGATGCGGTTATCGAACTGATTAAAAATTCGCCGTCTGCGGCGGATGCGCGTGTTGCTCTTATGCAGCGGCGCTGGCAGGCCTCAGCATTGTTCGAGTTGCTCAGCCGGGTGGGCAGTGATGCCTGTCGGCCAGAGGGTTTGTCTGAGGAATTCGGCTTCGTTGCAGAGCGCTATCGTCTAACCGAAGAGCAGGCCCAAGCCATCTTAGAAATTCGTCTGCATCGTTTGACCGCCATGGAGCAGGACAAACTGATGGAAGACTATCAGGGCGTGCTCGACGAGATAGCCGACCTGCTGGATATTTTGGGATCGCACGAGCGTTTGACTTCAGTAGTACGCGCAGAGCTGGAAGAGGTTCGCGCAACCTACGGCGATCAGCGGCGTACTGATATTGTTAGCAGTCAACTTGATCTGTCTGATGAAGATTTGATCAACGAAGAAGATCTGGTGGTCACTATTTCTCATCAGGGCTATGCCAAGACCCAGCCGCTAGACACCTATCAGGCCCAGCGGCGCGGCGGTCGCGGCAAGGCAGCAACTGCGGTG
This sequence comes from Pseudomonadota bacterium, assembly GCA_009936775.1. Classification (GTDB taxonomy): domain Bacteria; phylum Pseudomonadota; class Gammaproteobacteria; order Pseudomonadales; family Azotimanducaceae; genus UBA4421. The sequence continues at coordinate 10,993 of JAACDW010000238.1, forward strand.
AAAGACGAAGACTTTGTCGAGCATATGGTGGTAGCGCATTCCCACGACACCCTGCTGTGTTTCTCCAATGTGGGCAAGGTCTATTGGTTGCGCGTGTTTGCCATACCCCAAGGCAGTCGCGGTGCAAAGGGACGCCCCATGGTCAACTTGTTGCCCTTAAACGGGGCCGAGCGCATTACTGCAGTGCTGCCGATCAAAGAATATACCAACGATCATTTTGTCTTCATGGCCACCGCTAACGGTACCGTGAAGAAAACCCCGCTCGAGCAGTTTTCGCGTCCGCGCAACAGTGGTCTGATTGCATTGGATCTTGAGGACGACAACACCCTGGTGGGAGCAGCCATTACCAATGGCAGCTGCGATATCCTGCTTTGCGCCAGTTCTGGCAAGGCGACTCGTTTTAAGGAGTCCGACGTGCGCGCCATGGGCCGCAGCGCCAAGGGCGTGCGCGGTATTAAGCTTGGTGCAGGACATCGCTTGATTTCCCTCATTATCCCGGCCACCGACGGTTATTTGCTAAGCGCCAGCGAGAACGGCTTCGGCAAGCGTACGCTGCTGCAAGACTTTCCGCTGCGCGGGCGCGGTGCACAGGGTGTTATCGCCATGCAGACCAGCGATCGCAATGGCGCACTCGTCGGCGCGATACAAATATTCAAAGGCGATGAACTGATGCTGATTTCCAACATGGGCACCTTGGTGCGCACCAAGGGCGATGAAGTCTCGTTACTGGGTCGCAACACCCAAGGCGTACGCCTGATAAAGCTGCGTGATGAAGAAATGCTCAACAGCGTCAGTCGTATTGAAGAGCAAGAAGAAACACAAACCGCTGAGGCCGAAGGTGCAGAGGCGGGCGAGGTGGCGACAGACGAGGACTAAGCTCTCGAATAGCCTTGTCCCCAGAATGGTTGCAAAGGTGCAGCCGATAGCAGGGGCGGACGGCGATTGAGCGAT
>JAACDW010000239.1 GCA_009936775.1 Pseudomonadota bacterium
AACAAGCAAGCAACCAATATGAAGCCTAACATTCATCCTCAGTACCAAGTTATTAAGGCCACCTGCAGCTGTGGCAATGAGATGGAAATAGGTTCCACGTTGGCGACGGACCTACACCTAGACGTGTGTTCAAGCTGCCACCCGTTTTATACCGGTAAGCAGAAGACTATTGATTCCGGAGGTCGGGTCGAGAAGTTCCGCCAGCGCTTTGCCAAGCGCACCAGTGCTGGAAGTTAGATTCCACGCTAGGTCACGACGCTGGTAACGAAAAGGAGGGCAACCTCCTTTTTTTGTGCCCGGCTGCAGCGCTGAATTGGCTAGAACAAATCTACTGCTCTGATTTCTTCAGTTGCCGTATTCTGCTGACTCAGCGTCGAGGAGGCATCCGGAGCGCTCTCGGCTAAAAACACCTCGTCAACAGAGTTGGGATTGTTGCGAGCCGTAGGTCGTCCAGTTTCTCGGTCGATACGCAGTGTTACGACACCCGGAGGTTGGAGCATTGTTGTCTCCGGCGTGCCGACAAGCGCATCTTCCATAAAATCGATCCAGATCGGCAGCGGGATATTCGAACCGTAGGCGTTGCGGCCCAAGGGTTGTTGATCTTTGAAGCCAACCCAGACGCTGGTGACCAGTGACGAGTTGAAGCCATTGAACCACGTGTCAGAGGCGTCATTGGTGGTACCGGTTTTACCGGCAAGGTCTTGTCGGCCTATGGCACGAGCGCGGCGGCCAGTGCCGAGCTTGATTACGTCGCGCAGCATAGACTGCATAATAAAGGCGTTGCGTTCGTCTAGGACCTGCTCGGCACGGGCTTGTGCAACTTCATCGATGGGTGCTCGCTGTTTTTGCAGCAGCGAGTCCAGCACCGTCGCGTTGAGCCAAGACCCAGTAAAGGCCTCTGCTTCCGCATCGCTTGCTGTGGCAGATGCAGCAGCCGTGCTGCTGGTGCTTTCGACCGTTTCGCCTGCTTCACAGTTTTTGCAAACCGTAGCCGGGTTGGCTTGGTACAACACATTGCCTTGCTGGTCGACCAAGCGCTGGACAATATGTGGCTCGACCAGATAACCACCATTGGCTAGCACCCCGTAGGCGCGCACCATATCGACAGGTGCTACCGTCATGGTGCCTCCGCCCAAGGCGAGCTGGGTATTACGGGGGAAGGAGGTCATATCGAAGCCAAAACTGCTGACATCTTCGAGTACCTTGCCCGCGCCGACTTTTAGTAGCACTCGCATAGACACCAAATTAATCGAGCGGTACAAGGCTTCGCGCAGCCGCGTCGGTCCGTTGTAACGATTGTTGTCGTTTTCTGGCCGGTATTGGGATTCTAGATTTTCGTCCTCAAACACCAAGGGTGCGTCGAGAAAAATATCAGCCGGTGTGATGCCGCGAGTGAGTGCGGAGGAATAAACAAATGGCTTAAAGCCTGAGCCGGGTTGCCGCTGTGCCTGCAAGGCATAGTTGTACTGGTTGCGATAAAAGTCGTAGCCGCCTACCAAGGCGCGGACCGCCCCGTTTTGCGGGTCCATGGCGATCAGCGCCCCTTGAATGTCCGGCAACTGGGTTAGCAGCCAAATCGGCTCGCCATCGGTACTGCTGGCGGCACTGGTAGCGGCCTTGGTATTGACTCTGATGATGTCGCCGACACTTATGATGTCGCCCATGCGCTGCGGACGGGCGCCCCGTTCATCGACGCTGCGATATTCCCTCGCCCAGCGGCTGTCGCTTAAGCGTAGTGTGCCTAGCCCCGATTCCTTGGCCAGCACCAGGGCATCCTGTTCATTCACCTGCAGCACAATGGCTGGCATTTGCTCGGTATATGCATCGTACTGGTCTAGGCGGTTGAGCAACTCAGCTTGCAGATCGGTTTGCAGATCGGCTGGTAGATCGACAGGCGGGGTCTGGCGCACAGAGTTCTGCAACGGTGCCGATGGTCCCATACCTTGATTGCTGCCTTGCTTGATTCCTTGATCGGCATTTTGCTCGCCGAAGACCCTTGCGATGGTGTCTGCAAGCGCCGCCTCAAGGGTGTCCTCGGCCCCGCGATAGCCATGATCCTGATCGTATTTGAGCAGCCCCCGGCGCAGCGCCGAGGTCGCTTCGCGCTGGGCCGCGCCGTCCAGTGTGGTGTAAATTTCATAGCCGCCTGTGTACAAATCTGCAACTTTACCAACCACCTCTTGGCGTACCCATTCCGCTGCGTATGGGCTGGGTAAATCCAATTCTCTGGCATAGACCTGTGCTGTTATCGGCGCGGCAATGGCTGTTTCGTATTCGGCTTGAGTAATGGAATCTTGCGCCAGCATGCGGCTAAGCACCTGATTACGTCTGCGCAAGGCCCACTCGGGGCCGTTAATAGGATTGCCTGCTTCCGGCCGTTGGGGAATGCCCGCCAACATCGCTAACTGCGCAATGGACAGCTCCTTTAGCGGCTTGCCATAGTAGGTGACCGCTGCGGCCTGTGCGCCATAAGCCCTTTTGCCGAATGGCACCAAGTTGATGTACAGCTCTAAAATTTCATCCTTGGTCAGTTCCTGCTCGATCTTCAGCGACAGCAACATTTCTTTGAATTTGCGTCAAAAGCTGCGCTCCAAGGTGAAGGAGACATTGCGCGCCAATTGCATGGTAATAGTGCTGGCTCCGCCCAAGCGGTCATCGTTGATCCCAATGAAACGGGCGCCTAGCTGAATCAAGTCGTTGGTTAAGGAGATGTAGTCGATACCACTGTGCTGGTAAAACCGCTTGTCTTCGGTGTCTAAGATCGCGCTAATGAAGTCTTCTGGTACTTCTTCTATGGGGACGGGAATCAGGCGCCGTTCACCGCATTCGCCAAGTAGTTCGCCGTCCTTGGCATACACGCGCAGTGGTGCTTCAAGCGTGACATTGCGAAAGGTACTAGCCTTTGGGATCTGTGGATCTAAGTAGATGTAGGTGGCAGCGATGCCAATGGTTAGCGTACATACCGTCGCCAAGCCAAAAATGGCAAGAAAACTCAACACTGGGTGTTTGCGTAAAGAGCGCTGAGGGCTGTTCATATCGCTGGATTCGGCTAGCAGAAGAAACGTGCAATGCAGACCGAGCATAGCAAAAGCACTGTCCTAGGGAACCTCTGAATAAGCGATGAATTATTTTTCCGCCACTCAAATTCGAGCCACTTTTAGTGAAAGATTCGCTTCGGCACTCGCTTGAGTGGTGGAGGCCCGCATCGCGCGACTCGCCTTTGGCTTACACAATCTTCGGTTTAGAGCGCTGTTATACCCATGGTCCATGGGTGAGGTTGTAGCGCAGACTCCGGTAGGCAGAGCCATGCAACGAACAGCGCAAATTGCGGCGCCCATCTGGCCGCGTACGAAACAGCAAAACAAACAGCAAAACAAACAGCAAAACAGACGGCAAGACAGACATCGTTCGAGCTCGGTTGATCGTCTGGTTATGGGTATTGTTGTGCAGTCGCAGGCCCTATGGTTTTGTTTACTGAAGCTTTCGCCTGCAGCCGGGTCGGCTCAGTTTGAGGTAGTGCTCGCGGAAACTGTGGCTGTGACGAGTGATACAGATTTTGCAGCGGCATGCGCGCAAGTTATTCGCCGCTGTCGGCGTCAGCTAGGCAATGAGTTGTTGTCTGTGAACTGCTGGCTAGCCGCATCGCAGGCAACGTGCTTGGTTCTGCCGATTGCTCAAGCACCCAGCCCTGGGACGCAAATTCACCTCGACCTACATCAGCAGCTGGCTGGCCGGTTGGCCACTCATCTGGCCCAACTTGCCGCTACGGATGCTGTAGATGCTGGGCCATTGTCTGGCAACGGCTGGCTTGAGCGCACCAGACCTCAAGCGCCACCAAAATTCGATTACCTGTTGCGCTCCTCTCAGCAACAGCCTGCAAGCGCTGCTGGACAACTTGCGCACGCCGCCGTCGAAGCTTGGCTGTGGTGGACACTCGATGCGGCCGATCGTGAATACACCTCCTCAATGGCGGGGTCAGGGTTGCCAGTTGCAGGCTTGGTGCCCGACGGGGTCGGCCTTTACCTTGGCCTGAGGCACCATTGGCGGCAACAAGGTTCACGTGTCTGCGCACTGGCTGGCGATTGGGTTTTGTTGGCGCAGTCGCCCCAGCCCAGCGCTTGGTTCTTTCGCGGCTCATGGTTTGTCCGTCAGCAGTCTTATGACCCTGCTCAGTGCCTTGACCAGATCGGTATTACCGCTGCGCATAAAGTGGTTGTTTGGCGTACATCGGCCGCCGTCAATATTCCGCCTGCGACTGCGGGCGAGCTGCTAGATCATGACCTGCAAAGCTACGTAACAACGAGGCAGGGGTATGCGCCCGCACTGCGCGGGCAGATTGCCCTAGGGCTGGCCATGCATGGCGCGGTAAGCCGAGTCAGTGATTGGCACGACGACGCTGGACCGCCGCGAATCAATCTGTTGCCTTGGCGGGTTGGCAGGGTGCGGCAACTGCGCCAGCGGATGATGCGTCGAATAATCGCCATTTTCGGTTCAGCAGTAGCGGTTGTCATGCTTTGTGTTGTTCTGCTGGGGGAGGGTGTTGCAGCCCGGCAAGGGCATCTCTCCCGGCTTCAGCAGCAACAGCAGCAGCAAGTGGCGGCCAGCCGCCGCGCAGATCAGATACATTTGCTGGGCAAACAAAGTCAGGTCGCTGGGGCGGCGTTGCAAAATTTCGCAGCAGCGGGTAGTCGGCAGCTGGAGCGTCTGCGGCGGCTACTGCAGCTGCTGCCACCATGTGTTCAGCTGACCGCCATAAAGGCCTCTGCCAGCTCGGTGATTCTATCCGGCGTGGCAGTTGACCCGCGCACCTTAGAGCAACTGCCGGATGCAATATTTGCCGCATTTGCCGCGGCTGAGCAGCCTGAGCTTGCGGCTTGGCCCGTGCTGTTAACCGGGTCTCAAGCAGCAGATTTTTCCTCGGCGGAGGCGCTGCCGGGTCGTTTCGTGTTGCGCTTGGCCTTTGCTGAATCGCAACAGGCCGCCAAAGCCATCGCACCTGGTAGCGGCTCATGAGCAAGTCTTGGTTGCCCCTCTATGCTGCTGCCTTGGGTTGGTACACGCGAGTCAGTCTGATGTCTTTTGGCCGGCAAGGTCTCGCGCTGATCGCGCCGGTGTTGTTGCTGGTTGTACTTCTCGGATGGGTTTGCACCCAGCCCATGCTGCGCCAGGTAGCAGATTTAGATGCGAAAATTACTCAGACTCGACAACTGCCACTTGAGGCTGAACAACTTAGGCGCGATTGGGCGCAACCGAGCAATGTCTCTTGGCACAAAGCGTTGGATCAATACATGCCGTGGTACGCGCAACAGGTAAACCCAAACGGGTTGTCCAGTCTTACAGATCTGGCTGCGCAACATCAGTTGCGCACTGCATCTCTTGAGATCACCGACAGCCGTATATGGCATGCCAAGGCCGAGCTTCCGCAGCTAGCCGCCTTGGGAACCTTGGTGCCGAGGTTTCTGCAGCGGGGTTATATCTGGCAGTTGCAGGGTGCACTGCCAGATATTTTCGCCATGCTGGATCGCTTAGCGAGTGGCGCCATAGTCCTAGACAAGCTGGCTATCACACCGACACATTTGGCCAAGCAAGCGCAACAGACTAGGGCCAACACGGGCAATATCGTAAGGGCTGAGCTGACGTTTCGAGTATTCCTACAGCGCGTTGAGCCAGCCACTGCAGCCAGGCAATTTTTTGCGCTGCCACAAGCCGTTGCCAAAGACTGGCCGCTACTTTCCACAGTGCAGCCCGTGGGTGCCCGGCTTGCGCTAAGTTGCCGGCCCGCGCTGGCTGCTCATGAGACTGATGACGCCAGGCAGCACATCTTCACGGACGACGACGTGCGGGCTATTACGTTTGTTGGGGTGGTCCAGGTCGTGGCAGCGGAAGGCTCTCCAGAGCATAGTGCCGCGGACCTGCGCGGCGTCTTTCGTAACGCCCAAGGCGTGCTGCGCATCGCCGCCGCTGAGGCCAAGGTGTCAGCACAAGAGTACCGCTTGGCTTTGTTGGATTCTCAGCGCGCGGTTTTACAGCCGCCGCCACAGTCTGCTGCGGCAAAAGACCAAGCTAAGCCCATGGTGCTCATGTTGCGGTCGCCGCTTTCTTTGTCGCCGTTTTTCGTCTCGGTTCCTGCGGTCTCTGCGAATAGGCGACAATGAAAGAGATAAACGCCGAGCTGCGATACCGTGCTGGCAAAGTGCTGTGGGTTTTTTGTTTGTTGGCCGTTGTTGGTTTGCCCGCGCTTGGCCATGGCGCGGCAGGGCCAAACAATGATCAGACCAGCGGCAACTTGCAGGGGCCCAAGTTCACCTTGCGTATGCAAAATGCTGACGTTAGGGAGCTTTTGCAGTTGCTAGCAGATCAGCGTGCGGTAAGTGTTGTGATCAGTGATGAGGTTGAGGGAACCTTGTCTGTGAATTTGATCGATGTACCAGCTAGCCGAGCGTGGGCGCAGATTCTGCGCGCTGCTGGCTTAGCGGAGCGCCAGCAGCGGGGCGTTAGCTTTGTTGCCCCCGCTGCGATTATCGCGCAGAGGGAGGAGGAGGCGTTGTCGGGGGCCCGAGCAGTAGCTGCGTTAGTGCCCTTACAGTCGGCGGTTATTCGCGTGCGCTATGCGCGCGCTAGCCAACTGCTCAAGCATCTTGGCTCCTCTCAGTCTTTGCTCTCGCCACGCGGTGAGGCCTTGGTGGATGAACGGCTTAATGCCTTGGTGGTGAACGACATTCCCGCTCGGGTAGTCGCGATACGTGAGTGGGTTGGCTTACTCGATGCGCCTCTGCAGCAGGTGGCCATTGAGGCGAGAATTGTGACCGCGAGCGACACTTTGAGCCACCAGTTAGGTATTCAGTGGCGTGCAGACATTGGCCGAGGCCAGCTTGCAGAAGAAAATTCTCTCAATAACAAAGGCTTAAGCTCCTTGGTGGCAACCACCGCCCTCGCTGTTGCGGCTCCCGCCTCAACGCTGGCCTTGGGGGTGCTTCGTTCCGGCGTAGAGGTTGATGCAGAGCTTTCTTTGTTGGCTGCCAAGGGTCAGGCCAGAGTACTCGCAAAACCGAAAATTCTTACCATCGATCAATCACCTGCTTCCATACAGTCCGGTGTGCAAATTCCGTATCAGGAGACAAGCCGCAGCGGTGCGACATCCACCGCATTTCGCAACGCACTGCTATTGCTGCATGTGTTGCCGCAAATTACCCCGGACCAGCAAATCTTGCTGCAGCTGCAGGTCAAACAGGACACGGTAGGACAAATTTTCAATGGCGTACCCTCCATCAACACCAATGAAATTCAAACCAGTGTGCTGGTCGGCAACGGTGAGACCTTGGTACTTGGCGGTATTTTGCAGAAGGATGAAAACCACGCTGAACGTAAGACTCCGATATTGGGTGATCTGCCTATCTTGGGTAGAGTGTTTAAGCGCAAAATAGCGCGTAAAGACCAGCAAGAGCTGTTGATCTTTATTACTCCAACTTTGGCCCAGTAGCCTAGGTTTTGCAGCGAGACAGTCAAGCCTGTGCTGCCGAGGCTATAACAAGCCAGATATTTTCGGGTCAGGCTTTGGACGTTGCATTACACTTGGCCTATGAATGCGCAAAACATTTTTTTGATTGGTTTAATGGCGGTGGGCAAAAGTACTGTAGGTCGGCAACTGGCCGAAGCTTTGAAGATGCCATTTTTCGACGCAGACGAAGAAATAGAAAGCCGCGCCGGTGCCGAAATTTCTTGGATCTTCGACGTCGAAGGGGAAGTGGGCTTCCGCCAACGCGAGGCGGCCATCATTGAGGAATTGACCCAGCAGCAAGGCATCGTGCTGGCCACTGGGGGGGGCGCAGTGCTGCTCGAGGAAAATCGCCGTTGCTTGGCTGCCCGAGGTATCGTTATTCATCTTGATAGCCCTATCGAAAAACTCATTGCACGAACCCGCCGAGACACCAAACGACCGTTGCTGCAAGGCAGTGATCCGGCGGCAAAACTTCGTGAGTTGCAACAGCAGCGCGGCCCGCTTTACGCGGAGATTGCCGATCATCGAGTGCTCACAGATCAACGCGGGGCGGGTGCGATAACGCGGAAAATTTTGAAGCTGCTTGAGCGGCGCCAGTCACACCGGGAGGCATGTTCATGACCGTGGCAGCACCTGCACAGGAAACGTTAGCTGTGGAGCTAGCCGATCGCAGCTATCCAATTCATGTGGGCGATCTTGGTGTTCAACAGCCTGAACGGCTGAGCCAACTGCTTGAGCCGCTGATCCCCGGCCAGCAAGTGGCGGTGATAACCAATGACACCATCGCACCACTGTATTTGAGTCAGGTCGTTCAGGCGCTAGGCCAACGTCAAGTCGACGTGTATCAATTGCCCGACGGCGAAGCGTACAAAACGCTGGACAGCTTTGCCGCGGTAACCACGTTTTTGCTGTAAAAACGCCACAACCGCAGTACTTGTTTAATTGCCCTAGGTGGCGGTGTGGTAGGTGACTTATGTGGCTTTGTTGCTGCGACTTTTCAGCGCGGGGTGGCGTTCATTCAAATTCCCACGACGTTGCTGGCGCAGGTGGACTCTTCGGTTGGCGGCAAAACCGCTGTGAATCATGCTGTGGGCAAAAATATGATTGGTGCCTTTTACCAACCCAAGGCAGTGCTCGCCGACACGACCGTGCTCGCCACGCTGCCGCCCCGGGAGTATGCGGCCGGGTTGGCGGAAGTGATCAAGTACGGGGTCATT
>JAACDW010000240.1 GCA_009936775.1 Pseudomonadota bacterium
TACACAAATCGCTAAAAAATGGGTGTTTTCAAGTGGTAAAAGTCAGTAATTATGAGGCTTACAGCTCATGTCACTACTCCCACTCAATCGTCGCGGGCGGCTTGCTGGACACGTCATATACAACCCGCGAGACGCCTGAGATTTCGTTAATGATGCGGTTGGATACGCACTCGATAAAGTCGTAAGGCAAATGGGCCCAGCGGGCCGTCATGAAATCAATGGTCTCTACCGCCCGCAGGGCGATGACATGTTCGTAACGCCGCGCGTCACCCACGACGCCCACAGATTTTACGGGCAGATAAACGGCAAAGGCTTGAGACACCTGATCGTACAGGCCAGCAGCTCGAAGTTCCTGAATGAAGATCGCATCGGCTTCGCGCAGTACGTCCGCATAGCTATGCTTCACCGCCCCGAGAATGCGCACACCCAATCCCGGTCCCGGGAACGGATGCCGATGAATCAAACTTGGCGGTAGGCCGAGATGCAGGCCGATCTTACGTACTTCGTCCTTAAACAGTTCACGCAGCGGTTCAACAAGTTTCAGGGTCATGCGCTCCGGTAACCCACCCACATTGTGGTGCGACTTAATCACATGGGCCTTACCGTACTTAGATGCTGCTGACTCAATGACATCGGGATAAATAGTGCCTTGCGCAAGCCAGTTCACATCGCGCAGCTTTTTAGCTTCGCGCTCGAAGACGTCAATAAAGGTAGCGCCAATGACTTTACGCTTAGCCTCCGGATCGTCGATGCCGGTCAGTTGACTGAGAAATTCCTCTTGGGCGTTAACGGTAACGATGTTCAACTCCGCCAGCGAGCCTGCACCCATCGCGCCAGAGAAAGCCGCCCTCACCTCTTCACTTTCGTTTTTTCGCAGCAGTCCGTTGTCGACAAAAATACAGGTAAGTTGCTCACCGATGGCCCGGGCCAGTAGCGCGGCCACTACGGATGAATCCACGCCGCCGGACAAACCAAGCACCACTTTGTCTGTGCCCACCTGTGCGCGCACCGAGGCGATGGCATCGTCAACAATATTCGCTGCCGTCCACTCGCCCTGGCAGCCGCAAAGCTCGCGCGCAAAGCGTCTTATAAGTGCTTCGCCGTTATCGGTGTGGGTGACCTCAGGATGGAATTGCACGCCGAAAAATTGACGCTGAGGATCTTCGATGGCCGCATAGGGAGCGTTGTCGGAGCTAGCGGTGCAAACGAACCCGGCGGGCATGGCTGCAACTTTGTCGCCATGGCTCATCCACACATCGACGGCATTAGCGTTGGCAAATACCGGTGCCAGTAAGTTGCTGGTTGCCTCGCTGCGTATTTGCGCATGACCGAACTCGCGCAGCTCTGAAGCCACTACCTCTCCGCCCAATTGGGCGGCCATGGCCTGCAGGCCATAGCAGATGCCCAGCACAGGCACGCCTAACTCGAATATGCTCTCGGGAATACGTGGTGTGGTGCCCTCGGTAACGGTTTCAGGGCCTCCGGAAAGAATTACCCCTGCAGGTCCGAACTCAGCGATTTCTGCTGCGGTGATATCAAAGGGGTAAATCTCACAGTACACACCACACTCGCGCACGCGGCGAGCTATCAACTGAGTGTATTGAGAACCAAAGTCCAGTATCAGCAGCCGCTGTGCGTGAATGTCTCTGAGCGTGCCCTGCATGCACTGACTTCCTTATGGTTTTTGATGGGCTTTCGTCTGGGATCGGCCCGACCAGCGGGCCGTGCCTCAACTCAGCGGATAATTGGGTGCCTCGCGGGTTATCGACACATCATGCACATGAGACTCCACCATGGCCGCGCTGCTCACCCGCACAAATTCTGGCTGGGTACGCATGGTGTCGATGTCTGTGCTGCCGGTGTAGCCCATAGACGCTCGGAGGCCGCCCATCAGTTGATGCACAATCGGGCTTAACGGGCCTTTGTAGGCCACCCGCCCCTCAACACCTTCAGGCACAAGCTTACGGCCATCGCCCTCTACCTCTTGAAAGTAGCGGTCGCTGGAGCCGTGCTGCTGAGCCATGGCACCAATAGAGCCCATGCCACGGTAGGACTTATAGGTGCGACCCTGATAGAGCTCCACCTCGCCCGGCGATTCGTCGGTCCCGGCCAACAGGCTGCCCACCATAATGGCGCTAGCACCCGCGACAATGGCCTTGGCAATGTCACCAGAGTAACGGATGCCGCCATCGGCGATCACCGGAATGCCCGCGGCCGCAGCGGCTTCCGCCGCTTCGGAAATGGCCGTAATCTGCGGCACACCGACTCCGGCCACGATGCGTGTGGTGCAAATGGATCCCGGGCCTATGCCGACTTTTACTGCATCAGCACCGGCTTCGACTAAGGCCAGTGCGCCTGCCTTGGTAGCGACGTTACCGCCGATTACGTCAAGGTTTGGGTAATGTTCCTTGATCCATGCTACTTGATCGAGGACACCCTGACTGTGACCGTGCGCGGTATCCACCACCACCACATCTACCCCGGCATCTACCAATGCGGCGACTCTGGCGTGAGTGTCCTCGCTGGTGCCGACACTGGCGCCCACCCGCAGTTGCCCTAGGCTGTCCTTGCAGGCCATGGGATAAGCTTGGGCCTTCACAATGTCTTTGACGGTAATCATGCCGGTGAGCTCGTCCGCCGCATTGACTAACAAAATTTTCTCAATTCGGTGGTTGTGCAACAGGCCAGTAATTTGTTCGAAGTCGGTGCCTTCCAAGGCGGTCACCAAGCGCTCACGTGGCGTCATTACTTCTTTGACCAGTGCATCAGTACGGCGCTCAAAACGCAGGTCGCGGCTCGTGATGATGCCAGCAAGTTTGCCGTCAGCGACAACTGGCACACCGGAAATACCGTGCTCCTGGGTCAGGTGTTGCAGCTGTTGCAGGGTGGCATCGGGTGCAATGCATACCGGGTCACGGATGATGCCGGATTCGTACTTTTTTACCGCGCGCACTTCGCGTGCCTGCTGCTCGATGGTCATATTCTTGTGCACAATGCCAATACCGCCCTCTTGGGCAATAGCAATGGCCAGACGGGCTTCGGTGACCGTATCCATGGCCGAAGACAGCAATGGAATGTTCAGCGCGATATTCTTCGTCAGCTGGGATTTGAGCGTAACTTGGGACGGCAGAGTGTTGGAAAAGGCAGGTAGCAGCAGCACATCGTCGAAGGTCAGTGCCTCAGTGGCTATTCTCAGCATTAGGGACCCCGCAAAAAGCGCATTTTAGCGATGCAAATCGAAGAAGTAAATCTGCCTGACAGTGAGTACTGCCCAGCCGATCTCAGCGCTTGTCATAGCTCAGCAAACGCGGAATGATCGTGGCTTCTGCAAGCAACGGCCGTCGCCATGCCCGAACGTCCTACCAGCCCCGACCAACGCCGCAATAACGCGCTGCAAGCGCACCCGCAACGACAAATATTGTCGGTCAGTGAGCTGAATCGCGCGGCGCGGATGACCATCGAACAACGCTTCGCGCAAATATGGGTGAGCGGCGAACTGTCGAGCTTTGCCCGCCCATCGTCTGGCCACTGGTACTTTACCCTTAAGGACAGAGACGCACAGGTGCGCTGCGCCATGTTCGCGAACGCCAACCGTCGTGCGCGCATGCAGCCAGCCAACGGTCAGCAGGTACTGCTGCGGGGGCGGGTCAGCCTGTATGAGGGCCGCGGTGAATTCCAGATTATTGTCGAGCATATGGAACCGGCAGGCGAAGGCGCGCTACGTGCGGCCTTCGAGGCGCTAAAGCGCCAGCTTGACGCCGAAGGCCTTTTCGATCGCGCGCTGCAACGCCCGCTGCCCGATATACCAACTCGGGTTGCCGTGGTGACTTCACCCACCGGCGCGGCGCTCAAAGACGTGCTCTCGGTGTGGCGCAGACGCTTTCCCGCGCTGGAGGTGATAGTGGTGCCTACTGCCGTGCAAGGTACAGATGCCGAGGCTGAGATTTTGCGCGCGCTAGAACGCGCACAGCAGCTCGATGCGGATCTTATTCTGCTGACACGAGGCGGCGGCTCCATGGAAGACCTCTGGGTATTCAACGCCGAATCCATTGCCAGGGCCATTGCTGCAACAGACATCCCAGTAGTCTCGGCCATCGGTCACGAGATAGACGTTTCGATCTGTGACTTTGTCGCCGATCTGCGCGCGCCTACGCCTTCTGCGGCAGCAGAGTTAATTGCCCCAGATGGTGAAGAGTTAGGCGCCATGCTGCTGACCCAGCAGCGCCGCCTGCGCTTGGTCATGAGCGCCGCGCTACGCGAACGCAAACTGCAGTCCGACAAACTGGCGCTTGGTCTGATAAATCCAGCCCGCTACTGCCAACAGGCTGCCCAGCGACTGGACGAGTTGCAGCTACGCTTGCTGCGAGTCACCACGGCATGGCAGCAACAGCAGCAAGCCAAGCTAGCAGGTCTAACCAGCCGTTTGACCACCAAGCGGCCAGATCGACTGCTCGCGAAGCTGAACCAGCGCCTGAGCACTTGCAGCGCGCGGCTGCCGCAGTTGATGCAGAACACACTGCAGCATGGCGACCAGCAGGTGGTCGCAGCAGCGCGCATGTTAGAAAGCCTTAGCCCCTTACCCACGCTGACACGTGGCTATATTGTGCTACGCGATATAAATGGCACGGTCATCTCTCAGGTGGCGCAGCTTCAGAGTGGCCAGCGACTGCAAGGACAAATGCAGGACGGTCAATTCACTGCCACCGTGACAGCAACTCGCGCTGGTCAGACGCTGACCGGCGTTAGTCCATCTGCCGCAAACATCATTGCTGCGCAAAGTCCGGTGACTGACCCAGCCACAATCTCAACCAATAACGGGCCCACCGCTGACCCATGAAAAAACTCAATGTGCCTAGTCCTGTTGCCAGCGTTTTTACCAGAGCCATCGCCAGCGCTGGCCTAATCCTCGGTTTGCTGACTCTGACCGTTGCTGATGCCAGTGATCGCGCCGTCGTGCCCGGCGGCATTTATCAGTGGAAGCCACCAGAGGGGGCCACGCAAATTCGCTTCAACAACCGTCCACTGATGCGCCTTGAGGAACGGGTTTTGGTCGGCGTACCGCTGCGCCAAGCCTTGGGGCAAGCCGAGCTTGAATACCAGCTTAATGGAGAGCCTCGGACCCATACTTTCAGCGTCGTTGACAAAGCCTACACCGAGCAACACATCACACTGCAGAATCGCGAAATGGTGAACCCAAATCCTGAGCAACTGGCGCGTATTCGCGGTGAAAGTTCCCGCCAGCGTCAACTTTACCTCCAGTTTTCTGATACTCAATTACCGAACCAAGGCTTTATTCAGCCGCTGCAGGGTCGTATCAGTAGCCTGTTTGGCCATCGCCGCTTCTTTAACGGCCAAGCCCGCAATCCGCACAGTGGGTTGGATATCGCCGCCCCCACTGGCACCCCAATCAAAGCGCCCGCGGCCGCCAAGGTCACTCTGGTCGACGACCTTTACTACAACGGTAAAACGGTGTTTCTCGATCATGGTCAGGGTCTTGTCACCATGTACTGCCATCTGAGCGATCAGCTGGTAACGGAGGGTGACGCGGTTGAGCAGGGCCAGATCATAGGCTTGGTAGGCGCCACTGGTCGTGTTACCGGTCCGCACCTACACTGGTCAGTGAGCTTGAACGGCTACCGGGTAGACCCACAATCCATGATGACGCTGTTAACCCCAACCAGCGTTGAGCCGCAGTAACAGCCGCTTTGGCTGTTTGCGTCTTCTAAGAGCCCTTCTTAGATTGTTTGCGATGCTTGATGCTACGTTTGCGGCGGTCTAGCTGGCGTTGGGTGAGCACATTGCGCTTACCCGCAAAGGGATTTTCCGAGTCCCGCAGCTCCAATTTTACCGGATTGCCAAGCAGACTCAGCGCCTCACGAAAACCGTTTTCAAGAAAACGTCGATAGCTGCTTGGCAGCGAGCCTAACTGGTTGCCGTGCACGACAATGCGCGGTGGATGTGCACCCGCCCGAGTGGCCACTTTGATTTTAATCGCCCGCCCGCGCACCGCTGGAGTGGGATGGGCGGCCACCATGTTGCGCACCAAGCGCGTCAGCAGTGAGGTCGAGACATCAAACAAACCGACCTTATAGACCTGCTCGATGCGCCCTAAAAGCTTACCGACACCGCTACCGTGCAGAGCAGAAATGGTTTGCAAGGGTACCCAAGGCACAAAATTCAGACGCCGGTCGAGTGCGGTTTTAACGCGATCGCGCTGTTCACGCTCAAGGCCGTCCCATTTATTGACGGCGATCACCATGCCCGCCCCCGCCTCGAGGGCGTATTCCAGCACGTGCAGGTCTTGCTCCACGAGGCCTTCCGAGGCGTCAATGACTAAAATGACAACATGCGCCCGCTCCATGGCCTGCAGCGCCTTCACCACAGAGAACTTTTCCGTAACCTCAGAGACTTTGCCCTTGCGTCGCACCCCAGCGGTATCGATCAACACGTAGTCGGTGCCGTCCTTGTTAAAAGGAATATCAATGGCGTCCTTGGTCGTACCCGGCATATCGAATACAACCTGACGCTGCTCACCAATGAGCCGGTTAACCAGAGTCGACTTGCCCACATTGGGGCGGCCAACTACGGCCACACGAATACCATCGGGTTCCTCCACCGGCGCAGGGTTAAGGACCATATCGAGGTCGGCCAAACGCTGGGCGATGGTTTCTCTGAGCTGTTTTAGGCCGCGGTTATGGCTGGCTGAAATCATAGCGTATGCAGGAAAACCAAAGCGCACAAAGTCGGCGATGATTTGATCTTCGTTGAGGCCATCGATTTTGTTGATCACCGGCAGAAACGCCACATTACTTTTGCGTAGATAGGTGACCACGTCTTCGTCTGCCGCGGTGACACCCTCACGGCCATCGAGTATCAGGAGGACCAAGTCCGCTTCATCTACCGCCAACTGGGTCTGGCCTGTGAGCTCGTCCGCTAGCACATGCTCGCCGAACAGACCGCCGGTGTCGATGAGGGTCACCTGCCCCGCCTCTACTTGCATGCGTCCATAGCGTCGATCACGAGTAAGGCCCGGCACATCGGCAACCAGTGCGTCACGGGAGTTGGTTAGCTTATTGAAAAGCGTCGACTTACCAACATTGGGGCGGCCCACCAGGGCGATGGTAGGCAGCAAGATTATCTCGAGGTGATGCTATAGGCGTGCAGACCACCGGCATTATCGAGGACAAACAGCGTGCTTTCAGCCAGCGTGAACGGTGTACGCAAACCCTTACCGTCAACCTTCTCTCGGCCCATCATACGGCCGTCGCGTTGCGCCATCACATGCAGATAGCCGTCTGCATCGCCAACCACGAGGTAGTTTGAAAACGCCAGCGGCGCTGTCAGTCCGCGTCGCGCCAGCAGCTCGTGCTGCCAAATCACCTCGCCGCGTTCTTGGTCAACAGCAGTGAGCGTGTCTTTTTCTTCCACGGCGTAAACCTGCCCAAGACCCTCGGTCAGATTGAGAAAGCTTGACACTTCCACTTCCCAGCGTGGCCGTCCATCACGCGCGGATAGGCGCATCATGCGGCCTTGATAGGCTTGGGCGAATACCGAGTTGCTCGCCAACAGGGGGGCCGCATCAACGTCGACAATGCGTTCCAATTCTGAACGACCCTCGGGCAACATGATGCGCTGCTCCCAAATTGGCTCGCCGTTGCTGGCACGCAATGCAACCACCTTGCCGCTGGAGAAGCCGGTATAAACGACGTCGCGAGCCGTTACCGGCGTGCTGGTACCACGCAGTGTCAGCAGCGGCACCTGACTGGAATAGGACCAAAGCTGTTCGCCGTTAGTGGCATCCAACGCTATCAGCGCGCCATCAATGGTTTGGGCGAACACTCGGCCTTGCGCGGCTACCGGTGATGCACCTATTTCTGAGCCAACATAGGCACGCCACTGCTCGCTGCCGTCACTCAGCGCAAGCGCAACAACTTCGCCGCCGGTGGTACCCATCAACACGAGGCCCTCGCCAGCGCCAACACCACCGCTCACAAAGGCTGAGTCACTGCGGTCTAAAAAGCGGTTGAGGCCAGAGGTGATGCGTTCCACGTCGCCGATTTTTTGCCGCCAAATGGTTTTGCCAGAGAATCGGTCGAATGCAGCCACAGTACCGTAAGCATCTGCGGCCACTATCCGGTCAGCTGCCACCACGGGCTGCAAGCGAATGTACTTTTTACCTAGCCCGTCGCCAACCTTACTTTTCCACTGCCGTTGGATTTTTACCTCAGCGTCAAAATCAACCAACTTCGCCGGTTCAGTATTTTCCTTATCACCACCGCCGTCGCCCACACCGGGAATCCAAGAAAACATGGCGCAACCACTCACCAAGAGCGCTGCAATGAACAGGACTATGCTGCGCAGCGGGTTCAGGCTTGCCCGATGCGGGCAGCTGTGTGTATTTGTCATCGCCAAGCCTGTTACTCGTTAGGGGTTGATTCGGAATCGTCGTCGCTTGCCAGAGTCTGTCGCGCCTCTTGCAGGGCTTGATCTAGAGGCACAATAAAGGGACTAAACTCACCATTGGCAGGCGCGGTGTTATCTCTTTTAATTTCGAGCAGCGGGCGATTGGCTCCTGCGTCAGTATTCTCCAGCGCGCGGCTGTAGGCGGCATACGCTTTCTCCGAGTCACCCTCGGCAAGGTAGATATCGCCAGTTAGCTCAAGCGCCCACGACTCGTAGCCAGCGCTACGCACCCCCTGCAACGTTTCCAACGCCTGGGCAATATCGCCCATGGCGTATTCCACCTTGGCCAATCGTAGGCTCGCCAGTTCGCTGAGCAGGGCATCGGGTGCGGCGTTTTTGGCTGCGTTCAGTGCGGATCGCGCAGCGCCGAGGTCGCCACTGTCGACTGCTGCCTTGGCTTCGGCCAAGGCGACGAGGGTCGCAAAACTTGTATCGGGGAACTCACTCTTTATGCGCTCTGCGAGCACTTGCTTTGCATCGGGATCGTCTGCTTCCGCGTACTCGGCATACACTGCGGTGCCCGCTTCAATGCTTTGTTGGCGCTGATCTGCGTATATATTCCAGCCCACGACGCTGGCAATCGCGACCCCTATGGCCACCAGCAACGCTGTACCGTTGGCCTGCCACCACTCGTTGAAGCGGTTGATCTGCTCGTCATCGCTTATGTATTCAGACACTGTGTTCTCCCACCAAACTGCTTTTTTCAACGGCTGCCGGATGTTCGCCCGATGCTGTTCTCAGGCTAACGCCTGGGTGCTTGGGCGCCAGCTTTAAGACCGCGGCTATTCTGGCACATATCCCCGTGAGTTTATCCATCTGCGTCGACCAACTGCTCCAGCTGCGCTGCAAGTTTTGCGCTGTCTGGCGCTAAGCGAGACGCTTTTGCAGCCGCGCGAGAGCAGCGCTTAGCACCAGCGTTTCTTGACCAAGCTCAGCATCACGTAAGTGCTTGAGCGTTAGCATGTTGCTAGCAACCGAATCCGCGTCCACCAGCACCGCTACCCGCGCACCGCTGGCATCGGCTTTTTTTAACTGTTTCTTAAAATTACCAGCGCCCATATGAAGGCGTATGCGTCGCCCCGGTAGCTCTGCTCGCAACCTCTTGGCGGTCTTCAGGGCGGCACCCTGCAGCTGCGGCTCGGCCACGCAAACATAGACATCCGCTGCGGTGCTCGCGGCCTCGGGATGGGCTAACTCGTGCAGCAGCACGACGCGGTCTAGGCCAATGGCAAATCCCACCGCTGGCGTGGCGCGACCGCCCAGCTTTTCCACTAACCCGTCGTAGCGTCCACCGGCGCAAATGGCCCCCTGTGACCCTAGGGCTCGGGTTATCCATTCAAAAACCGTGTGCGTGTAATAATCAAGGCCACGTACCAGATTCGGATTTTCGCAAAACGGAATTTGCATTTCGGTAAGCAGTGCCTTTAAGCCCTCGAAGTGTGCGGTACTCTCGGCGTCCACAAAGTCCGGCAGCTTCGGTGCCTGCTCAAGCAGTTTTTGTGTCTCGGGATTTTTACTGTCGAGGATACGCATGGGATTGCTGGACAAACGCCGACGGCTGTCCTCATCGAGCTGCCCTACCAAGGGCGACAAATAATCCACCAGCGCTGCCCGGTACCGCTGCCGAGCATCACCAGAGCCTAGGGTATTGATCTCCAGCTGCACCATGGGCTCGATCCCCAGCGCCTGCCAACAGGCCCAACCGAGCGCGATAAGCTCTGCATCAATGTCCGGACCGGCAAGCCCGTAAGCCTCGGCACCGAGTTGATAAAATTGGCGGTAGCGACCTTTCTGAGGTTTCTCGTAGCGAAACATCGGGCCGGCATAGGAGACTCGCTGTGTTTGGTTATACAGCAAGCCATGTTCTTGCAGCATACGCACGCTGCTGGCTGTGCCCTCGGGCCGCAGCGCGAGGGAGTCGCCATCGCGGTCGGACAGGGTATACATTTCTTTTTCTACAATGTCCGTGGCTTCACCCACGCCCCTGGCAAACAGTTCGGTGAATTCCAGCAGCGGTAGACGAATCCTTTCATAGGCATGATCGCGCAATATGGCGGTTACCTTATCTTCCACCAAATCCCAGCGCCGGGCTTGGTCGGGAAGAATGTCGCGCATACCTCTTACTGCTTTCACCACAACGAAGCTTCCTGTGCTGACTGCGGCTGTGGCGATACTGTTTCTAGGGGCTGCCCCGCATCAGTAGCCTCCTGTGCTTGCGCCTCGTTATCGATTTGCTCAACGCGCTCAGGGCTACTCAAACTTACTTCGCCGCGACGAGCCGATGCTTCTTGCCCCAGAGTGATATTGGCCATGTTACGCCTTGTGTATTGCGTTAGATCAACAGCGGCGCCGTTGTAACTCAAGGATACGCCTGAACTGAATCCAAGTTTTACCGCAAAGGGGCCATCGCCAATGTACTGGCGCGACTGCCCTGCCCGCCCCAAGTCAGCGTAAAGCAGCTCGCTTTGCAGGTTGCGTATCTCGAACCAACAATCTGCGGCAAAGGCAAGATCGATGGTATTGTCACCGAACTCGGTCAGGCGCGGCAGCGCAAAGGCCTTAGCGCTTTCCCTTTGCGGCACAGCGGCTGCAATATCCTCAGCATCGGCGGTCTGGCCAGCATTGTTGAGTGTCGTTTGTGCCGTGCTCACAGCGACCTCTTCGGCAACTTCCGCCTTTCTCGCCTCAACCACGACCGCTGTACTTTCCGCTACCAAGGGCTCCAAGGCCGGTGTTCCACCGTTCGGGCTTTGTGATGGCTCTTGCGCATCCTCGCTCGCAGGCGATTCTCTTTCTGGGCCTAAGGTGCCAGCTGGTTCTGCAGCAGGCGCTTGCGCGGCCGGTTGTTGTGGAGGCGTCGAAAATCGCGCCGACACCGGCACTGACGGTTCGATCGCCCCTGTGTTGGCAGCGTCATTAGAATTTGTCACTAGCGCCGGCTGCGGTGCAGCCGCAACTGCCGAAACCTGCTTATCGTCCTCATCACCACCGTTTGTCGTCACAAAGTAGACAAAGCCCGCTGACAACACCAAGGCGATGATCACCCAGCGGCCCATTTTAAAGGGTGACGCGACGGCGGCCGCAGAAGATGAGGTCTCGGTAAGGGCTTCAACCGGCAACTCCGTTTGCTGTTCGGCATGCTGCGCCCACCACGCATCGATGAGCGGCTGCGCGGCAAGGCCCAACAGCTTGGCATAGGATCGTATGTACCCATTGACGTACACGCTGTCCGGCAGCTTGCTGGCGTCGTTTTCTTCGATGGCTTGGACAACCCGGAGCGGCAGATTCAGCACATCGGCAGCTTGCTCACGCGACACGCCCAAGGCCATGCGCCCCTGCACAAGTACTTGGCCAGCTCCCGACAGTGGTTGTTCGTCTTGATGTTCACTCATAGCGTTTGTCTTCGCTTCGTCTCAGCACACCACCAGCTGTCGCCTTTACATTCGCCAACTCCATCAGACCACTTCCACCGCGCTGATCTGTTGTGCCAAGCGCTGACGATAACGGCTTTGACGACGAGTTCGATCATCAACCATGCCAACCAACTGACCACAGGCTGCGTTGATGTCGTCGCCGCGTGTGGTGCGCACCATAGTAACGAAGCCTGCCTTCATCAACAGCGTTTGAAAGGCATAAATGTCGCTGTCGATTGGCCGCTCATAGCCGGATCCGGGAAACGGGTTGAACGGTATTAAATTGACCTTGCAGCGCAGGGTCGACAGCAATTTTGCTAGCGCCTTGGCGTGCTCGGGTTGGTCGTTGACGCCGCGCATCAGCGTGTATTCGATCACCAATTTGCGTGCTGGACCCAAATGCTCAACGTACTCTCGGCACGCGCTGAGCAGCTGCGCGATGGGATATTTCTTGTTGATCGGCACCAAAACGTCACGCAGCTCATCGGTTGGAGCATGCAGCGATATTGCTAAGGAAACGTCAGTGTGTTGCTGCAACTTTCGTATGCCGGGTACAACGCCAGCAGTGCTTACCGTCACGCGGCGCTTGGAAAGACCAAAAGCGTGGTCGTCTATCATAATATTGGTCGCAGCTAACACAGGCTCAAAATTCAGCAGCGGCTCGCCCATGCCCATGAGTACGACATTGGTTACCGCTTCAGATTTCGATGCTAAATAAGCGTTGGCAATCGCCATTTGTCCGACGATCTCTTGCGTGCTGAGGTTACCGTTGAACCCTTGTTTGCCTGTGGAGCAGAAGCTGCAGTCGAGGACGCAGCCCACTTGGGATGACACGCACAGGGTGTTTCTGCCTTTGTCTGGAATCAGCACCATCTCGACCAAATCACCCGCTGCCACATGCAAAAGCCACTTAACGGTTCCGTCTTTTGACACATGGCGCTCATGGATTTGCGGAAGCTCAAGACAGCAGTTTCCCTCCAACCATTGACGCGCTGACAAAGGCAGGTCGGTCATTGCTGCGAAATCGGTAATGCCCTGGTGATATATCCATTTCATCATCTGCCGGCCACGAAAGGCCTGCAGACCGATTTCCTGAAACAACGCTTGCAGTTGACCGCGATCCAATCCGTAGAGATTGCACTTAGTGGTCACACGCTGCTCCTCAACCAATACGGTCGCTAACCGCGGTCAATTACTTCAGCGTCGGAGAAAAAGAACGCTATTTCGCGGGCTGCTGATGCCGGGCTGTCAGAGCCGTGCACTGCATTGGCGTCAATAGATTCGGCGAAGTCAGCACGGATGGTGCCCGGATCGGCTTCCTTGGGGTTGGTTGCACCCATTAGGCGGCGGTTCGTGGCGATCGCGTCTTCACCCTCAAGCACTTGTACCATGACAGGCCCGGAGCGCATGTAGGAGCATAAATCTGCAAAAAACGGTTTGCCGTCGTGCTCAGCATAAAAGCCGCCCGCTTGCTCTTCGCTAAGCTGTAGCATTTTAGAGGCAACAATACGCAGACCGCCTTTTTCAAAGCGCGAATAAATCTCGCCAATTAGATTTCGCGCTACTGCGTCTGGTTTAACGATTGAAAACGTTCGCTCAACTGCCATCTCATTCTCCGTGGGGTACGTGCTCACCTTTCGCCGCTGCTGCGGGGCGTACTTTTTCTCCGTGCAAACTCTAAAGTCGGGCCAACGCGGTGGTTACCGCCGCGCGGACGACCGTTTCGGCAAAGAAAGGCTATGTCTCTAATTTTTAATAAAAAACTCGAGCGGATCGAGCTTAGAGGGCGCGTATTATACGCAGCACGACTACTGACGCAATCGACCAAAAACTGCGGCGAGGTGGGTGGCGGCGCGGTCAATATCGGCGATTTGGGTAAATCGGCCAAAACTGAAACGCAGCGAGGCATGCGCTAACTCCCGAGTCAGGCCGATGCCGCTCAACACATGCGATGGCTCAACACTGGCCGAGTTGCAGGCCGAGCCGGTAGAAATGGCCAGATCGCTAAGAGCCAATAGCAGCGTCTCACCGTCCACTCCGGCAAAGGCAGCGTTAACAATATGCGGAATGCTATTCTGCGTGGGCGTGTTCACAATGACATCAGGCAATTGCTGCAAATGGCTGACGAATCGATTGCGCAGCGCGGTTATTCGTTCGCACTCACTGTCTAGCTCTGTTTGCATAAGTTTCGCAGCAGCAGCCAATCCGACAATCTGATGGGTTGGCAGCGTCCCCGAGCGCATGCCCATTTCATGCCCACCACCGTGGATTTGCGCTTCAAGTGCCAGCCCCTCCTGCCGCCGCACATACAGTGCGCCAATGCCCTTTGGGCCGTAAATTTTATGACCAGATAGTGACAGCATATCCACGCCCATGGCCCGCACATCCACTGCCATTTTGCCGAAGCTTTGCGCCGCATCGGTATGCGATAACACCCCATGCTGTCGGCATAAAGCGGCGATGCCAGCGAGATCATTGATGCTGCCAAGCTCGTTGTTTACCTGCATGAGCGAAACCAGCAGGGTATCTCCACGCAGCGCCGACGCAACCTGATCGACGGCAACAATGCCTTCCCGGTTGGGCTGCAAATACGTCACTTCAAAACCCTGAGTCTGCATCCATGCGCAGGTATCGAGCACAGCCTTATGCTCTATGGCGCTGGTAACAATATGCTTTCGTCCCAGTCGTTGAGCTCTTGCCATTAAGCCCTTTAGCGCCAAATTGTCCGACTCTGTGGCCCCTGAGGTCCAAACGATTTCTCGCGGATCGGCATTCAATGTCCGCGCCAGTTCTACTCGAGCAGCTTCCACCGCCTCGTCGGCTTGCCAGCCATAGACATGTCCGCGCGAGGCCGGGTTGGCGAAGGTACCGCCCATGCACAAATGCTGATGCATCAACTCCGCTACAGCAGGATCCGTTGGTGTGGAGGCGGCATAGTCCAAATAAATGGGGCTACTCATGCGGGGTTGATCTCAAAAGAAAACGGCGTTGATTAGTGTGCAGGATAACCGCTTTGCCGCGCTCCTGGGAATGGCTTGTTCGACCTCAGCTCACCCATCGGCTCTGCGATAAGCGCGTCGTTCTAGTTCGAACCGCGACTGAAAGCCAACCTCACAGCACCGCCCAGACCGACCCGAAGTGGGCCTTGAGGAGGTCTTTCGGCTTGCTGCTCTGGAGCGTACAGCCAATTAACCAGACCTTCCCAAGCCTCTGCATCTTTCTGCATTTACCATCGTGGCATTTCAAGCAAGCCTAATCCGGTTTCCGCACTGCGCGTGTAATTGACTGAATCACGCAGCGTCGCCACTACAGGAATCTCGAAGTTCTGCAGGAAGCGCTGCAAGCGCCTGCTGCCCCGGCTATTTGCCTTCACCCGATTGGCCACAATGCCAATGCGCCGCGACATGGACGCGCCTTTGCCGCCAAGCAAAAGGTCCGCAATGCAGTGGGTAGCCGCGTGTATGTCAATATCGGATGCCATCACCGGCATTAAAATCGCATCAGCGCCTCGGGTGGCAGCTTCTAAGCCGCGCCGGTCAAGTCCTGCTGGGGTATCGAGTATCAGCACGGTGGTTTCCGGTGGCGGGGTCAACTGAAAGCTGCGCGTCAAATTTGCATCGCTGCGAAAGCCGGCGATGCCTGTGATCGCAGGAAGCTCTGCGGGTCGCAGCTTGAGCCAACGCATGGACGACCCTTGTGGATCAAGGTCCATGAGTGCGACGTTTTCGCCACGTTTCGCTAACGCGGACGCGATGTTCACGGCGATAGTGGTCTTACCCGACCCGCCCTTGCTATTGACGATTACGATTTTCTGCATTGTCCGCACAGCTCTTATTTAGCCTCAGTGTTTTTCTTTTTACTCGTGTCACATATTGTCAATCGCGGCTTGCTTAGCCTGCGATTTGATCTGCGCTAGTGACCCTCGCTCAGCCGTATTGCCCGCTAAACCGAAGCCCTGGCTACCAGCGATCAAGGAGCTTCTCACGACTTGAGCAAGAGTTGAATAGCTTTGTGACGCGTAAGCCCTAGGGAAATAAGCGCTCATTCAAGCCATATTCATCTAACAAATGATCCCTTTTAGTTCATGTTGCGCTCAATCGCCTTGAGCAAGCCACGCAGTATTTGCACCTCAGTTTCGTCCATCTGTTGCCGCATAAAGAGCCGCCGCATGCGCGTCACCGAATGTCCCGGATTAGCTTTATCAATGTAACCGCTAGCGGCCATTACTGACTCCAAGTGCCGCATGAGGCCGTCAATTTGCTGTGCCGAAGCAGGGTCTTTGTCCCAAACGCGGCTGCCCAGTCCGGCAATCTGCGTCGAAAGCTGTCTACTCGTGGTTGAAACCTGCACCTCGGCTTGTTCGAGATACTGAAAAATCTCATAGCACACAACCTGCACAGCCATGGCTAAATTCAAAGAACCGTATGCTTTCGAGGAGGGAATTTGTAAATGACTGTGGCAGCGCTGCAACTCCTCGTTGGACAAACCACTGTCCTCACGACCGAATAAAATAGCAATCTCAACATCATTGGGCTGCTCAGCCAGCACGGGCCCAAGGTCCTTAGCCAACACCACCGGCCAAGGGATTGCCCGTGCCCGGGTACTGGTACCGATCACAAAGTGACAGCCAGCAACCGCAGCGGCGACATCGGCAACGACCCGCGCGGCGTCGAGTACATCCATGGCGCCAGCAGCGCGCCAGTCGGCTTGTGGGTCTGGAAAACGTGCCGGATTAACCAAGACAAGATGCTCTAACCCCATGGTTTTCATCGCCCGAGCAGTGCCACCAATGTTGCCCGGGTGGCTCGGTTCCACAAGAACGATGCGAATGCGTTGAAAAAGGGTGCTCAATGAATTTCTACCTATTATCTGTTTTGTCGTTGGCTTCGCTGTCGGCAACCTTTAGCATGCGCCACCTCTTCGCTGGGACACTATGCAATGCAACCAATGGCCAACATCGCCCTGCGCGCCGCCAGAAAGGCCGCAGATTATTTAGCCCGCAGCATGGACCGACCGGATCAATTCGAGATTCAAGAAAAGCGGCGCAACGACTTTGTATCCAATATCGACCGCACCGCGGAGGCGATTATCATCGAACAAATTCGCGAAACCTACCCAAACCATCGAATTTTAGCCGAAGAGTCAGGCGAGCAGTCCGGCGACTCAGAGTTCACTTGGGTGATCGATCCGTTAGATGGCACCCTCAACTACCTGCAGGGCATACCGCATTTCGCCGTGTCTATTGGCATTATGAAGGGCCGTCATCATGAGCACGGCGTTATCGTCGATCCTGTGCGCGGTGAGGAATTTGTCGCCAGTCGCGGCGCTGGAGCGCAGCTCAATGGCAAACGTATCCGCGTAACCACTCGCGCCAAATTAGAGGACTGCGTGCTTGGCACCGGCATCCCGCCGGGTAGCATGGACCGTCTGCCGGAGTACATAAAAGGCTTTGAAAAACTCACTGGCACTTGTCGCGGCATTCGCCGAGCGGGCAGTGCTGCCCTCGACCTCGCCTATGTCGCGGCGGGGCGTATGGATGGTTTTTGGGAAATGGGTTTAAGCAAATGGGATATCGCTGCAGGCATCGTACTGGTGCGCGAGGCTGGCGGATTTGTCAGCGATTTGCAGGGCGGCGAAACGTTTTGGGACAGCGGCGACATTGTTACCGCCAACCCAAAATGCTTTAAGAGTCTGGTTCAGACCCTGAACCACTAGCCGCTATAACGGCAGCAGCCTACCTAGCCGTCTTGCTAGGGGTAGCTGCCGTCTTCGTTGCCATCCTGCTCGGGTTCCGGTACCAGCAAATCGTCGCGCGTAATGTTCATTATCAGCAGCACATTGGCGGCCACATAGATTGACGAATACGTACCGATCACCACGCCGATGGAAAGCGCGGTAGCAAACCCGCTGATCACCTCGCCTCCGGCAAGCAGCAAGGCCAAAAGAACAAATAATGTGGTCAGTGATGTCACCAAGGTGCGACCCAGCGTTTGATTAAGCGCGTCGTTGATGATCTCAACAGGCGCGCCCCGCCGCGCGCGGCGGAAGTTTTCGCGAATGCGATCACTGACGACAATTGTATCGTTGAGGGAGTAACCGATGACCGCTAGCAGTGCTGCAAGCACGGTAAGGTCAAAAGTCCAGCGAAACAGCGAGAAACAACCCAGTACGATAATAACGTCGTGAGCCAAGGCGACGACCGCGCCGACGGAAAACTGTTTGGTGAAGCGAAACAGTATATAAAGCATCACCACCAACAGCGCGGTGAGCAGCGCCAGTCCGCCGTCCTGCGCCAGTTCGTCACCGACCGCAGGTCCAACGTAATTCGATTGTTGCAACACGATGCCCGGATACTGGGCAGCGAGCGCCGTAAAAATATCGTCACCCAGGCTGGCTTGTCCGGCAACACCCAGTTCTTGTTGAGGCGGCACACGAATCAGCAGGTCTTGATCGGAGCCAAAGGTCTGCACCGTGCCGTTGGCGAAGCCCGCCTGCACCAGGTAGCCGCGCACCACTTGCGGGTCAACCTTACTTGCCAGTTTGACCTCGACCAGCGACCCACCGGTGAAATCCAAGCCCAAATTCAAGCCTTGGAACGACAATGAACCCAAAGAAACCGTTAGCAGCAGGGCGGAAAACACCATGGCAATTAGGCGCTTGCCCATGAAGTCGATTTGTATTGCCTTCATATCTTGATCGACTCCAGCTTACGACCACCGTACATCAGATTGACCAGTGCCCGGGTAACCAATATGGCGGTGAACATCGAGGTTGCAATCCCTACAGCAAGAGTCACCGCGAAGCCGCGGACTGGACCGCTGCCGATTGAGAGCAAAATAATGGCTACAAAGAAGGTCGTGACGTTGGCATCGGTAATGGTGAGCAGGGCTCGATCAAAACCGGCTTGAATGGCCATCTGCGGCGGATGGTTTTTCAGTTCCTCTCGAATACGCGAGAAAATAAGCACGTTGGCATCGACTGCCATGCCCACAGTCAAGACGATGCCTGCAATACCCGGTAGTGTCAGAGTCGCACCGAGAATGGACATAATAGCCACCAGCAACATGAGGTTTGCAGTCAGTGCCACATTGGCTGCCACACCAAAACCTCGGTAATAAAAAATCATGAACGCCAACACCAAGGCAAAACCAATAGCCACCGACTGCCAGCCCCGGCGAATGTTCTCGTCGCCTAGTTGCGCCCCTACAGTGCGCTCCTCAACAATGTACATGGGCGCGGCCAATGCACCAGCGCGCAGCAGCAGTGCAAGGTCCTGAGCCTCGCGCAGGCTCAATCCAGTAATGCGAAAGTTAAAACCTAGCGCCGCCTGAACCGTTGCAACGCTGATCAGACGACGCTCCTCGACGGTGTAATACTCTTCTACAGTTTCGCCATCACGCACGGTTTTACGTACACGCGGCTTTTGCTCGATGAACAAAATTGCCATCGACCGGCCAATATTATCCTTGGTGGCCGCATGCATCTTACGGCCACCCTCGTTGTCGAGTTCAATACTGACCTGAGGCTGCGAGGTTTCTGGGTCATAGGACTGCTGTGCATCCTGCACGTTATTACCCGTGACAATGTTGCGCCGCATAATGTCTTGCACCCTGCCCTGATACTCATAGGTTTCGATTTGCGACTTGCGCGCTCGGGGCAATGCTTCCAAACGAAATTCCAAATTGGTAAACTTGTTGAGTATCTCTTTTGCTCGAGCGCTGTCTTGAATGCCGGGCAGGTCTACCACAATGCGCGAGCGACCCAGACGCTGTACCTGCGGCTCGGAAACTCCAAGTTCGTTCACTCGGTTGCGCAAACTGGTCAAGTTTTGACTGATGGCTCGATCTTCCAGCGCCCGGATCTTGTCGTCAGTGAGCGTGGATCTGAGAATCAAGTTGCCTGCGGCTTCGCGTTCTTGCACCAAAAAGTCCTGATAGTCGACCAATGCCTCACGGGCCTGATTTCGCGTAGCCGCATCACGAAAACCAATGCTGATCGTTCTGCCATCGATCCACTGGCGATTGGGCAAAAAGCGAATACGCTGGTCTATGAGGGTATCGCGCATGCCCTCGGCGCTGTTATCCACCACTCCTGCAATATAGTCATCCATATTTACTTGCAGCAGAAAATGCGCTCCGCCAAACAAGTCGAGACCGAGAGACATGGGCTTTGCGCCCAAGTTCTGTAGCCACTGCGGCGTTGTCGGCGCCTGCGCCAAGGCCACAACAAAATCCACCGAACTGGCATTCAAGGTATCAGCGATAAGGGCCCGAGCGGTGAGTTGCGCGTCTTCATCAAGCAGCCGCACCAGCAAGGAATTGCCCTGCTGATCTATGGCGCTCACTGCAATACCAGCCGCGTCTAGCGCGCTGCTGACCTTGGCACGCTGGGCTGCGCCGATGCCGCGTTCGCTATCCAGTGCGCGAACCTGCACTGCGGGGGCGGGTTGGAAGACGTTTGGCGCGGCGTAAATAAGACCGAGCGAGCACACAACAGCAATCAGCATGTACTTCCACAGCGGAAACACATTCATCGGCCCGCGCCGCGAGTGCGCCCCTAGCAGAGTGCCACCTGTTTCGCCGTCGCTTTGCGCCCTTGTGTCATCGTTTGTCATGGGTTTCTCTTCGCACGGGATTCCGTTTGCCGCAGGTCACTCTGTGCCAGAGTGCTTTTCGCGCTTGGCAACGCAGGTCACTGATCCAGCACATGTTCCGAACTCGTTAGCGGATAGGCGGATCTAATCCAACGACTTTATGGTGCCCTTGGGCAATGTCGCGCCGACAGAGGACTTCTGAATACGCATTTCAATGCCATCGCCCACCTGGACTTTGACGAAATCGTCTTCGACCTTGGTAATGAGACCAACGATACCACCAGCAGTTACAACCTCGTCGCCCTTGCCCAAGCCCCCTACCAAGGCGTCATGCTCTTTGCGGCGCTTGTTTTGGGGCCGAATCAACAAAAAGTAAAAAATGACGACAAAGCCGCCAAGCATAATAAGATTGATCAATCCGGCGTCGGGGCCAGCACCGGCTGCCTCAGCCGCATGGGCGGTTGTTTCAAACAAATTCATTATCACTGTTCCATTGATTTAGCAGCGCTTTCGCGAGGTTGCGAAATGTACCGGTTTCAATAGAGCCACGCAATTGAGCCATCAGATTATGGTAAAAATGCAAATTGTGCTGAGTCATTAACATCGCCCCAAGCATTTCGCCGCAGCGGTCTAAATGATGCAAATAGGCCCTAGAAAAATTCTTACAGGTATAGCAACTGCATTGGTTGTCCAAGGGTATGTCGGCGTCTTTGTGTTTGGCGTTACGAATTTTCACTACCCCGGTAGATGTGAAAAGGTAACCATTACGCCCGTTGCGGGTCGGCATCACGCAGTCAAACATGTCCACACCACGGGCTACCGCCCGCACCAGATCTTCCGGCGTACCCACCCCCATCAGATAGCGGGGTTTGTGCTCGGGCATCTCTGGGGTGATGTGGTTGAGAACCCGAAGCATGTCTTCCTTGCTCTCGCCAACGGACAAACCACCAATCGCGTAGCCGTCGAACTCGATATCCTGTAACGCACGCAAACTGACGCTGCGCAGATCCTCAAACATACCACCCTGTACGATACCGAATAACTTCGAGCCAGGGTTCATGCTGCTAGCCTGCTGGGTTTCATGGGTATTTTTGCAGCGCGCTGCCCAGCGCATGGAAAGTTCCATCGAAGCCTTAGCCTCGTCATGAGTTGCCGGATGAGCCGTGCATTCGTCCAACACCATAATAACGTCAGAACCAAGGTTACCCTGCACTGCGATGGAGGACTCTGGCGTCAGTTCCACTCGGTCGCCGTTCACCGGAGAGCGAAAAACCACACTGTGCTCGGTCATCTTGCGCAAGTCGCCAAGACTGAAGACCTGAAAGCCACCACTGTCGGTGAGGATGGGACCGTCCCAGTGCATGAAGCCATGCAGGCCACCAAGATCACGAATGCGTTCATCACCTGGGCGCAGCATCAAATGAAAGGTATTACCCAGCAGCATTTGCGTACCGGTATCACGTAGATCACGCGGGGTCATGGCCTTGACCGTGCCATAGGTCCCCACCGCCTGAACAACCGGGGTTTGTACCTTGCCGTGCGGCAAGGTCAGTTGGCCCCGCCGTGCCGTGCCATCTTCGACCAATAACTCAAACATCTGCTCTCTCAATAAACATAGCATCGCCGTAACTGAAGAAACGATACTGGGCTTTTACTGCCTCAGCGTAGGCCCCCATAACCGCGTCAAACCCGCCGAAGGCACATACCAACATCATCAGCGTAGAGCGGGGTAGGTGAAAGTTGGTCACAAGGCAATCTACCACCTGAAAGACAAAGCCCGGAGTAATAAACAACCGTGTCGCGCCTTTGCCTGCACCGAGGGCTCCTTGGGCGGCAGCCGCTTCCAGCGTGCGAATGACCGTAGTGCCCACGGCAATGACGCGGCCGCCAGCAGCCTTAGTGCGCTGAATCTGTTCGACAACCTCAGGGCTGATCTCGTAGTGCTCTTCATGCATCAGATGAGAGGAAAGATCTTGCTTGCGCACGGGCTGGAAAGTGCCCGCACCCACATGCAGGGTGACATGGCCAACGCCTACGCCCTGCTGCTGCAAACTGTGCAAAAAATCCTCGGAAAAGTGCAGACCTGCTGTAGGCGCTGCCACAGCCCCCGGCTTGCGGGCAAACACCGTTTGATAGCGCTCCTCATCCAAAGGAGCGGCAGAAGCGGCGGCGGCATCCCCTTGCGGCCCGCTCCCTCGTTCGATGTAGGGCGGCAGCGGCAATTCCCCATGCTGCTGCAAAAAATCGAAAACCGGTGTGGGAAAGCGCAGATGGTAAAACTCTGCTTGCCGACCTTGGCAAACAATTTCTGCCCCGCCAACCCGTAACACTCGACCCGTCTTCAAGGGCTTGCTCACCCGCACCTGACACAGAGCGTCAACACTTTGCGTTGGCGTCACGTCGTTAGGCGCAGGCAGCACGCGCTCCAACAGTATCTCTGCACCACCGCCAGTGTCTTTGCGCGCATGCAGGCGGGCCTTAACCACACGGGTGTCATTGAGAACAAGCAAATCGCCACGGCGCAGTTGCTGAGATAAATCCGGGAAGTTGCCGTGGCTAAGGCTGCCCTCCGTGAGTTGCAATAGGCGCGAATCGGTGCGCTCTGCCGCGGGCTGCTGAGCGATTAGGTGCTAAGGCAAATGATAGTCAAAATCCGAAAGTTGCAATGGCTGTACCGACCACGAGATGAAACCTATTGTAACTGCTTCGTTGCTTGGGCAGAATCGCCAGCCTCAAAA
Organism: Pseudomonadota bacterium; assembly: GCA_009936775.1. Lineage (GTDB taxonomy): Bacteria > Pseudomonadota > Gammaproteobacteria > Pseudomonadales > Azotimanducaceae > UBA4421. The sequence continues at coordinate 23,208 of JAACDW010000240.1, forward strand.
AGAAGCCTTTTCTTAGACCCTGCCCGGGTGGCGAAATTGGTAGACGCAGGGGATTCAAAATCCCCCGGTGGAAACACTGTGCCGGTTCGAGTCCGGCCCCGGGTACCAATTCAAGCCGATGCTATCCCCTGCTA
>JAACDW010000241.1 GCA_009936775.1 Pseudomonadota bacterium
GCCGCGGCAGTGGCGAAGCCACCACCGCCGGGCACTCCCACCGCCTGCACTTCTGGCGAATTGAACGACAAGATAGCGCTTTCCGTCACCTCTGTTACCGGCGGCACCGGCATACCCAGGTTTTTGTATTCCTGCTCGGTCATGGCTTCGCCGACATAGGCACAGGGCAGCGCGCGAGCGCACTGGGCGGCCGGTAAACCAACATAGAGATCACTCAGCTGCAGCGGCTCTAACACCTTGGTGCGAACAAAGTCGCGGTAGCCCATGCCTGAGCGACGCTCGATGATTTCGGCAATCACCCACATGGAAGACGAAGGGTGATATTCGAACGCCGTACCCGGCGACCAGTTGAGCCACCATTTGCGAAAGCGTGCGTAACGCTTCTCGGTGTCGTCCCAATCCAGCGGTGCGAAGGGCGCGCTAGGAAAGCCAGCGGTATGGCTGAACAGTTGGCCAACGGTAACTTGGTCTTTGTCGTTGCTGCCGAATTCGGGCACGATATCGGCAACGTATTCGTCTTCGGCCAGCTCACCGGCCTGAAACAGCAGCCAAGCCGCAGCAGAGGTAATGGCCTTTGTAGCGGAAAAAATACAGGTCAGCGAAGCATCGCTCGCCGCGCCGTAATTTTGCTGCAGCACCACTTCCCCGTGCCGGGCAATGGCAAGCTGAGCGGCAGGCAGCAAGCCTGCTGCCACTTCCTCGCCCGCGCGCTGCAATAACGCCTCGACTTTGTCGGCATTCAAACCAAATGTTGCCGCCCGCGCGGCCTGCTGATCGCTAAGCAATCGAGCCATAACTGTCACCCTTCCCATGAAACTCCTAATACTGCATAGACTACTCAGGGTGGCTCGCGATGACCACGGTGGTTTGCGCATAACCTAAACCGACGAATTTCGAGGCAAAACGAACTGCGGAGCGGATAGTCATCGCTCTTGGGCTGCCACAGCAACGCTCATCTGTTGGCGCTTCGCCACCCACGAGTGCTGATTTGCCGCAGTTAACCAATGCAACCACCGGTCCCCCGGATTGCGCCGTTCGTCCATACAGGTATTCACAAACATCGATCCCAAGGTTGTGCTTAAAACTGATTGCCATCGGAAGTATCGATTGCGCAGGTCTAAACGATGCGAAATTTCGACTGCTTTTGAATAAGGCAAAATCATGAAACAACGGCCAACACTACTGCAAAAAATCCAATATCGCTTTGATAACACCCTGTCGTCTGGCTCATCAGCAATCATTGCTTGGTTGGCGATCATTTCCACCATGCTTGTCATTGTTTTTGGTGCGATCTATGTGATCAGCGGTTTAAGCATGCCCGACTCTGAGGGCATGGGATTCTTCGAAGCGGCCTGGCAAGCGCTTATGCGTTCGGTTGATCCCGGCACCATCGCGGGTGATGAGGGTTGGAGCTTTCGACTTTTTGGATTGCTTATAACGATCAGCGGCATCTTTATCCTCAGCACCCTCATCGGCGTTCTCACCGCTGGCCTCGAAGAAAAGCTGGAAGATCTCCGCAAAGGCCGGTCCTTGGTGCTGGAATCTGGGCACACCCTGATTATGGGTTGGTCAGATAAGATCTTTCATATCATTGAGCAATTGATCTTAGCCAATGAAAATTTGCCAAATGCCCGAATTGTCGTCCTGGCACCCAACGATAAGGCCGAGATGGAAGATGAACTCAGAGCGAGAATAAACGATTTCAAAACCACCCGGATTGTATGCCGTACCGGAAGCCCCCTGATTCTCGAGGATATTGAACTGGTCAGTCCACATGATGCCCGCTCTATTATTGTTCTGGCGCCGGAAAACGAAGATCCGGATACCTATGTCATCAAATCAGTCCTCGCTTTGACCAACAATCCAAACCGCAAAGCGGAGCCGTATCATATCGTTGCTGAGCTCGATGATGACGCAAACATGGAGGCAGCCAACCTGGTTGGCCAAGACGAAGCCTGCTATGTCCGCACCTCTAATGTGCTAGCAAAAATTGCCGCCCAAACCTGCCGCCAATCAGGTCTGAGCATGATCTACGCGGATTTGCTCGATTACTCTGGCGATGAAATCTACCTAACAGAAGAGCCGCAGCTGGTGGGTAAGAGCTATCAGGAGTCTCTGGCCGCTTACGCAAGTTCTGCAGTCATCGGCATCTATCAAAAAGCAGGCAAAAAGGTGCTGATCAATCCACCCATGCACACCCTTTTCGAGCAAGGCGATAGCGTTATCACCATATCTGAAGACGATGACACCGTGGTGCTGTCGACACAGGCACCTACCGAGGCAAATCAGGCCCTAGTGGTCTCTCAAGAACAGGAACCGGCAGGGCCAGAGAAAAACGTGCTGCTCGGATGGAATGCGAAAGGTCCACGAATTATCAAGGAGTTGGACAACTATGTGGCTTCTGGCTCTGAGCTGACCGTCATAGCCGAAGGCGCAGACATCCAAGCGCTAATCAACGGTCTTGACGGTCAAATGACCAACCAGAGAGTCAGTCTGATCAATGACGACATTACTCAACGCAGCGTCCTAGAATCCTTAGATTATCATGGCAGGCATAACGTGATAATTCTCAATTATTACGGCCTGCCAATGCAGGAGGCCGATGCGAAAACACTGATCACCCTGTTGCATCTACGTAATATCGCCGAACAGCAAGACGTGCGTTTTAACATCATTAGCGAGATGAGGGATATTAAAAACCGCAAACTGGCCGAAGTGGCCCGAGCCGATGACTTCATTATTGGCGATAATTTAATCAGCCTGTACCTCTCTCAAGTGTCGGAAACTAAGGAGCTTGAGGGAGTCTTCAACACTTTATTCAGTGCTGAAGGCGCAGAGATTTATCTCAATCCCGCGATCAATTACGTGCAACCCGACGCCGATATGGATTTTTACACCCTGCTCGAATCAGCTGTGAAACAGGGTGAAACCGCTATCGGTTACCGAGTCATGGCCGAGGCGAGAAACGCAGAAAAGAACTACGGCGTTCGACTTAAGCCAAATAAGAATGAGCGCTTCAGTTTAGCTGGCGAAGATAGGGTGATCGTGCTTGCGGATGAATGAGCGCAGTTAGGGTGTGAGAGCAATACACAGCGCACCGGGCAGGCTTCTAGAGGAAAGACTATGAGTACGATGCAAGAATTCAGAGATTTTGCGGTGAAGGGCAACGTTGTCGATATGGCCGTTGGCATCGTTATTGGAGTTGCCTTCGGCAACATAATTACGGTGTTCGTTTCAGGGATAATTATGCCTCCAATTGGTGTGCTATTAGGTGGCGTGGATTTTTCCGATCTGGCGATTATCGTCAAAGAGGCCGCAGGCGAAACACCGGCTGTACTGATCAGCTATGGTTTGTTCATTCAAACTCTTATCGATTTTACTATTATCGCTTTTGTCATTTTTATGGTCGTTAAGGGAATCAATAAACTGAAAGGAGCAGAACACGGAGAGGGTGCAAAACGTATGCTCGACGAACCACCCGCTCCCTCACCAGAAGCCGTTTTACTGACCGAGATTCGCGATTTACTGAAATCCCAGTAACGACTTTTATGCTAAAGATGCGGCTGCCGGTGAGCGCAAAGAAGGGAATTTTATCTGTTTGCAGATTGGCATGACGGCTGTATTGGATAACCCTGGCTCGCGGCCTGCGCGACGTTTACGTGATTACCACCAGACCTGCGGCAGGTGACCCGAATTGGTATCCCTAGAAACACAAAGGTAAATATCAGCAAAGTGAAAAGCCAAACGCGGTCGCACAGCGCATCGCAAGTTGACGCATGCAATCAGGTGGCCGTTGTGAAGCGCAGTCCTGCCCACATTGCGTAGACGAGACTACTTCATCGCAGGCACCACTACCCAGAAGCAGACTGAATAAAAGAAAATCGACGAGGAACCCGATACCAGTTCGCAAACCCGTCTGAGGGCTTGAGCAGGAACGCACTCGCCATCTCGAGAACAATTGCCGCCCCGAGAAATACTCATGCGTTCGTTCGATACAACGCCTGTTGCTCGATAGAAATTGGGGCCATCTCACAAACGCAGACGATGTGACTGCGGCGCGCCCGTCTATCGTGGACCGCCGTCGACAACGACTTGCAGCGTTATACCTGCCGATCGATCAAGGATTGTTCTTACCAATTACCGATAAATGGTGAACTCGTCGACAAATAGCGCAGCCATCAGAAAAACATCAGAAAAACATCAGAACTTTCCGCAGCCCCTTTGTTGAAATGTTACCGGTTCATTTCACACGGAGGACGCATGTACCACTTTAAACTCAAACTCTTATTTCTGTTGCTGACTGCATCCCTTGCTACAGGATGCAGTGACAGCAACAGCAGCAACAATCTTGCCGATCCCGGCGACATGATGATGGGTGATAACACCCCTGCTACTCTAACTCTGAACGGCAACGCGGCCGACGGCTACCTACGAGGTGCAACGGTCTGCCTCGACAGCGACGCCGACCGTTCCTGTGCTGGCGAAGCTACCGCAACCACTACCGCTGAGGGTGGCGCGTTTAGCCTTACCGCAACAGCCGAGGAATTCGCAAGCTTCCCCATCATTACCCAAGTTGTTGCAGGCACTGTTGATGAAGACACCGTTACCGAGAACAACCCCCAAGGTACGCCGATTACCGAAGCACAAGTCTATACATTGAGCGCACCTCCGGGCAGCGTTGCTACGGCAGATGCAGACGAAGACGGCACTATCGATGCAGCGGTATTCGTTAGCCCCATTACCACCCTCGTCGAAAACGAGCGACAGCGTCTCGTTGCCAACGATCCTGAAAACAGTGACGCGTTAACGCAGGCCCGCGCCAGTGTTGCTGAACAACTCGAAGTCGAAAACGTCGATCAACTGAGCGAAGACTATGTTGCTATTCAAGAAGACTAGGAAGCGGACGAGGCGGTCAAAGCAGCAGCCCTGCAATTGCACACCACGGCGCGCGTAGTAGCTGCGCTACTCACAGATGCTGAAGCCGATATTGCTGAGGCGATAGCTTCTGGTTCGGTTGCCGGCGAAGACAATGCGGTGGCCGCGCAAACTGCTTTGACACAAATCACCAGCACTCTGAATGGCATAGCCGAACAGGTTGACGAACTGCTGATGGGCTTAGATACAGACGAAGCCACAGCCGAAGACTTGGCGAGCCACGTAGAAACCATTGCAAATGCCAACGAAGTTGTTAGTACCGAAACCTTGCCCGATCTTGTTGACAGCGCAGGTGTTGAAGCCACTGCGGTTACCGCAGCAGACGTTCTGCAACGCGACGGCGGCATTTGGATTGTGAGTCTTGAAGTAGACGACTATGGCGACACTCGTGAGGTGGAGATTTTTGCGGATAATTTCGGGTTCATCGCCGCTGACGGCGACACCCCAGCCCGCAGTATCGACAATTGTTACGTTGTTGATCCTGAAACCGCTGAGGTATCGCTGGCTGAGGAACCGGGCTTTACTCAAACTGTCCTTACCGTCGACGGCTGGACGACAAGAGAAATTGAAGCGGGCGACGGGTGCGATCTCGTTTGGACCATTGCTGACGACGGCAGTGTCAGCGGAACCGATGCGCAGGATGCCGAAAACATCAGCATCGACGCCAGCGCGCAGCAGCTTGAGTTGCAGGATCAATCAATTGCCGGCCTCTTGAGCCTGCACGACACTGTTAGCGACGTGCATTGGCCCAATGTTATTCAAGAAAACGCGCGGTTTTCTAGTGCAGATGCCGTGGGCTTTGTGCTTACCGGCACAGCCACAGATAGCGAGTTGTATTCTCTGGGCGGCACGGTTGGCTATCATTTAGGCAGCGATACCTATGAGCCGTTGCTGGAATCCTTGGACACCCTTGTGCATCCGGCAGGTACCCAGTTAATCGACGATACCGGTGCCCTAGACGAGACTCTCGCCTTTATCGACATTGGGGCATTAAATCAAGCGGGCGTTAGCGTGTTTTTGACAGGCGATACGGCAACTTACTTTAGTCATACATGGAACCCGCAAACAGGCCAGCTGGAAAACGTAGAGC
>JAACDW010000242.1 GCA_009936775.1 Pseudomonadota bacterium
GAAAAGCAAAACCGCAGCCAAGAACAGTGGTCTGGGGTGAAGTACGCCTATTTTGACTGCCGCCGTTACGCCAACCTCGCTGATCTGACCATTCGCGGTACGGTGAAAATATGGGATACCAACTTGCCGGCGCTGGGCATGTGGTGGCTAAAGCTGCACGAAGGCCTAGTTGCGCAGAACGCGGGCGGGGGGTTGTTGCAGCGTTATATGGACGCTGTCTACCAACCTTTTTGGCGGCGCGAATTTGACGCTGAAGACCTTGAAGCGATTGTTCAAGTGCTGCAGCAAATAGCTGCCCCCACCGAGGGGTTTAGGGCTTTTGCTGCCGGTGAAGGCATGGCCTTTAACGATGCCATGCAGCAACAGGTTTTTAGCAGCGGTGTTTACGGTGTGCCTACCTACCGGCTGCCGGGCCACACCGACGCGAGTGGCTCCCCGAGTCAATTTTTCGGTCGCGAACACTTACCGCGTATCGCTTGGATGCTGGGGGGTAAGATTGGGCCCGCTCCAGATGCGGCTTATCAACTGGCTCCTGATGTGGCTGCCAGCGCGCTGCAAAAGTCGGCTACGCAGCCGGGAGTGGCGCAGGGCATGGAGCGTCTGCCGCTGTATTTCGATTTTAAAAGCCCCGCCAGTTACGTAGCGCTCCCGACTCTGTTGCGGCTAAAAGAACACTGCGGTGTCGATGTAAGCTGGCACCCTATTGACCACAAACCCCTACATAAACCGGCGCAACAAACCGCGAACGAGGACCGGGCTAGCGCTCACCGTCGCATTCGTGGCGAATACATTGCCGCAGATCTGCAGCGCTATGCGCCACACCCGCTGCGGGATGTTTACCTGAGCACGGACTGCGCCCACGCCCACATGGGCCTGCTCTGGTTGGCACAAACCGCGCCCGAGTGTGTCAACGCGTACGTTGAGGCGGTTTTTGTTGCCCTGTGGCGCGATCACCAAGACATCGAATCGGTGACCGCCATTACCCAGCTTCTGGCTCTGGCAGCGGGTGCTCGGCAATTTGATAGCGCCGCATGGCAGGACTTTGTGCAAGCGCAAGGCGAAGCAGCCTTGGCTGCGGCCTATGAGCAAGCTGCCGCGAAGGGGGCGACCTCTGCACCGACATGTTTCCTCGGCGATGAACCCTTTCAAGGCCGAGCACATTTGCCTTTGCTGCTGGCGCGTTTGCGCGCAGGGGTCTAGGCGTTGGATCAAACGGCGCATGGAGCCAGTTGACAGGGGGAGTCGGCGTCAGTCAGCATGCCGGCTCTTTGCGCTTCATAACGATGCGCGCTTGCAAGAAAACAACCCAAGAAAATAATCAGGACGTGAGGCAACGATGAAAACGCGAATAACAGAATTGTTTGGGATCGAGCACCCGGTCATCCAAGGCGGCATGCACTATGTCGGGCTGGCAGAAATGGCCGCAGCCGTATCCAATGCCGGGGGCTTGGGCATTATCACGGGTCTGACTCAGGGCACGCCGGAGAAGCTGGCAAATGAGATCGCACGTTGTCAGGCAATGACCGACAAGCCCTTTGGCGTGAACCTTACCTTTTTGCCGTCAATGACACCTCCCGACTATCCCGGACTGGTAAATACGATTGTCGAAAGCGGCGTAAAGGTCGTGGAGACTGCGGGTAACAACCCTGCTAAGTGGTTGCCGCAACTCAAAGAAGCCGGCATTAAGGTTATTCACAAGTGCACCTCGGTGCGTCATTCGGTTAAAGCCCAAGATATTGGCTGTGACGCGGTTTCCGTTGACGGCTTCGAATGCGGTGGTCATCCGGGCGAAGACGACATTCCTAACTTCATTTTGCTGCCTCGTGCGACCGACGAATTGGAAATTCCCTTTGTCGCTTCAGGCGGTATGGCGGATGCTCGCTCCTTGGTGGCGGCATTGGCCATGGGCGCTGAGGGCATGAACATGGGCACTCGTTTCATCGCTACTAAGGAAGCCCCGGTGCATGCGAACGTTAAGCAGGCGATTCTGAACGCATCAGAATTGGATACGCGGCTGGTTATGCGGCCTCTGCGTAACACCGAGCGGGTTCTGACTAACCCTGCGGTAGAACGCCTGCTGGAAACAGAACAGGCCATGGGGGCGGATCTGAAGTTCGAAGACATCGTCGAAGAAGTTGCCGGTGTTTATCCCAAGGTGATGACTGAGGGAGACATGGATGTCGGCGCGTGGTCCTGTGGCATGGTTGCGGGTTTGGTCTATGACATACCTACGGTGCAAGA
>JAACDW010000243.1 GCA_009936775.1 Pseudomonadota bacterium
ACAAAGGTCGCCACACTCGCGCTGGCCTGATATTCCTCAGCGAGGGTTAGTTCACGAAGCGCCACTGCGGCCGCAGCTAGTTCATCGGCGCCGCGTGCCAGCAGGGCAACCTTGGCACCATGGCTGAAGTAGGCCTTTGCGGTCGCAAAACCCAGACCCTTACTGCCGCCAGTAACGACAGCGACTCTACCTTGCAAAGATGTCTCCACTGTTTTCTCCTCAGTTATGGCTACAATGCCCAAGGCACAATACCTGCAACCGTCCCAAACATCAGGAATCTAAGCATGCTCGATTTATACTATTGGCCCACTCCGAACGGCAAAAAAGTCACCATTCAGCTGGAGGAATGTGGGCTTGAATACAATCTGATCGAATGCAACATCGGTAAGGGCGATCAATTTACCGACGAGTTCCTAAGCATAAATCCCAACAATCGTATGCCTGCCTTGGTAGATCATGCGCCCGCTGACAGCCAAGGCCCTCTGTCGGTATTTGAGTCGGGAGCCATCATGCTTTACCTCGCCGAGAAAACTGGCCAGTTCATGCCAACGCAGCCACGCGGCAAGTTCGACGTAGTGCAATGGGTGATGTGGCAAATGGCAAACCAAGGCCCGAAGACTGGTGAATGCGGTCACTTTCGGCGACTTACAGAAGAAGCTGGCGATCAAAGCTATGCCATCACGCGCTTCACCGATGAGGTAAACCGCTTCTATGGTGTACTCAACAATCGCCTTTACGACCAGCGCTATCTTTGCGGCGACCAGTACACAATTGCCGACATGATTTGCTACCCGTGGACCGTGAACTGGGCAGGTCAAGGTCAGGACATTGCCGAGTTTAAGTACTTTCAGCGTTGGTTTGACGAGTTGGGTGATCGGCCCGCAGTGCAGCGCGGTATGGCCGCAGGTGCTGATATGCAGAACGATTTTTCCAGTCTGCCCAAGGCAGAAATCGCCGCGCTGCGCGCCTTGCTTTACAACCAACGCGCCAGACCCGCTCCAGCAACCGGCGGCCTAGAAAGCTGATGCATCGTTAGCCCAGTGCAGAGCAGCGAGGAACAAATCATGCAGATAATCGAATCCATTACTCAGTTAGAAGACCACTATGGCGTGGTGTCGCCGCTTGCCATCGACAAGATTTGCGATCAGATCACGCCGCTTTATCGGCGCTGGATTGATAGGTCGCGTTTCGTCGTGCTGTGTACTGTGAGTGACGGGGGTACCGATGCCAGCCCAAGGGGCGATCGTAACGAAGTGGTGCGAATCATCAATCCACAGACGCTCTACCTGCCAGATTGGAAGGGCAACAACCGGCTCGATTCGCTTAAAAATATCGTCACTGATGGGCGCCTAAGTCTGATGTTTATGGTGCCTGGGTCCGATACCGTAGTGCGGGTAAATGGCAGCGCAGTAGTAACAGCAGACGCGGATGTAGTCGGGCAGTTTGAGCATGAAGGCAACTTGCCGCGCACGGTAATTGTTATTCGCGTTGGCGAAGTTTATTTTCAATGTGCCAAGGCGCTGATGCGATCGCGGCTGTGGTCGGCGGGCGATGAAAGCGAGGGTCTACCTACGGCAGGAGACCTCCTCAAGGAACGCGCGCCTGAGTTTGATGGCGCACACTACGATAGGTCTTACCCGGAGTACGCCAAGGAGCGGCTTTGGTAGTGGGCGATGCCTTGTTGGCATCCGCCATCTGATGCCTTAATTACTGACAAAGCACTTAGGTGACGCTGGCACGGCAATAACAGCGTCTGTCGGCGAATGTCTATCGGCGAATGTCTATTGCAAATTCGGCTTGAGGGCCGACCTCCCCATCTGCGCCGTAGGTTTGCTCAGCGAAATAGATTTCGGTGCGACCCATGCGCACCACGGTGCTGGCCCGGGTACCGTAGCGGCTGTCCTTAATAAAGCACGAGCCCAAATGCCGCTCTGCCTCCACCGGAGCGCCACGATGAGGTAGGCGGTCGTCGCTCGGCTGCTCTTGGTCATTAAGCAGCTCGATAAGCTGCTGATTGCTGTGCTGGCCATCGGCTAACGCGCCAAGGCGCTGGGCGCCATCAACACACTTGGGCCAGTTCGCGCCCAGCTCCGCATTGCTCAGGCCATAGTCACCGGCGGGCAGTAGACGACTGCGCGGCTGGTCTGGCTGCGAAATATTGGTGGTGTAGAGCAAGCGACTGCCGTCGAATAGCAGCAAGTTGTAGCCCGCGTATTCATTGCCTCGAATGCCAAGGGCATAGTCCTTGATCGACTCGGAGCCAGACAGGAAACCCTGCACCAACTCGCCGCGGGATTTCGCAAAGGTTGTAGCGTCGCCTTGAGTAAAGTTGGTTAGGGCCGCAAAACGACCGTTGCGTGAACAGCCCAACCAAGTACCGCCAGCAACTAAGACTCGGCCCGCTAATATATCCGGGGCATCGTCCCAAAACCCGGCGGCTGCAGTGGCGCGGGCATGAAACTCGTCACGGTTGGCGGCAACCAGCAACGGTTCTGCGGTCTGTGGGCGAAAACGAAATAAAATAAGGCACATAAAGCGAACTGGCCGACGAAGAAGGCGGCGAGTGTAGCAGGACTTTGGGTTATCCTGTGGCCTTGGCCATGCAAATTAAAAGTTATGCACTACCCAGTCATTGACCCAATTATTGTCTCCCTAGGTCCTATTGCTTTGCGCTGGTATGGGCTGATGTATTTGCTTGGCTTTGCCGCTGTATACCTGCTCGGTCAGTGGCGTATCAACAACCGACCTAATACGCTGAACGCGCGCTGGGATGCCGAGCAACTGTCGGACCTGGTGTTTTATGGTGCCATGGGTGCGGTGCTGGGTGGCCGAGTTGGCTACGTCATTTTCTACGGTTTTGAGCGCCTCGCTGCGGATCCGCTGTACTTATTCCGCGTCTGGGAGGGCGGTATGTCGTTCCATGGCGGCTTCTTGGGTGTGTTGGTGGCAATGGCGATGTTTGGCCGACGCCACAACAAAGACTTTTTGACGGTGACAGATTTTTTAGCACCGCTGTGTCCGGTGGGTCTGGGCCTTGGGCGTTTGGGTAACTTTATCAATATGGAGCTGCCGGGCAGGGTGACGGAAAGTGGCCTCGGGCTAGTCTTCCAGTGCCGGGCCGTAAGCGAACTTAACGCTATGTGTTTTGGCGTTTGGGAGAGCGTCGCCCGGCATCCGTCCTCTGTGTATCAGGCGGCAACCGAGGGCCTGCTGCTGTTCGCAATGCTTTGGTTGCTGGCGCTAAAACCCAGCGCCAAGGGGGTTTTATCTGGGGTGTTCTTACTCGGTTACGGCAGTTTCCGGTTTCTTACAGAATTTCTGCGCTCGCCAGATGCGCATATCGGTTTCGTGCTGTTTGAATTTATAAGCATGGGCCAATTGCTCTCGCTGCCGATGGTTTTGGCAGGTATTTGGCTAGTTCGTCGGGCCGCAATTGCAGCAACTGCTGGGAACAAACCCGCAGGCTAAGATCTCATCGCCCGCTCGCGGTATCGCTGGTAACATTTGCCTTTGCATTTTAAGGGCGATAAGCATGCAACAGTACCTTGACCTGATGCGTCATGTTCGTGTCAACGGCACCTACAAATCAGACCGAACGGGTACCGGCACTTACAGCGTATTTGGGCATCAAATGCGCTTTGATCTAGCCGTCGGCTTCCCCTTGGTCACCAGCAAAAAGATGTTCCTGAAGGGCATTATTCACGAGCTTTTGTGGTTTTTATCTGGTTCGACAAACATCTCATATCTGACCGACCACAACGTTCATATCTGGGATGAATGGGCCGACGAACACGGTGAACTCGGACCAGTTTATGGTTCTCAATGGCGCTCATGGCCGGGCCCGGATGGCGGCACCATTGATCAGATTGAGGCGCTGGTAGCGGGTATTCGCAACAACCCAGACAGTCGTCGTCATATCGTCAGCGCGTGGAATGTGGCTGAGGTGAATAGCATGGCGCTACCACCCTGCCATACCCTTTTTCAGTTCTATGTGGCCGATGGCAAATTGTCCTGTCAGCTTTATCAGCGCAGCGCGGATATTTTTCTCGGCGTACCGTTTAACATCGCCTCCTATGCGCTGCTGACCATGATGATTGCCCAAGTGTGCGAGCTGGAGCTGGGTGACTTCGTGCACACCATGGGCGACGCCCACTTGTACACAAATCACCTAGAGCAAACCGATCTGCAGCTCAGTCGCAGCCCACTGCCGTTACCGCAGATGCGCCTAAACCCGGAGGTAAAAGACATCTTCGGCTTTGTCTACGAAGACTTCGAACTGTCTGGCTATGAATGCCATGGCGGGATCAAGGCACCCATCGCGGTTTGATTTAGGATTCCAACAACTATGCAGTTATCTTTGATATGGGCCATGGCCGAAAATCGCGTCATCGGCCACGACAACGCCTTGCCTTGGCGGCTACCCAACGACATGCGCCACTTTATGCAGACCACTATGGGCCGTCCGGTGATTATGGGTCGCAAAACCTTCGAGTCGATGAAGGCACCCCTGCCTGGGCGCACCAACATAGTAATGACGCAGAACCCCCAGTGGCAGCGCGAAGGCGTGCAAGTGGTGGCAACATTGGACGAGGCCATCGCGGTGGCGGAAAGTCAGGGACTCATCGATGGCATTGATGAGGTTATGGTCATCGGCGGCGCGCAGGTCTATGAGCTTGCGCTGCCTATGGCAGATCGTTTGTATTTGACCCTGGTGCACGCCGAGCCTCAGGGTGATGTGTTCTTCCCAAACGTTGATCTCAGCGCCTGGCAAGTTGTGCACGAACAGCGCTGCGAAGCCGATCAGCGTCATAGCAGCGCCTATACTTTCCAGACGTTGGAGCGCGGCGCCTAGTGGTCTGCTGCAACGCCCCTGCTGCCTGTGTCTGCTAAAAACACCGCCAACGGCAAACTCGCCCTGTGCGTGAATCCTATGTCGGGGCGCGACGTGCGCCGCCTCGCCGCCAGAGCCGCCAATATGACCCACGAGGCCAAACGTGACATTGTAGCTCGAGTTGCCGCAGGCGCCGACGCGGTTGGCGTCACCGACATCTACATTGCGCGGGAGCCGTTTCGCATTGCTGAAGGTGCCATGGCGCTTATGCCCCTAACTGCCAAGGTGCATATTGTTGATATTCCCCTGACCAATACCGCCAAAGATAGCGCAGTGGCAATGGCCCACTTTAAGGCCGCTGGCTGCCATACCGTGGTCTCTCTGGGCGGTGACGGCACTAACCGGGCACTGGTGGGCGCTGACAGCGATATTGATCTAGTGCCGATTTCTACCGGCACCAATAATGTGTTTCCGGCGCTAATGGAACCCACCTTGGGGGGCATGGTCGCCGGGCTCAACGCCTTGGGTAAAACCGCCGCAATGCCAGATAACCTGCGCCCGCGCGCCAAGGTGTTGCATCTACAGACACCCACTCAAACCGATATTGGCTTGATCGACGCTGTGCTCCTGCAGCACGACCGTGTAGGCAACCTGCTGCCTTTCGATGCCCAGCGCCTGCACTCAATGCTGCTCACTCGGGCAGAACCTAATTCTATTGGTATGTCGCCTATTGGCGGTTTTATTGATCCGGTTTATGCCGTCGACGACTGGGGGCTTTGGGTGGAAATGGGCGGTACGGGTCGTACGGTTAAGGCGCCACTGTCTCCCGGTCACTTTGGTGACGTAGTCGTGCGCGCAACCCGACGCAGTGCCTTTGATGAAGTTCAACGCTTTTGCGGCCCCGGGGTGATCGCCCTAGACGGCGACCGCGACCATGCGCTGCAAGAAAATGAACAGGCGACTGTTACCCTGCGGCGTGATGGGCCTCACGTCCTCAATGTTGAGGGCATCATGCGCTGGGCAGTCGGAGCAGGTATGATGTCGGACGTTCCGGAAGCCGGTGTTTAACATCGGCTTTCGCCTTATCTGAAGGTGGAAAAATGATAGTAAAGCCCCGCATACGCGGTTTTATTTGTACCACGGCGCATCCACACGGTTGCGCTGCCCATGTGAACCAACAAATCGACTACGTGAGCAACAGCGGCGCCGCGACGGCTGGTGCCTTTGGCAATGTGCTGGTGCTCGGCTGTTCCGGCGGTTACGGCTTAGCCAGCCGTATCGTGGCGGGCTTTGGCTGTGGTGCGAAAACCCTCGGTGTCTCGTTAGAAAAAGCGCCTACCGAAAATAAAACGGCCTCCGCAGGCTGGTATAACAACAAGGCATTCGAAGCCCGGGCCAGTGCGCAGGGCCTGTATGCGAAAACCTTGGACGGCGACGCCTTTGCCGACGCCATGCGCTCTCAGGTGCTCGACACCATCAAGGCAGACTTGGGCAAAATCGATCTTGTCGTTTATAGCCTCGCTTCACCTGTTCGCCAGCATCCGCAAACCGAAGTGCTGCACCGCTCCAGTATCAAACCGCTGGGCGAGGTATTGGATATCAAAACCGTGCACGTGGAAAAAGGCGAAGTGTCCAATGTGGCGCTGGAACCTGCCACTGACGAGGAAGTTGCCGACACGGTCAAGGTCATGGGCGGCGAAGACTGGCAGTACTGGATCGAAGCCCTGCTAGCAGCCGACTTGCTCGCTCCCAACGCCAAAACCGTCGCCTATACCTATATTGGCAGCGAGCTCACTTGGCCAATTTACTGGGAGGGTACGCTGGGTAAGGCGAAAGCCGACCTTGATCGCGCCAGCGCTGAAATTCAGCAAACACTTGATCCGATTGGCGGCGATTCTCGGGTAGCGGTGCTAAAGGCCATTGTCAGTCAGGCCAGCGCAGCAATTCCTGTGGTACCTCTGTATGCAGCGCTGCTGTTCCAGGTCATGAAGGAACAGGGCAGCCACGAAACCTGTATTGAGCATATTGATCGCCTGTTCGCTACTCAGCTGCAACCCGGGGCGAATAGGCGCCTTGATGAGGTTGGTCGCATTCGCGTCGATGATTTAGAACTCGCCGAAGTGGTGCAGGCAGAGGTAAAACGACGTTGGCCGCTAGTGAGTACAGAGAATCTACCTGAGCTGGGAGACCTTGCCGGTTTCCGCGAAGACTTTTTGATGATCTTTGGTTTCGGTATTGAGGGCGTCGACTACCAAGCCGACATCGATCCCCAGAGCATTGGCTAGCACGGCCACACCACCAGTAGTACAAGGAAGCAGATGGAAAAAGTCTTCTTACAGGCATGCCGGGGCGAGCCCACAGCCCATACCCCCATTTGGCTCAATCGGCAGGCTGGCCGCTACATGCCCGAATACCATCAGGTAAAGGCAGACTTGCCCAGCCTAGATTTTTTTAAAAATCCGGAAAAAGCGGCCCAAGCCACCCTGGATGCCCAGCGCATACTAGGCGTAGACGCTGCCATCATGTTCGCAGACTTACTGCCCATTCTCGAACCCATGGGTTTGCATTTGGAATATGTGCCCGGCCAAGGTCCGGTGTTCGCGAACCCTATTCGCAGCGCCGCGGATGTGGCGAATCTGGCCACCGCCCCTGCCATCGAACATACCCCCTACATTGCCGATACGGTGCGCTGTATAAACGAGGGCCTACCGGCGGAAATCGCCTTAATTGGTTTCGCTGGCGCACCCTTCACCTTGGCGTCCTATGCTATTGAGGGCAAGGGTTCACGCAACTATGTGTTCGTGAAAAAGATGATGTATGAGGCTCCTCAGCTTTGGCATCAATTGATGGCCAAGCTCACCGGCCAGTTGGCAAGCTACCTGCAGCTGCAAATTAGCGCTGGCGTGGAAGCCGTGCAGCTGTTCGATACCTGGGTTGGCAATCTGTCGCTGCACGACTATCGCACCTACGTGGAACCGCATTTGAAAACCCTAGTCGATGCACTAGCGGGTACGGTGCCTGTGATCTATTTCGGCACCGGCAACTACCACCTGCTGCCAGCGGTGTCTGAGCTGAATATCGACGTGCTCGCCTTTGACTGGCGCACGCCGCTTAAACCCACATGGGATCAACTGGGCTGCACCGCGGTGCAGGGCAATCTTGACCCAATTGTCCTGTGCGCAGATCAGGCGGCGGTGGCGTCTCAATCGCAGTGGCTGCTCGATCAGGTTGCGGGCCGACCGGGGCATATCTTCAACCTAGGTCACGGCATCATCCCGGAGACACCGGTAGATAATGTGAAGTTCCTAGTGGACTTCGTGCACGACCACAGCAGCGTCTAGGCTAAGGCTAAGGCTAAGGCTAAGGCTAAGGCTA
>JAACDW010000244.1 GCA_009936775.1 Pseudomonadota bacterium
AAATTCCTCCGCCACCCCAGCGGTACTGGCGACGCTACGGGCATGCAGATTCATGTGATTTTGCTGAATACCGTCGGTAGACAAAGCGCGCAGCGCCGCGAAGTTTTGCGCCAAACCGACCACGCCCATAATGCCGGCCAGTTCTGAGGCATCGGGCGAGCCGAGCAGGCGATGATTTATGCGCACGCTTGGGTTGGTCTCCAGCGAACCACCAACAGTGCCCACCTTCATGGGTATGGCAATCTCGCCAACCAGATAGCCTTCTTCACGTTTATGCCAGCGCGTAAGCGCTTGGTAGCGACCGCTGCGCGAGGCGTAAGCGTGGGCGGCGGCTTCGATAGCCCGCCAGTCGTTGCCGGTAGCCAGTGCCATGGCATCGACACCGTTCATAATGCCTTTGTTGTGGGTCGCGGCGCGGTACGGGTCGGCCAGCGCCAAATCATTCGCCAGCACGATGCCGTCGCGCACCTGTTCGCCGCTGTAACCCTTGCCTTCCAAATTCTTCACCGGAATTTTGACCCGAGCTCGAGCAATGGCGCGATCCGTTAGGTTCGACAGGATGCGCAGGAATACCTTGCCCCCGGTGAGGCCCTCAACATAGGCGTCCACACCCTCGCACATCGTATTGACCAAGTTAGCGCCCATGGCATCTCGAGTGTCCACCAACAGGTGCATTACCACCATCAAGCGGCCATCTTCTTCGGCTTGGTAATCAAAAACTTCGATGTCCAAGGCACCACCGCCGCGCGCCACCATTTTCGGATGCAGGCTATTGGCAAGAGCGACAATGTCCTCACGGTGTTTGAGCAACGTGTCTTTGACCCGTTGTGGGTCGGATTCGATCACGATTTGCACTTGGCCAATCAATATCGGGTCCACGGGCTCGACGCTAAAACCGCCGCCCAATCGGGCCAAGCGCGCGGCCCCAGAGAGCCCGGCAACAATGGAAGGTTCTTCGACCACCAGCGGCACTACGTAGTCGCGGTTGTTGATCAAAAAGTTCAGCGCGACGCCCATGGGCAGACCAAATACGCCAATCACATTTTCAATCATTTTGTCGGCGACGTTGAGCTGCACCTGATGGTTGCCACTACTCAGCAGCTGCACATCTTCGCTGCTGATGAGACCGCGTTGTTGCAGGGCACTAATACGCTCGGCGATTGGCATACGAAAGAAATTGGGAATCCGCGAAGAACCTTGCTGGTCCGCCGCGTTCGTGCTTAAAGGGTCATTGTCTGTGCTGGAATGCGACGCCATGCGTGGCCATCTCCAAATCTAGTGGTAAGAAACCGTCTGCTGCGGCTTGTTGTCGAAAGTTGGCAAGACCCACTGGGTCATCGGCGAAGGCGATGCCAATGTCGCCACCACCAGCCCCACAGGGTTTGTAGAGCACCCCAGAAGCGGCGGCAAGTTTACCTAACCTTGCGTGCTGTTGGGTGAAAATATTGAGAATTGCCGCTTGGTCTAGTGCCTTAAGTGCCTCGCGGTAGTCGATCAGGCGCGCCAGCGTCAGCCCGTCTTCGCATAGCCCATGGCTGAGCGCCGCCAAGTCGGTTAGTGCCGCGGTATCGCCGCGCTGCCGCCACTGCTCGAAGTGGCTGATATGGTCCCGGGTGCTCGCGCTGGTGCCGCTGTAAATCACCTGCCAATGCAGGCCGTCGGGCAGGGTAGCGCGGCGCGCTTGGCCGTGTTGAAAGTGCACATAACCGCCATGCCATACCGTGGCAACGTCGAGACCGCTGCCTTTGCCGCCTTGCCATTGACGATGCAGCTGCAAGGCTTCTTGCAGCGTGGCGCGGCGGCCGGTCAGATCACATAGGCTGTAATAGGTTGCCGTGCACACTGCCGCAGATGAACCTAGCCCCAGTTTTTGCCCGTTGGCATAAAAGGCCGCGCTGTCGGTGTGAACACGCAGTGGCGGGCTGCACCCTGCCAGCCGTTCATAGCCCCAATGTTTTAAGGTCAAAGCCACAAAGGTGCTTTGCGGGCTGTCGGGCAGGGCAGCAGCGGGTGTTGTTGCCGGGGTGCTGAATAAGCCTTCGCTTGAGAAGTGCCAGTTGGCGTCAGCAGATGGCGCCAGCGACACCCGGGCCTCGCTATTCAAGGCAAGAACACCTGCAGGTGCGCCCGCCAGCACAGCGTACTCGCCCCACAGCACGACTTTTCCCGGCGCAGAAACGGTGCTCATTCGACCACTCGCGCTCCTTCTCCCAGCGTGCTGCGAATGATTTGTAGAACACCGGGTGTTGTCGCCAACGCTGCGGCCACGGCGTTGGCGCTACCGGGCAGACATACGGCCTTAATCTGCGGCCCAGCATCGACGGTAAAGCACACGTCATGGCCCTCCTCACGCAGTCTGCGTACACGGTCCATGCAGGCGATGCTCGCCGGGGTCCAATAACTTAGGGCGGGTTGGCTGGTGAGCATAACCGAGTGCATTGTCAGACAGCTGGACTCTGCTACTGCAGCTAAAGCCGCGAAGTCCCTGGCGGTGATGGCTTGAGAGGCTTGCGCAAAATCGGTTGCGGCATCGCGCAACCATGTTTTGTAAAACGGCGAGGTCAGGCGCGAGCGTTCCATACCGGCACCAGAGCTAACCGCCTTGGCCTCGTTGCTCGTCACTGCTACCACTACCTCTAGGGGCCAGTGCGCGCTCTTGGCCAAGGGCACAGCTTGCCAAAGTGGCGGCACTAAGGCGACGAATCCCCCGAACAGTGATCTTGCCGCGCTCGCCGAACCCATGCGCGCCCATTCGGAACACATCTCCGCATTAAGACCCAGCTGGCAGTGGCTGTTAATGGCGGTAATCAATGCCGCAAAGCCCGAGGCAGAAGAGGCCAATCCGGCACTGGTGGGGAAGTCGTTGTGGCTGATGATGTGCAGCGGCGGGATGTCAAATGTGCCGCGTAACCTCGTCAGCCAGCGGCTAATTTTGGCGTCGTCGGTTGGTTCGTCGTTGAGCCAAAGACGGTCCTCATTGGCTTCACTGACCTGAGTTGTTGTGGTCAGGCCAGCCAAGGTGATGGACAGGTTTTGTGCCGCTGGTAAATTCCCCGGGCTATCTTGTTTGCCCCAGTATTTGACTAGGGCGATGTTTGGGTGCGCCTGAGCCGTGGTCATAAGCCTTCCAATGTTCTTAGCAGTACGCGGCGGGCGGGGTGAAGTCGAAGCCTAACCGCTCCAGTTCTTGAGCTATGCCAATGGTCACAAGGTCACCTAATTCTGGGCCAACAATTTGCACCCCAATGGGCAGGCCGTCTTGGTTGAGGCCGGTGGGAATCACCGTCGAAGGTAAGAACGTGACGCCGGTTAAACCGGCATAAAAGACCTGATCGAAGTAAGGCCGCTCCGCGTTATCCACCAATATCGTGCGCTCGCTCAGCGGCTGGTGATCGTGCTTAAACGCCGCGGTCGGCATGATCGGCATTATCAGCGCATCGAACTGGCTAAAGTACTCGTGCCAAGCCCAGCGCAATTTGTGGCGCGCTTCGTTTGCCGCTGCCCATGTTTTAAAGGACGCCACATTGGCGCGAAATACTTTCGCCTTATAGCTTTGGTCTGCTGCATCGAGGTCATTTACATAGGCCAGCAACGATGCGTATTCCGCATCGGGTTGGCGTGAAGCCATGGTGGCATGCAGCAGCGTCAAGTAGACGTCGTGAGAGTGCTCGACATCAAATGCGGGTCGCTGCTCGCTATCGACTTGAGCGCCGGCGTCGCGCAACGCATTGGCCACTAAATGCACACGGTCTTCGACCTCCTTAGTTACCGGTGCAATTGCCTCATTGCCCCAGATACCAATGCGCAAACCCTGCAGACTGCGATCGCCCAACTCCGGCAGGCTAAGCCGATAGCCGCGCGCGGCTATAGCGTCTGGGCCAGCGAGTAGTTTGGTTGCGGTATATAGGTCCGTGGCAGAGCGCGCTAGTGGACCGATCACCGAAATATCCGACATGGCACGTACATCGGGTAGCGTCGAATGCCCACGCATGGTGAGCAGACCGTGGGTTGGCTTGTGGCCGAATACGCCGCAAAAGTGGGCAGGATTGCGCATCGAACCGCCAATGTCCGAGCCGATTTCCAACCCGGTAAACCCGGCGGCCAGCGCCGCCGCGGAGCCACCAGAGGAGCCACCGGGTCCACGGCTGTGGTCATAGGGGTTGTTGGTGGTGCCGTAAACCTCGTTGTAGCTCTGAAAATCCGCGAGGGCAATTGGAATGTTGGTTTTACCGAACACATTGGCGCCAGCGGCCTTGAGTTTTTGTACCGCCACCGCGTCTTCAGCGAAGACGTTGTCGCGCAGCGCTGGGTTGCCCCAAGTCGATGCGGTGCCAGCAAGTTGGAAAGACTCCTTTACCGTCATAGGCACACCGTGCAGCGGGCCCTGCACCACACCCCTGGCAAGGTCTGCGTCGGCCTGTTCGGCATCCGTTAAGGCTTGCTCGCGGGTGTCGACGACAACAGCGTTAATGTCGCCATCGTAGCGGTCGACCCGATCTAAATAGAAATTCAGTAGCTCAACTGCAGAAATTTCTCTGCGCTGTATTTTGTCTGCCAGCTCTGTGGCTGATGCAAAAGCAAGTTCGCTCATAATAACTCCTCCTAAGCCCATTCCCCTAGTAATTGATGAGCCTGCCTCGGGATCGCGCTAATGGCAACCAACAGTCTGCGTTCACGGGGAGTAAGTTACTGCGCGTCAATGTCGGCTTTGAGTTTTTTCATCCAGCGTTCGATTAAGCTGCGCGTTGGTGGCAGATCGAGGGCGATGAGGGCCATGCCCAGTGGCAACATCCAGAACCCGAGCACCGGCAAGAAGCCGAAGAGCCCGCCCACCATAAACAGTAGGCCAACAAGACTGCGCAGCACTGGCGGTAAGCGATCCCGTGCCCAACACAACACCCGATAGCAGAAAGCGCTGATTTTGCGCTGCAGGTCGCTAGGCTGTTGAGCCATACCAACGCGGCAAGCAGTCTTGTGGGTTGTCACACATAGGTCGGCTGTTCATCCGGTGCCTCGTGATCGTCAGGATGTGCCCGACGCGTTAGCGACGGATCAACCGAGCGGAAGCGAAATACTCCGTCCGCTGCTTCTTCGCGCTGCAAGCGGTTGCGATGCATGAGCAGGTGAACGTGTGCAATGGCCTCGCCCAAGGCCATCATCATCTGCCGCGAATCCAGTTTGCGTGCAAACAACACCGGCAGTAGGTCCTTGGCAACTTGCGGTTCGACACAGGCTTCTTCGATGGCCAGCATGCGATCCTCGTGATGATTGATCAAATCGCGCAGGCGCGGCCGCACGCCGAAAAACGGTAAGTTATGGGCGGGTAAAACAAAGGTGTCGCCGGGGATGACTTCGAGGAAGTGATCGTGAGATTCCATCCACTGCTTCAGCGGATTGGCGTTTGGTTCAGTGGGATGAACGCTGACGTTGGACGTGATAATCGGCAGAATCTGGTCGCCAGATATCAGCACCTTGAGGGCCGCACTGTACAAACAGGCATGCTCTGGCGAGTGCCCGGCACCCACAACAATCTGCCAGTCGGTGCCGCCGATGCGCAAAATTTGGCCATCCTGCAGGCGTTCGTAACCCTGCACCATGGAAGGCATGCTCATGCCCTCGGCCGACCGCGACTCCCACATTTTTGCCAGCTGCTGTAGGTAGTCTACTGGCATACCTGCTTGGGTATAAAACTGCTCGCCAAGCCAGCCTGAGCGGGAATTGCCGCCACCGTTGGAAAAAGCCCGGGCCTGGTAGTACTCGCCTTGGGTCATGTACAGGGGGCAGCGAAAGCGATCGGTAATATCCTTGGCTTGACCAATATGGTCTGGATGCATATGGGTGCAAATGACACCAACTACAGGTTTGCCGCCCAAGGCATGGTCGAAGACCTCTTGCCAGACTTCGCTGGTCTCTTTGTTGGCAAGGCCCGTATCGACAATCCACCAGCCGTCCTGATCTTCCAGCAGGTACAAGTTAATGAAAGCCAACGATCCGCTCATGGGCATGGCGAGCCAAAACACGCCCGGCGCGACTTCGCGCAGGGTGCCGCGTTCAGGCCGGTCGTCAAAGGGATAGCTGATGGTGTCAAAGGATGTTGGTGGTGTAATACTCATGGGAGACAGTATAACGATTTGCGTGTGCGCTTGCCGCTTGCGTTTTGGCTGAGCTTGCGACAACAGTTTTGGGGGTGGCGCTGGCAAGTCGGATTGCGAACTAACAATCGATCCGTCTGTGCTAAATTCACAGCGCAGAAGACCGCAGGGGAGGTGTTCGTGGAACCTGTATTGAGAGATATCACGGTGGTCGAGGTTAGCCAGAGCCCGGCAGCGGGTTTGGCAGCCATGGTGATGGCGGATTTTGGTGCCAATGTGGCTTGGTTTGAGTACGCGGGGACACAGCCTAGCTATCGGGTTTGGCAGCGCGGCAAGCAACGCATGCAAGTGGATTTGGGCGTCGCCAGCGAGCAGGCCCAGCCGCACGCAGACATCATTCGCCAGCACATTCTCGACAGCGCCGATGTTTTTATCACCGATTTGAGCCGCACCCGGTTAGCTCAGCTTGGGCTAGATTGGCAGAGCCTAAGCACGAGCAGACCCGACCTAGTGCACGCCGAAGTCAGTGCCTTTGGTGACGATAATCCATACTCGGTACTCGCCGCTGACGGTGATCGGGGCCTGCCTGCCGAGAGTTTGGTTGCCGCTGCCATCGGCCGCATGATGGTTTTTGACGGGGTTGCCACGCGTCCGGGGCCAGTGTACGCGGCGCTGCAGGTAGGTACCCACGGCGCGGCCCAGGCTACTCTCACGGGTGTGTTGGCGCAGTTAGTGGCCCGTGCAAAAGGCCAACTGGGACAGCCGCAGCAGGCCAGTATGCTGCGCGCGCTAACCTCTTATGACTTGGTCGGTTTGGGCATAAGCCAGTTACAGGAGTCGCCGCTGCCCCAGGTCAGTCCCCATGAAGTGATGCCCATACTGAATTTTCAGCCCGTGCAGTGTGCGGACGGACGCTGGATGCAGCTGGGTAACTTACTGCCTCATTTGCAAGTGAACTTTTTGCGCGCCGCCGGGCTGGATGACATCTTGCAAGATCCAAGGTTTGGCCTAGATCCACCGGACGCAGTAGCTGTAGAGGTCTTTCGTCAGCGAGTTTGCGAGCATATGGCGACACGTACGCTGGATGACTGGATGAGCCTGTTGCAGGCCGATGGTGGAGTCGCATCGCATCCCTACCAAACCACCCAGCAGGCGCTGTTAGATCCTGACATCGTGGCCAATGGCCACAGTGATGACAGCCAAGGTTTTCGCCAGCTTGGCGTCTTGGGTAGTTTCCAGCGCACCCCGGCGACGGTGGCTGCAGCGCCGCAAGATACGGCTCTGGCGGACCTGCAGTTAGCACAGAAATTCGCGCAGCGAAGCCAGCCGCAGGCGGATAGCACCCGAACCTTGCCCTTGGCCGGGGTCACAGTGGTAGAGGCAGCGGCAATTATCGCCTCGCCGCTCGCCGCCTCCATGTTGGCGGACCTAGGCGCGCGGGTGATCAAACTCGAACCTCTGGACGGCGACCCCTTCCGCGCCATGCTCTTTGGCATAGGCGCCGACCGCTGCAATACCGACAAAGAAAGCCTGGCGCTGAACCTGAAAAGCCCTAGCGGGCAAAAAATTGCCCAAGACCTGATTGCCGAGGCGGATATTTTCATCCACAACTACCGGCCCGGCGTGCCCGAGCGACTGGGGCTAGATTACGCCACCTTGGCGTCTCGCAATCCGCGCTTGGTTCATGTAGCGGCCACCGGCTATGGCGTCAAAGGCCCTGGCAAAATACGGCCATCGACCCACCCGGTGCCAGGCGCCGCCCTCGGTGGGGTGTTGTATCAATTTGGCGAACCGCCGCAAACGCAGGGCAGCTATGCGCAAACGCTGGATGTGAGCAGACGCTTGTTCCGCGCCAATGAGTTGAACCCAGATCCCAATACATCCTTTGTGGTGGCTAGCGCTGCGGTCATGGGTTTGCTCAGTGCGGTGCAAAGCGGCCAAGGCCAAGAGGTGCTGTTAGATATGTTTGGCGCTAACGCCTACGCCAATTTCGACGATTTTGCCGATACGGGCAGCGGCTCGGCGCGCTTGCCGCTGGATGCCGAACATCGCGGTACCGGGCCCTTCGAGCGTCTTTATCCGTGCCGTGAGGGCTGGCTTATGATCGCCGTGCCCGATGTCGCGCAGCAAGCGCGACTGATGGCAGAAATTGGCAGCTTTGAGAATCTGCTCAGCGCAGATGCACAACAATGGCAAGAGCGGTTGCTGGCCAAGGGCCTAGGCGCGGTGCGCGCCGACGGCAGCATGACGGGCCTGCGCAGTCGCGAGCCGCAGTTTGCCCGCAGTGAACTGGCGGTCGCCTATACCCATCCTAAGCATGGGCAGGGCTTGCGCCATGGCGCCATGTCCCAATGGCCGCTCAGTGAGCGCACCTTGCAAGGCCCCTGTCAGATCGGTGACCACACCCATGCCCTGCTAATGGAACTTGATTACAGCGAAGATGACATTGCAAAACTGCGAAGTGAGGGCGTGGTCAATATTTCTGAATAAGCGGTAAAATAGGTGTTATGAGCAACGCTCCCCACGGCGGTGTATCCAAAAAAAGCGACATACCCAAGAGAAGAGGTAAGGTCATGACTGACAATCAAGCACAAGCTGCGCCACAAACCACAGCGCAAGCAATGCAGCGGCCTTCGGATTTTTTCAGCGCCGACGAAATCCGCTACCTGCGACAGATCAGCCCTTGGCGCAGTGCCTTGGCTATCGCCCACTGCTGGGCAGTAATCGTCGGTACTTGGGTGGTGGTTTCCATGTTCCCGAATCCGCTCACCATTACGCTGGGCATAATGCTGATTGGCGCCCGCCAGTTGGGTTTGTTCGTGCTTACTCACGATGGTGCCCATGGCGCGCTGTTCGAGAACCGCAAGGTCAACGATTGGGTTTGTGAGTGGCTGCTCAATCGACCGTTTACCGACGAAACAATCGACAATTACCGCAAGTACCATGTGGTTCATCATGCCAACACCCAACAGCACGACGACCCTGATCTGGCGCTGTCTAAGCCATTCCCCATTACAAAAAGCTCGTTTCGTCGCAAAGTGATACGCGACCTCAGCGGGCAAACCGGCTGGGATCAATATGGGCGCATCTGCAAAGCCGCATTTAAGGGCGCTACGCTCACCCAAAGGCTGCAACGCGCATGGCATCGAATCGGCCCTAACATACTGATTAATATAGTTTTTCTATCCGCATTCACGGCGGCAGGTGTGTGGTACATGTATTTTGTGCTGTGGATATTGCCCGCATTCACGTGGAATCGTTTTGTGGTGCGGCTGCGCAACATCGGTGAGCATGCCGTAGTACCCGACAACGATGACCGGCTGCGCAACACGCGCACAACCCTTGCCAGTTGGTGGGAGCGGGCCATCATCGCGCCCTACAATGTGCACTACCATTTAGAGCATCACTTGGTGGTGAACTGTCCGCACTACAAGCTAGCAGGCGCTCATCGCATGCTGATTGAGAAAGGCTACGGTGAGCAGATGGAAATTCAGCCCGGCTACAAAGCCGTGCTGAACTTAGCGCTGCGGCCCGGTTAGCGCCGCTGGCTATTCAAAAATTCAATCAGCGTTAGCGTTTCAGCGGGGTCCATGCGGCCCACAGGCGAGTTGCTATAGGTCGAGAACATCCCCTTGCCCGTCGGGTTGAGCACAAATTCGCTGGGCTGAATGAAGTCACGTCGCTCGTCCCACCACGATCCAAGCAGGGTGCCATCTTGCCGAGTAACGCCAAAGGCGACAGGGAAGTTCAGTGGTTCGGCCACATCCTTGGTCTGCTCTTGGGTATCGACGCAGCCAGCAATAATGCTGACGCCTGCGGCTGCGAACGCATCACGGCGCTCTGCGTAGCCGGCTAACAGCCGGCGGCAATAGGGTCACCAGTGGCCGCGGTAAAAAAGCACCACGGTATAGGGTGTTGTCAGGTCTGAAGGCAGCTGAATCTGCGATCCATCCACAGCGTTCAGGGTGATGTCCGGGAACTGATCCCCAGATGTGAGCATAGTTGTCATCGTTGCTTCCTTTGTTGCCGGCAGTATTACGTCAGCCCTTAGGCTTTATTCTTAAGTGTTTGTCTGTCGTTTTTATCTGCCGCATGTAATCAAACGTCTAGCCAAACAAAGTATCAAATCCTCGGGCCTCGTTGCTGCCACGGCAGCTCTTAATGCAGCGCGCCAAAATCGGTAGGCCGACGCTGATTTGCTCTAACGTCAAATGGCCGAATGCCAACCGCAGATAGGGCACATGGTCGCGCTGGTAGTGGAAGCTTTGGCCGGGCAAAAAATTCACCCCTTGCTCCAGTGCCATGGGTCGCAACGCCTTGGTATCAACGTCTTCGGGCAACCGCACCCAAATAAACAGGCCGCCAACAGGCTCTGACCACACACAAATGTCGCCCAGTTCGGCCTCCAAGCCCTGCAGCGTTAAGTCGCGTTTTTCTTTGAGCACTGGATTGGTGGCCTGAGCGTGCTTTTGAATCCCGTCTTGGTAGAACTCGGCAGCGATAGCCGCTGCCAGATAATTACTGCCCGCGTCGTGCCGACGGCCTATAATTTTTTCCAGCATGGGCGGCCGCGCATAAATGTAGCCAAGGCGTAAACCCGGTGCCAAAATTTTTGACAGCGAGCATAGGTAGATTTGGTTTGGGTCGTCATCAAGGGCATAAAACGCAGGCTCCAGAGGACCATCGTAGTGCACGTCGGCGTAGCAGTTGTCCTCCACAATTGGCACACCATAATGCTTGGCCATTTCAATAATTTGCAGTCTGCGCGCTTTTGGCATCACGAACCCGGTGGGATTTTGATAGGTCGAAATGGTGTAAATAAACTTGGGCAGACGGTTTTCTTTGTCCAGCCGGTGCAACTCGCGCTCCACCGCATCTGGGCACATGCCGCCCTCATCTAAGGGAATGCCCACCATGTCGTATTTCAGCGAGCGGTAAGCGCTGAGCGTGCCCGGATAGCAATATTCTTCCACCAGTACCGTGTCGCCGTGGTTTTGCTGCAGCGCCTCCGCAGTGAGCGTCACCCCCTGCATGGAGCCATTGGTTAGCAGTAAGTGGTTGGGATCAATACTGATGCCTTCACGGTCCAATTCTCGTTGGGCCATGGCTGCGCGCATACCGGCATGGCCCAAATCGCCCGGATACTGGGTTAACGCTTCCGCTTGTTCCTCGATAACCTTGGTTGCCGCTGCCTGCAGGGCGGCAACCGGAAAGGTGGCCGGGTCCGAACGGCCGCTGCCGAAGTCGTATTTGATTTTCGTCATAAACTATCGCTCCCTCTGACAACCAACAATAGCCGATTAATGGCGATGCACACCACGTTTTGCGATCCAGGTTTTGCAATAAATCGCGCTTAGATCTGGCGTCGCCTCCTAGGCTAGCCATTGCGCAGGCTGCGCTAAAGCGATTTTGTCGGCGCTGCCTGCGCTGCCTGCGCTGCCTGCGCTGCAGTAGCCGAGTCGACGCTTGCACAGAAGGCGGTAGAAGCGCGGGTGCGTGGATGTCATGGCCTGCAGCTGTTTGGCCCATGTGCGCCGGAGCGGTTGGTGGATGGCTTCCAAGGTGTGCGCCAACAAAATACGCCGCATGCGGCAGTTTGCTGTTTGTTAACCGAGGCCCTAAGGCCCTAAGGCGCTAGGTCCGCACGAGTCTTAGCGCACAGAATCGCGCAGATATGCTTGCTCAGTCATACGCTGTCGCTACCCGCCTGTGCCGTCGGCACTCTTTCCACGCCTTGGCGCTGGGTTACGAATCAACTGCGCTGACGGTGTTTTGCGTTCGTACTTTTCCGCTGGGGTATTGATGATTTCCAGCAGCTCGCCTTGCGCCAGTCCTGCCTTGATGCGCTCGTCGCTGACCTTGCCGTAGCCAGTAGAGCGCTGCTGCGGGTCGCGGTTGAGGCGTCGAATGAGGTTCGCCATCTGGCGCGGGTTGGTTTCTTGGCCGTGTAGGGTGCCCGCGGCACGACTGATGGATTCGTTCATCAGCGTACCGCCCAAGTCATTACAGCCCGCGTTAAGACAGGCTTTCACACCCTCGTGGCCCATCTTTACCCAGCTGGTTTGAATGTTGGCAATTTGTCCGTGCAGGGCCAGTCGCGCTACCGAGTGCATTAGAATGGCTTCGCGAAAGGTAGGTCCTTTACGTGCCTTGCCTTTCAGATACATGGGCGCTTCCATGTGTACGAAGGGCAGGGGTACGAACTCTGTGAAGCCGCCAGTGCGCTCCTGCAGTGCGCGCACGCGCATAATATGGCGCGCCCAGTGTTCGAGCTTTTCTACATGGCCGTACATGATGGTGGCCGTAGTTTTAAAGCCAATGGCGTGGGCGGCCTCCATAACCTGAAGCCACTGCTCGGTGTTGATCTTGTCGGCGCAGATAATCTCTCGCACGTCGTCGTCCAAAATCTCTGCCGCCGTACCCGGTAGGGTATTTAGGCCAACGTCCTTAAGCTGCTGCAGATAGTCAGCGACCTCAACGCCCAAGGTCGCCGCGCCCTGCCATACCTCAAGGGGTGAGAACGCATGCACATGCATGTTCGGCTGGGCCGCCTTCACGGTGCGCACGATGTTGATGTAGGTCTCGCCGGTATATTCGGGATGAATGCCGCCTTGCATGCAAACCTCGGTAGCACCGCGCTGCCAAGCCTCATCGGTGCGCCGAGCGATCTCTTCATCGGATAAGTCGTAGGGACGGCCGCGCAGGTTCTCCGACAGTTTGCCCTTGGAAAACGCACAGAACTGGCATTTGAAGTAGCAAATGTTGGTGTAGTTGATGTTGCGGTTCACCACGAAGCTGACACTGTTGCCACTGGTGTTGGCGCGCAGTGTGTCGGCTTGCTGCACCACCGCACTAAAATCGTCGCCGCGACTTTGAAACAACCGGACTATCTCGCCTTCGCTCAGCGCCTCACCGGCGCTGGCCTTGGCTAGAATGGCGCTGATGTCTGCGCTGATATGCTTGGGAGTATTTACAATGGCGTTCATCACATCCGCGGGCGGCGCAATCTCTACGTCGCCCGGGCACCACTCATCAATACGCGGGAAGCCTTCGGCGTCGATCATTTCCAGCATCCGCACGTGCAAATCTGGGTGCGCCCAGCGATCCAAGTCCGTGGCGTAGTCGGGGTAAACGGTCAGGCGCTCGGTTAAGTATTTGCCCGCAGAGGCGGTTTCCCGCGCAAGGTCATCCAGATGCGGCCAAGGCGCTTCCGGGTTGACAAAATCTGGGGTTACCGGTGACACACCGCCCCAATCGTTGATGCCCGCATGTACAATTTGCGGTAATACGCCGGGGCTAAGATTGGGTGGCGCCTGCACGCTCATGCTGGGGCCAAAGATCAGTCGCGCCACCGCAACGGTCCAAAGCAACTCGTTCAGATCCGGTTCCGGCGCGTTAACCATTTTGGTTTCCGGCTTGGCGCGGAAGTTCTGCACGATAATTTCTTGCACATGGCCGTACTGCTCGTGAATGGCGCGAATGGCCAACAGGCTTTCAATGCGCTCGCGTCGGGTTTCACCAATGCCAATTAGAATGCCGGTAGTAAACGGCACGGCGGCAATACCGGCATTGGCCAAGGTTTGCAGACGCACCGCAGGGATTTTGTCCGGCGAGCCGTAGTGGGGCATGCCTTTTTCGCACAAACGCTCGGAGGCCGATTCCAGCATGATGCCCATGGAGGGCGATACGGTTTTTAACCGCGCCAGTTCTTCAGGCTCTAAATTGCCCGGGTTCAAATGCGCCAGCATGCCGGTTTCTTCAAACACTGCCTTGGCGGCTGCAAAAAGGTAGTCGGTAGTGGACTCGTAGCCCATTTCGGCCAGAGCTTGCCGCGCTGCCTTGTAGCGCAGCTCGGGTTTTTCGCCGAGCGTAAACAGAGCCTCTTTGCAGCCCATGGCAGCGCCGTTGCGCGCCACCTCAAGCACCTCGTCAATGCTCAGGTAGGGGGCCATCACCTTGCGCGGCACTTGCGCAAACGTGCAGTAATGACAGACATCTCTGCACAGGTGTGTGAGCGGAATAAAGACCTTGCGCGAGTACGTTACCGTGTTGCGGAACCCTTGGTCGCGGAGCACCGAGGCCACATCCGCCAGCGCCCGAGTATCAGCAAATTCGGCCATTGCCAGCGCATCGTCGTCGCTGAGGCGCTGGCCGGCCAACACACTTTGTAAAACATCATTCATGAGTGGCGCTCCGGCTGCGCTTGCTGTTCGGCAAGACGTCTGGCGATGCCCGAGCGCATCAGATACGCCGCCGTTTGGCTGCGTGGCTGTTCGGCGAGCAAGGTTTGTAGGTCACTGGGCGTGTCGATATCCAGGGCAAAACAGCTGCCCGGCATGATGCGCGGTGTGATGTGGTTGGCAAAGGCGGCATCCGCATGGGGTTTGAAGCTCTTGCCATCAAAAATAAAGGGTATGGCATTGGGCGGGCTGCAAATCATGCCGTTGGTGCCAACATGTTCGACATCTGGCAGCAGGGTCACCGAGACATTGTCCTGAATCAGCGCGTCAACCTGCTCGGTAGTCACACCCGGCACGTCGGCTGGCACGATGAATATACCGCGCGCATTAAAGTGCTCTATCAGATAATCGGCGGCTTGGGTCAGCGCATCGGCAAGATTGGCGTCGGGGCTTTCAGCAAAGCGTTCGGTGGAAAAAGCAGAAGCCAGCACGTCGGCCTCGGCAGTGCGCGAGACGATTAAAATGCCGTCTAGGTGCTTGGCTTTAGACAAACAGGTCAGCACGTCGCGAGCCATTGCCAGCATCAGCGATCGTCGTTCCTCTTCATTTAAGACGTTGGCCAGTCGTTGTTTCGCGCGCTCGAACGTCTTGATGGGAACAATCGCCCACATCGGCATCTCCTGCTTGTTAATCGGACGCCCTCGACCCCTATTCGCACTCCTTGGCTTTGTGCGACTGAGTTGTCGTGACCGTATAGGTTTCTGACTTAGACAATTTGCGGGCACATCGATTGCCCGCAACGACTAAGCGAACGAAAGTTACCACGCCCGTTGCGGTGGCGATAGCGGGGATTTTGCGGTCATGAAGAGCTTTTTGTTCGACTTTGATGCGGTGTGACCGAAGTCGGCAGGCGTGAGGTTGGCAAAAAGTGTGTCCTGGCGCACACATTCTCAACCCGGCTAAGTCTATGCGTGTCTTTGGCGGTTCAGCGTTGGATCAAGAGCGAGCACGGGTGAGGCTATCGGCAATATTGTGGTTTGTGCAGAGGGCTCTTGGAAGAGTCCAAAGGAAGATGTGCAAACAGCTGTTGCGAGCAATGCGCTGCGGCTGGCACGGGCGCTAAAGCCAACCATTGCGCAAGCCATACAACAGGTTTTTTACGACTGGGGTTTAGGGTCGTATCGCAGTCGCGGTGCGTATCCCGTGCGCGCCCCAGCCACGCCTATCGTCGAGCACTTACCGCAGAACGCATTTCTCACTGCATATTGATGCTCGAAACTCGCGGAAAAAATCATCAGCACCAGAAAACTGTGATACCCCTTTACGACGTTGTAACTGCCGTGCCGGATGACTCAGCCCAGGAAGGAAAAGAGCGACGCTTAAGACAAGCGATCAGCCCGCTAGTTCGTCCAAAAATGCCATGCAGCGTGAGGCCAGCGCGATCCGATCCTCGAGGCTCACCATCACAGCAGGGGTGGCAATGGTTGGTAGCGGGAATTGCTCGATACTGGCCTGATCAGATGCATCGATGACAAAGCCGCTCAGCAAACCGGGATATGATTTTTCATAATGCTCAGCCACCGCAAGGGCAGTTGCAGGCATGTTCAGTTCCTGCATCATTTTGGCAGCCGGACCCTTGATCGCGGCCCCCGCCACAATAGGCGATACGGCGATGCAGGGAATATGCGCCGACGCTTGCAGCAAACCCGCTACCTCGATAACAGGCGCGACCGAAACAAAGGGATTTGATGGGCAGATAATGACCCCATCGCAGTCTGCCAGATAGGCCGCCAGAGCCGGATTCAAGGCGGCGTCTGACAGGCCGTCGAAACGAAAGCCATGGACCGATGGCGCGCAGCGCTCGCGCACAAAATAGTGCTGAAACATCAGGTCTCCCTTGGCGCTTTGCACCACGGTGCGAATGGGGTCGTCGCTGATCGGTATCACCCGGTGCGCAATGCCCATGCGCTGGGTGATCTCTTGGGTCGCCGCGCTCAGCGACGCGCCGTCTTGCAGCATGAGGCTGCGCCGCATGTGTAGGGCCATGTCTTTGTCGCCGAGCCGAAACCAGTCGTCGCCGCCAAGGCTGCCCAGTGTTTCGATGAACTGCCATGTTTCGCCAGCCCGTCCCCAGCCCAACTCTTGGTTGTTTTGGCCCGCCAGAGCATAGGTCAGGCTGTCGATGTCGGGGCTGATGTGCAGACCAAGATGAGTGAAGTCATCGCCCACGTTGACCGCGAACATGAGTTCATCGGGGCCAAGCAACTGCGCCAGTCCTACCGCCAGCTTTGCGCCGCCCACACCGCCGGTGACGGCTAAAATTTTGCGCGCTCGGGACACTAGCGGAACATGTCTTCGGCAAGTGGGCGATTAATGAGCTGGGCGGTTTGCGCCGGGTCATCGCTCAAAGTTTGCTCTGGCGGCAGGCCGCGCAAAATAACCACGGGCAGTTTTTCGGTGGTTTCGCCCATCATCAGCGTGGCAGTGCCCGCCAATGCATCGGCGCGGCTAATAAGGGTTGCCTGCAACGTGCGGCCATAGATGTCCTCGCCGCCGCGCGAATCGTCCAGCACTTTGATGCCCGCGCAGCCTATCGCGCTGCCAATGGTGCCCATGCGCCATGCGCGGTTATGCGAATCGGTAATGACCACGCCGATTTGGGTTGAGTAGTGCTGCGCTAACGCGTTGCGCAGTGCCGCAGCTGAGGCGTCCGGGTCCTTGGGCAGCAGCAGCGCCATTTCGCCATCGCTGTGATCTACATTGGATTGGTAGATGCCAGCATGCGCGCCAACAAAGCCCAGTTTGTGTCGTACCACCAAGACATGGGGTTTGTGGCGCATCACTTCGCTGGATTCCTCCAGTATCAGTTGCACCATGCGCGGGTCTTTGAGGGTGGCCGCGGGCAGTTCTTCGGCCTTCGCGGTTGGGGTGATATCGCTTAAGGCGACCAAGCAGCCTTCAGCCTTGGAAATAATCTTTTGTGCCACGCAGAGCACGTCGCCGTGCTCAAGGCTCAGCTGATTTTGCGTCAGTGCGTCGGTGATAACGGCAACCAAATCGTCGCCGTTCTCGATCATGCCAATGCCGGGCACACCAATCACGCGAAAGTCCGGTGCAGGGTGCGTGCTGTCTGCCGGACTCGTTGTCTCCCGCTCGGCCATGCTAGGCGCTAGTGTTCCTGACCAATGATCTTGATGCCAGAGTGCGACACGATGCCACTGCGATTAATCTGAATCAAAATCGAGGTCAGTGCCTCGGCTGCTGCCGCGTTGGCAATTGGCCCAGCGTGCCAGCCGTTCATGCCCGCTTCGCTGATCATTTCAATGACCTTGGCGCGTGAATCCTTGCTGTTACCGGCGACCAGCACGTCGCATTCAATTTGCACATCTTGCTGTAGCAGGTGGGCGGCAATGTTCTGGAATGCGCTGACGACATGTACCCCTTCGCCAAGAAAGTCTTGGGCGCGCTTGCCTGCGCTGCCTTCCTCGGGCATCTGTACGGTGCCAACCTTGGGTGGCACCAGGGGTACGGTAACGTCGATGAGGATTTTGCCCTCCAGGTCGCCTTTCACCGCGTCTAAGGTTGAAATTTGATGGGCTGCTGGCACGGTCAATACCACAATGTCGCCAGCCGCTGCGGCAGCAGCATTTTCCATGGCTAGGGCCGGTGTGTCCGGGCTGATTTCCTTCAGCGCGGCTACGGCTTCGTCGGCTTTTTCTTGCGTGCGCGAGCCGATCACAATTTTATAGCCTGCCTTCGACCAACGAATGGCCAGACCGGTGCCGAGATCTCCAGTGCCGCCGAGAATAGCGACGGTTTCTTTTGTTGACATGGGTGATCCAAATTTCTAGATGAGGTCGCAAAGTATGCCGCTTACGATGTGCAAAAAAAATGAAAGCGCCGACGCATGAGCGCGGCGGCATCGAGCAGGCCTTGGTTGCGTCACAGGCTGTTTTCGGTGAGCCTGCGGGTCGGTATTTTTTATCAGACGGGGAGCGGGCAATGCGTATCGGAGCGATGATCGGAGCAGATGGCACCAAGGAATCCATCAATGACGTGGTGCAACTGGGCAAGGATATTGAAGCGGCGGGTTTGGACCATGTGTGGATCGCCAACATCTTCTCATTCGATGCCATTACTACCTTGGCGTTAATCGGCCGGGAAACCAGCCAAGTGCGCCTGGGTACCGCCGTCACGCCAACTTACCCGCGTCATCCCGGTGCCTTGGCGCAGCAAGCGCTAACCACGGCAGCTGCCAGCAACAACCGCTTCACGCTGGGCATTGGGCTGTCGCACCAAGTGGTGATAGAGCATATGTTCGGCATGAGCTACGCCAAGCCAGCCAAGCATATGCGCGAGTATTTGCAGGTGTTAATGCCATTGCTACGCGGCGAAACCGCCAGCTTTGAGGGCGAACAGTACAAGGTGCAAGGCCTGACTCTGGACCTTCCTGATGTCACCGACCTGCCCGTTGTGGTGGCGGCGCTGGGTCCAGCCATGATCAAACTCACCGCCGAGTTAGCGGACGGTACCAACACATGGATGGTCGGCCCGAAGACCATGGAGGAACACATTATTCCTAGCTTTCAGGCGGCGGGCAAAGCGGATCCGGCCATCGTGGCGGGCATGCCCATTGTGTTGACCACCAACGTCGACGCGGCAAAAGAAAAAATTGCGCAGAACCTTACAGTGTACGGCCAGCTGCCAAGCTACCGCGCCATGCTCGACCGCGAAGGCGCAGCAGGGCCTGCCGATATCGCCATTGTTGGCGATGAAAACCAGCTGCGCGGGCAAATTAAGCGTTTTCAAGACATGGGCGTCACCGACTTCAACGCCGCGATCATGGATACAGAAGACGGCGCCTACGCCCGCACGCTGGAATTTCTCGGCAGCATGAACGGCTGACAACGGCGTTGATTAAGGGCCTTGGTCGCAGGCGCTCAGCGCTTTAAGCAAACGCATTAGTAATGCGGTGGCGGTGGCTCCACTTGGTTGGGATCGGCGCCATCATCGTTACCAGCAAGCACCTGTAGCCGCTCGCTCAGGTGCTTGAGCTGCTTTTCTTGGACAAACAACTTGCGCTGCAGCTGCACCATTTCATCGTTGAGCTTTTGCATGGTCTCGTCCTGAAACTCCAAACGCGACTCCAGCTCGCTAATACGCGCCTGTTGCATGCTTAACTCGTCACCGCTGTGAATCATGTTCAATCCTTTGTGCCCATGCGCGCCTACAGATAACCGCGAAAGCCAATGCGCATGCGGATCTTAAACGCCCAGAAGTTGTCCTTGCCAGAAATCTTAACGCGCCGCAGCCGAAAAGGATCGGTCAGCCCGCTCCCGGCATTGTCAAAAGCGCCCTCAACGGCACCTTCATAAGCACCGTCAATACCCTCATGTGTGGTCACCGCGTTGCTGAAACCCGCCTCGCGCACCAAGGCCACATCCTCGTCAGCGAATATGCCAAACGGGTAGGCAAAGGAAGTAACCGGCGTGTTAAACCTGTGTTCCAGTACCATCCGGCAGGCAGAAATTTCCTCCACCTTGTCGTCAAAGGCAGTGCTCGGCAGGTGACAGTGGGTGAGGGTATGGCCACCCAACTCGAACACGCCGCTGGCCAGCAGTGCGTGCACTTGGTCATCGCTTAGCTTGGGTTCCGCCGCCAGCGCGCCAGAGTTGTGGTGCGCTTTTTTCTTTACCGACCAATCGTTGTCGTGGCGCTCTACAACCAAGTACAGGGTTGCCTTGGCAGCGTATTTTTGCAGCACGGGTAGCGCGTTGGTGAGGTTGTCTTCATAGCCATCGTCAAAGGTAAGGGCCACCAGTTTGTCACCAGCATAGTCCCGCGCTGCCAGCTCGCTCATGGTCACAAACGTCCAGCCGTTGGCTGCCAGCCAAGCCACTTGGCGTTCGAACAGCTTTGGGTTTACTCGCAGCCCACGGTGTTTTTTGGCATCACCTTGCGTACTCACCATGTGGTACATCAGCACCCGGGGCAGCGCATCTGGCAAGGCAGGCTTCCACCAACAGTAGCGTGCTGACACCAACAGCACTGGTATCAACAATACGCTCAGCCACCACAGGCTCATGTTGGGGCCGCCGTGTTATGCAACCGTTCCGCCACCAACTCCTCATACAGCTGCAGAGTTTGCGCACACATGCTGCTGAGCAAAAATTCGCTGTTAGGGGCAATGGCCGGTGCAGGATCCGCGAGTACTTCTGCCAACGTACTGAGCAATGCCGCACTGTCTTGATAGGCAACCCGACCGGCGGGAAACAGGGCAGCTAAAATTTCGCCGACGCCGCCAAGGTCAAACCCCACCACCGGGGTGCCAATGCACAGCGGCTCCAGTGCGGTTCGACCAAAGGACTCGGCCGTGTTAGAGACTGCCAGCACCACAGCGCAAGCAGCGTAAATGTCGCGCATATCCGAGCGATGCCCGGTAAAAATAATGTCATCGGTAAGCCCAGCGGTTTCGATTTGTGTTTTCAAGCCAGCAACGTAGGCCTTGTGAGCTGCATCGATACCGCCAACAATCACGCCCGCGACATCGCTAATGCCGCGCTCTTTCAGGCCCTTAATGAGCGCCACAAGGTGGTGGTGGCCCTTATGGCGAGAAAGACGTCCGGGTAGGCAGATAAGGCGTTTGCCCTGCAGTTGCGGAAACGACTCCTGCCAACGCGCATGCCAAGCCGAATCTGCAGTGTAGCCCCGAGGAAAATCGTCGTCGGCAGTACCCCGATAGATCACTCGAATGTTTGTTGCAGGCACATTGCAGTGCTCTAGCAGGTAGTTTCGCGCCGTCTGCGACACCGCGATAACGCGCTCGCCGCGCCCCATGATTTTGCTGTACCAGGACACCGAGTGCAGACCATGCAGAGTGGAGACCAAGCGCGGGCGGGTGCGGCGATTCATCTTGCGCCAGGCCAGCCAGACCACCCACGCTGGCATCCGCGAGCGCACATGCAGTACATCGGGCTGCAGTTGGCATAGCCAGCGCCGCAGCGCTGACACCTGCAGCAGCGTGGTGGGCGATTTGCGCTGCAAGGGCCAACAGTGGTGAGTGCTGCCCGCCGCTTCCAGTTCCTCCACCAGCCGACCGCCGTTAGACACCACATGCGATTCATGGCCTGCAGCTACCAGCGCAGAGGCAATTTCCAGCGTGCCACGTTCGACACCGCCGCTATTCAAATTTGGAATGAATTGCACAATCTTCATAGGAAGCCTTGATTCGCAACAAGAAACTGCTCATGGGTACAACAGCCGTTTGCCCAGCGATCAGCAGCAGGCTCCATCAATTACGAGGTATGTCTCTTAGAACTGAGTAAGACCTTACCCCAGAACCTCGATGCAACAAACGTTGGCTTGGCGTCAGTTGCGGTTGCGCGTCGCCGCGAAAACGCTTGCATTGTATGAATCAAACCCCTTTAGCTATTCGTTTGGCAGCGTCTATCGTCCATCGGTATGCTAGGGAAGTTATCTCGCCGGTTTCATAGTGTCGGCAGGCGATGCCTAACTGGCGGAAACGATAAACGTGCTCAGCATCTTGAGTTTGCAGCGTGCGATCGCGGATGCTCAAGACGACACGGCAGCCATTAACAAGATCGACGCGCGGGTAGCGGTGTTCCTTCAGTCCCCTATCTTCCGGAACGTATTTAGGTAGAACTTGTTGTGAGAGCAGTGTGCCCTAGTGGGCGACAACCGGTTAAGGTTTTGCCCGAATGTTCGCTATCGCTCTGCCTCCTCACGGCTTTTTCGAGTGAGCGATATCACGCCTTTTGCTCATGGCCTCTCAAACTTCCCCGTGACTGCGACTTTTGCCCTGCTTCTAATTGCCACAGACCCCAGTTATGCGTCGACGCCCGGTGTCAATGTGGCTGTCCGCGCTCTGGCATCGGATCGGCCTCCAGCAGCAGAGCCTGTGGGGTTCGCTTTGCTTCAACGAGTCGCAAGCGCGCGCTCATAACCGATGTTTGCGTTTGGTGCTG
This sequence comes from Pseudomonadota bacterium, assembly GCA_009936775.1. Taxonomy (GTDB): domain Bacteria; phylum Pseudomonadota; class Gammaproteobacteria; order Pseudomonadales; family Azotimanducaceae; genus UBA4421. Next base: position 22,258 of record JAACDW010000244.1, read on the forward strand.
TGTAGCGGCAAAAGCGTCAGCGTCTGTCACGAAGCCGGCAACTCCGCCCGATGCTTACGCCCTTTGTATTTATCATCGATCAGTTTTCTCGGGTGCACGCCGTCCACATAGCCCATAAAACCGGGTTCGATCACGCTGTAGCCGAGCATGCTTTGAATGCGTGCACTGTAGCGACGGGCGGTATCTGGTGGCACGGCCAGCACCATGTTCTCTATTTGGCGCAGACCTGCGTTACAGTACTGGGGTGTAATGGCTAAGCGATCTGCCTTGGATGTATTTGCGCCGCCCCGGTGCACGAGCGCTCCATCAAACACCAACACAGAACCCGCTGGCATCAGCACCTTGATGGCCTCGGCTTCCTGCGGCTGACGCTGTTCGGCCCAGCGGTGGCTGCCGGGTATCACTTCCGTTGCGCCGTTGTTCTCAGTGAAGTCATCAAATGCCCAAATGGTGCTTACGCCGAAACGCGGGCGCGGCTTGAACACCGGCAGACCAGTGATGGCATCGTCGCAGTGAAAGGGCTGGGGTGTCTCGCCCGGGTGCACGAGTATTGACAGTGCTGCCGACAACAGAAAATTCTTCGGCAGCAGTTGGTCGATGAGCTCCAGTGTGGTGGGGTTCTCGATTATTTCCGCAACCGACGGGGCTTTGGCGAGTAGGGCGTAAACGCGCTCTGTGTGGGTGCCCTCAAAATTGTTGCGGCCCGGAAATTTGCCTTGGCAGTAGGGTGTCAGTTCGGCGCGAA
>JAACDW010000042.1 GCA_009936775.1 Pseudomonadota bacterium
CGTGGTGCCGCGGCTGGCGGTGGTTCAACCACCAGTAGCTTGGCATTGACCACGGTGGGCGTAATGACCTGGGCGATGTCATCGGTGCTACTAACGCCTCGCATAAACGCTAGCACTACCAGCGTGTGAAGCGCCAGTGCGCCGATAAAGGGTAGTGCATAGGAGCGGAGGAGCGTCGCCACGAATCTTCATCCTTCGAGTGCCGGCGGATCAGTAATCAATCCGACACCGCTGGCTCCCGCTTTTTGCAGCACGGTCATCACCCTTACTACCTCGCCATAGGGCAGAGCCGCGTCCGCCTTTATGTACACAGGAACATTGGCCCGGGCGCGAAGAACTTTACCAGCCTGTTCACTGAGTGAATAAATGGTCACTCGGGTACCGTCTTCTTCTGATTTGGTACGACTGGCCAGCCCGATATTCAGAAACAGCGCACCGTCCCTACGCATGGACACAACCAGCGGGTCCGGCTCCTCGGTATCTATGGCCTCAGATGGTGCTTGGGGTAGATCAACCTGCACACCTTGGGTCAGCAATGGCGCGGTGGCCATAAAGATGACCAGCAGCACCAACATGACGTCAATGTAGGGCACCACATTAATTTCTGACATGGGTTTACGACGGCTCATACTCCGACCTCCTCGCCAACATTGGGTCTGGCATGAGCAGCGCGATGCAAGATCGATGAGACTTCGTCGCAGAACCCCTCGTATCTCTTCATCAGCACGTCGACGTTGGCAGAAAAACGGTTATAGCCAATAACCGCAGGAATCGCTGCAAACAGCCCCATGGCGGTAGCGATCAATGCTTCAGAAATGCCGGGCGCGACCGACGCCAAGGTGGCTTGGGTCATATTGGCCAGCGAGCGGAACGAATTCATGATGCCCCACACCGTTCCAAACAAACCAATGTAGGGACTGGTGGAACCCACTGTTGCAAGAAAGGGGAGATGGGTTTCAAGCCGCGCTTCCTCGCGCATCAACGCCACCCGCATGGCACGCTGCACGCCCTGCATGATCGCGTCAGCATCAACGCCTGGCTGTTCGGATAGGCGCGTGTATTCACGAAAACCCGCCACGAAGATGCCCTCAATACCGTTGAGCTGCTCTTCCTCTGACAACTCTTGATAGAGACCGCGCAGATCGATACCTGACCAGAAGTGGTCTTCAAAGCTGTCGATCTCTTGCTTGGCGCGTCGCAACAAATTCCAACGCTGCAAAATCATCATCCAACTGACCACGGAGGCGAGCACCAGCAAACCCATAACACCCTGTACCAGCAAGCTGGCGTTGGCAATGAGCTCAAAGACCGACAATGGTTCATTCATGTTTGTTCCTTACCTCTCACGGATCTGCCTTCGGGCCTAAAGCGTATGCGCTGGGAGATTTGCTTCCTACCAACCTAGTGCCATCAGTCTATTCGTTGTCTTCGCTTGGCCCCACAAAATCCATGGCACCTTGTGTTTGTTCTGTGATCTGTTGTTCGGTTTGTTCGGGCATTTGACTTGGAGTTTGCCGCAGCTGGTCGCCGCTGCGCTCAGGCACCGTCAGCCCAAAGTGCAAATAGGTCTTCGCCGTTGCTACCCGCCCACGCGGGGTGCGCATCAGGTAGCCTTGCTGAATTAAGTAAGGCTCTAGCACGTCTTCAATGGTACCGCGCTCCTCGCTAATGGATGCCGCCAAGGCGTCGAGACCCACAGGCCCGCCATCAAAACGGTCGACAATGGCCAACAGCAAGCGCCGGTCCATAGTGTCGAAACCCTGCTTGTCGACGTTAAGCAAATTCAGCGCCTGGTCTGCCAAGGCGGCTGTTACGATGCCATCGCCTTTCACTTCGGCGACGTCACGCACGCGGCGCAACAAACGGTTGCTAATGCGCGGTGTACCACGCGAGCGCCGCGAAATTTCTTCTGCGCCGGCGGCCTCAATGGGCAGATCGAGCTTGTTCGCCGATCGCACAACAATGTCCGACAATTCGGCCACGCTGTAGAACTCGAGCCGCTGCACAATGCCGAATCGGTCACGCAGTGGACTGGTAAGCAGGCCTGCCCTGGTAGTCGCTCCCACCAAGGTAAAGGGCTGCAGTTCAAGTTTCAGCGAACGCGCTGCTGGACCTTCGCCGATCATGATATCGAGCTGAAAGTCCTCCATGGCCGGATACAAAATTTCCTCGACCACCGGGCTAAGCCGATGGATTTCGTCGATAAAGAGCACGTCGCCAGCTTCCAGATTACTCAGCATTGCCGCCAAATCGCCGGCCTTTTCCAGTACCGGTCCGGATGTCGATTTAAGCGAAGCGCCCATTTCCTTGGCCATGATGTTTGCCAGGGTGGTCTTACCCAGCCCTGGCGGCCCAAAAATCAGTGTGTGGTCGAGGGCCTCGCGCCGATTCTTCGCCGCTTCGATAAAAATCGACATCTGCTCTTTCACTGCCTGTTGGCCAATGTATTCGGCCAAGCTGACAGGGCGCAGAGCACGATCAAAGCCAGCATCGCTGCGGTCTTGTGTTGCAGAAACAAATCGATCAGGTTCAATCGCCACTCATTACCCCTTGCCCATGCTGCGCAGTACCCAGGTTACCAGTTGCTCGGTATCCACTGCCGAACTATCCCCAGACAATGCCTGTAACGCCTGCTGCACAGCGTCTGCGGCTTGGACCGGTTTGTAACCCAGCGCCAATAACGCTTCTTCAGCTTCGTGGCCAGCTTGCCGGTCCGCTCCGACAACTTGACTGCCCAGCGATGCAATCCCGTCTGGCAGCAAGGTATCGAGGCGTGACTTGAGCTCCACCATAAGGCGTTCGGCGGTCCTTTTGCCAACACCGGGCACCTTGGTCAGTACACCTACTTCGTTGGCCTGCACCGCACTGGCTAAGGCGGCAGGACTGATGGAACTGATCAGTGCTAATGCCATTTTTGGCCCCACGCCGTTAATTCGTATATAGGCACGAAACAGGTCGCGCTCGCGCTGGTCAGCAAACCCAAACAATAGCTGAGCCTCTTCGCGCACCACAAAGTGGGTAAACAAGGTCAGCTGTAAGCCTGTTTGCGGACTGTTCGCTAACACGCCCGCGCTGACCTCAACTTCATAGCCTACCCCTGCCACATCCAGCAACAGTAAATTACCCTCGATTAAAATGAGATTTCCGCTGAGCCTGCCAATCAAAGCTGCTGCCCTATGTGATTATTTGTGTTCGTGCTTTCGGCAAACTAGATTGCGCTTAGCGAAGAAGTATTGACATGGCACAGAGCAATCGCAAGGGCATCGGCTGCGTCGGCCTGCGGCACGCCGGGTAGCTTGAGCAAAACGCGCACCATATGCGCAACCTGTTCTTTACTTGCTCGGCCAGTACCAACGATCGCTGGTTTCACCTGACGCGCTGCATATTCTGACACGGTTAGATCTTGGGCCACCGCTGCGGCTATTGCCACGCCGCGGGCCTGCCCCAGCTTGAGGGCTGAGGCCGCGTTCTTCGCCATAAAAACCGATTCGATAGCACATTCGGAGGGCGCAAATTCGGCAATAATTTGGCTCACGCTGCGGTAAATAACGCCAAGGCGCTCGGGCATTTCGCCTTGCTGGGCGTTGATACTGCCACTTGCCACGTAATGCACTTGGCGGTTGCCGACCTCAATTACCCCGTAGCCTGTGAGCCGAGAGCCGGGGTCGATGCCGAGAATTCGGTACTGAGGGCGATCCATTATGGCTAGCCCTGCAGCAGTCGTCGTTTACTCATAGGCAGCGTCAGGGAATTCCCCATTACTGTAGACCTCCTGCACATCATCGAGGTCCTCTAAGGCGTCGATAAGGGTCAGTACTTTGCGCGCCTGCTCGGTTTCACAGGGGCTGGTCGTCGAGGCTACCATGGTGACTTCGGAGTGATCTGGCTCATAACCTGCGTCGGTTAGATGCCTTACAACCGCGTTCAGATTCTCCCAGGGCGCGGTTACCGTAATTGCGCCATCTTCGTCGCCTTCTATGTCCTCGGCGCCCGCCTCTAGGGCCACATCCATCAGTGCTTCTTCGTCTGCACCGGGGGCAAAATTAATAACGCCTTGGCGGGTGAACAAATAGGCCACCGAGCCGTCTGTGCCCAGATTACCGCCGTACTTGTTAAACGCATGGCGGACTTCCGCCACCGTGCGGTTACGGTTATCGGTCATGGCTTCTACCAGTACCGCCACACCACCATTGGCATAGCCTTCGTATACCAGTTGTTCAACGTCGTTGCCCTCACCGCCACCCGCACCCCGAGCAATCGCTCGTTCAATAGTGTCCTTGGGCATATTCGCACCGAGGGCTTTATCGACTGCCGCACGCAGCCGCGGATTATCGTCCACCACACCGCCGCCTAGGCGTGCGGCTACGGTGATCTCACGGATCAGCTTGGTATAGAGCTTGCCGCGCTTTTTGTCCTGCGCCGCCTTGCGGTGTTTGATGTTGGCCCACTTACTGTGTCCTGCCATATCTCTGTTCCAATCTTCCTCGACTCGTCCTCAACTCAATCCAATGGCCGCGCCGCTTGGCCGGTTAACGTTAGCTCGCCGCCTCCGCGCTGTCGTCATCGCTGACCACCACGTTCACGGGGCCACGCAGACGTATATGTAAGTCTTTCAACTGCTGATCTTCAACCGTTCCCGGTGCCGCCATCATGACGCAAGACGCACTTTGGGTCTTTGGAAAGGCGATAACGTCACGAATTGACTGTGTATCTGTCATCAGCATCACCAGCCGATCCAATCCCAAGGCAATACCACCATGAGGTGGGCAGCCATACTGCAGCGCGTCAAGCAGGAAGCCGAATTTTGCTTGGCCAGTCTCGTCCATGCGCAGCACATCGAATACAGCCTTCTGCATTTCATTGTCATGGATTCGTAGCGAACCGCCGCCAAGTTCATAGCCATTTAGCACCACGTCGTAGGCCGCGGCTTGGGCCGCTGCGGGGTCTGCCAGCAGAGCATCGGCGCTGCAGGTGGGTCGTGTAAACGGATGGTGTTCGGCACTGAAAGAGCCGTCGCGGTCCTCAGAGAACATGGGCCAATCAATAACCCAGCATGGCCGATAGTGACCCTCTAACAAATTCAGATCGTTGCCGAGCTCACCACGCAGCGCACCCATGGCATCGTTGACTACTTTGGCGGTATCGGCGCCGAAGAATACGATGTCGCCGGTTTGCGCCCCGACCCGCTGCAGCACCGCGGCGACCACATCGTCTGGAATAAACTTCAGAATCGGTGACTGCAGGCCCTCGGCACCCGCCGCAATGTCGTTGACCTTGATATAGGCCAAGCCCTTGGCGCCATAGCGACCCACAAAGCTGGTGTAGTCGTCGATCACCTTGCGCGACAGGGACGCCGCTGCAGGAGCGCGCAGTGCCACAATACGGCCACGCGGATCATTGGCAGGGCCATTGAACACCTTGAATTCCACATCGGTGAACAAGTCAGCAACGTCGGTGAGGCGCAGCGGATTACGCAAGTCCGGACGATCGCTGCCAAAGTCACGCATGGCTTCAGCCCAGGACAAAACCGGGAACTCGGGCAGCTCGACGCTCATTACCTTGCTAAAGACTTGCCGCAGCATGCCTTCGGTTAGCGACATGATGTCTGCCTGATTGACGAAAGACGCCTCTATGTCAATTTGCGTAAATTCTGGCTGCCGGTCGGCGCGCAAATCTTCGTCGCGATAGCAGCGGGCGATTTGGTAGTACTTGTCCAAGCCGGACATCATGAGTAACTGCTTATACACCTGCGGAGACTGCGGCAGCGCAAAAAACTCGCCTGGATGTGTACGACTGGGCACCAGATAGTCCCGCGCACCCTCAGGCGTCGCGCGACTCAGCGTTGGCGTTTCCACATCCCAAAACCCATGCTCCTCTAAAAAGGCACGCACGGCGCTGGTAATTTGCGCGCGCGCTTGCATTCGCTGCTGCATTTCCGGTCGTCGCAGATCCATGTAGCGATAGCGCAGGCGGACATCTTCGCCAGCTTCCGAATGCTCATCGAGTTGAAAAGGCGGTGTCTTGGCTGCATTCAAAATTTGCAGCTCCTTGCCCAACACTTCCACCTCCCCCGTTGGCATGTCTGGGTTTATCGTCCCCTCAGGACGGCTCCGGACCTTGCCCTTAGCCATGAGCACGTATTCATTGCGCACCGAGTCCGCTAGCGCGAAGCTTGTTGCTTCATCTGGATCGAAAACAACCTGCAACACACCGGTGCGATCGCGTATATCCAGAAAAATCACACCGCCATGATCGCGCCGGCGATGCACCCACCCATAAATTTCTACTTCTTCGCCAGATTCTGTGACTCTCAAGTCACCGCAATAGTGGCTGCGCATGGCAATACCTTTTAATCGATTGAGCTTTGCTGCGTTACTCACAGCGCCATTTACTTGGGTTGGGACTTCTAGCTACTGCTATCACTGCTTGAGCCGCCGCTACTAGAGCTGCCACTGCTAGAGCTGCTGCCACTCGAATCACCGGACCCGCTTTCGCTACCGGACACATTTTTCTTTTTCCCGGACTTAAAGTCCGTTTCATACCAGCCGCCGCCCTTAAGGCGAAACCCGGCAGCGGATATTCGTTTCTTCAAAGAGTCGTTAGAACATTTCGGGCATGTGACCAGCGGGGCTTCACTGAGCTTCTGCACTGCTTCGAGTTCGTGACCGCAGCTTTCACAACGGTATTCGTATATCGGCATAAGAATTACTAAGGCCAAAGTGGTTGAATGATTGGGGGCTCGCATGATCTTAAAAAAAACAGCAAAAATACAGTGATTTAGCGCCTTTATTGTTGCTACCTAGTATTTGATCGGCTATAAATCCGCCATCATTTCCTAGGAGATGACCTGAGAACCTTTGTGTGACCTTTATCGGCAAGGCGTTTTCAAACCCAAGGATTGAGCGAGCCAGAAATACAGCATTACCGCTCGCTCAATTAATGGAGATTAGGCATGGAAACCAGCGCAACTTTCAGCGTAACAAGCGCGGGACGAGCAAACAGTTTTTATTCGTATTCACCACGGTTTGAACGCAGTTTTGCTGATGCAGAGAAGGGCTGGACCTTGTTCCGGTATCTTTATCTGCACAGAGCTAGGGGGCACTGGGAGAAAGAAACGCGGTAAAACCCCGCTGTCGGCTGTGGCACCACGGCAGTCAGTTGAGTGGAATTACGCAGTTTAACCTGACGATAAAGGACCAGATATATGGCTACGCAAAAGAAAGCTCCTGCAAAAAAAGCACCTGCAAAAAAAGCACCTGCAAA
>JAACDW010000043.1 GCA_009936775.1 Pseudomonadota bacterium
CAGGCCTGTGACCGACCAATGCTGGTTATGTTATGCGCATTTGTGTGAGCAGAAAATGCCATAAAGACGTATTCTGCCGCATACCTCATTAGCCAATGGCACTGGAGCAAGTATGGCCGCACTGACTTTTATGAATCACACCATTTTCGATCATGGCGCTAGCGCCCAGCTTGGTCAGGTACTCGCCATACAGGGTATCCGGCGTCCGCTGCTTTGCACCGACAAGGGCTTGGTCAATCTGGGCATGGTGAACGATTTGGTTGCTCATTTGGGCAACGATGCGGCGCTGACGATCTTTGACGGCACGCCAGAAAACCCCACGCAAATGGCGGTCGAAGAAGCCGTGGAAAAATACCAACAAGCTGGCTGTGACGGCGTCGTGGCATTGGGCGGCGGATCGTCAATGGATCTGGCCAAGGCGGTTGCCTTGGCGGTTACCCACGAGGGCGACCTAATCGACTATACCGCTGGATTCGGCGGCGCAGGCAAAATCGGCCAAGTGGCCCCCTTAATTGCCATTCCCACCACATCGGGAACCGGCAGTGAGGTGTCCAGCGGCGCAGTCATTATTATGAATAACGGCGAAAAGCTGATTCTCGCGAGCCGCGAGTTGGTGCCGCGCACTGCGATTTGTGACCCTGATCTCACCTTGGGCCTGCCGCCGCGATTGACCGCGGCAACCGGTATGGACGCCATGACGCATTGTATCGAGGCGTTGCTGTCGCCACAGGTCAATCCTCCCGCTGAGGCCGTGGCCTGTGACGGTATTGAACGCGGTATCCGCGAAGGCCACTTGGTTAATGCGGTAGCAGATGGCAGCAATAGCGATGCGCGCTGGCATATGATGATGGCCGCCGCCGAGGGCGCTATGGCGTTTAGCAAGGGCCTTGGGGCGGTGCATTCAATGAGCCATGCCTGTGGTGCGGATCAGAGCCTACGCTTGCACCACGGCACACTTAACGCCGTGATCCTGCCAACCATCTTGGACTTCAATCGCGCTTATGTGGGCGACAAGTACACACGCCTTAACATCGCGATGGGATTAGACGCAGATGCTGACCCAGCAGATTTCATCCGCGACTTGAATGCCAAGATCGGCTTGCCCGCGAATCTGTCTGAGATGGGCGTCACAACACAGGCGATCGGCGACCTTGCAGCCCACGCAGCCAAGGATGTCTGCACCTTTACCAATCCACGGCCTTGCTCTGCAGAGGAATACCAAGGTCTTTTCGAAACGGCACTGGTCTAGGCACTAGCGTCGCGCCTTGGGCAGAGCGTTCGGGCAACCATCTTCGGTTGCTCGAACCGCTGCGCGGCCGCAGCCGAGTTGTTTTGCCTCGTCAACCTAGCCGAGCCTGTTTGCGCACAGCGTCATTTCTTCTTCATCAAGGAGTCCTAGAATGGCACTCGGTTTACGCTCATCATGGGAGTTGATGTTATGCGGTTATTTTTCCTTGCCACCCTAGCGCTGCTGCCGCCTCAGTTTGTGCACGCAGATACAGCGACCGGTCGTGTGTTTCTTGATCAAAATCAAAACGGCGTGCTCGACCCCGCAGAGCCAGGCATCGCCGATGTGCGCGTTAGTAACGGCCTCAATGTGGTCACGACGGACGATCAAGGTCGCTTCGAGATCAGCGTTAAAGACCCGTCGATCGTCTTTATCACCAAGCCCAGCGGCTACGCGACCCCCGTAAACCAGCACATGCTGCCGCAGTTTTACTATATCCACCAACCGGACGGCTCCCCAGCAGGGCTGCGCTACACTGGCATAGCACCGACCGGCCCGCTGCCTGAGCAAATTAACTTTCCACTGATTGCGCGGCCCGAAGATCCACGCTTCGAGGCGATATTACTGGCGGATACCCAGCCCCAAACAGACCGAGAAATAGACTTCATTCGCGATGATGTCATCGCAGAGCTGATCGGCAGCAAGGCTGCCTTTGGCATGACGCTGGGCGACATCCTGTATGACGATATGTCGCTATTCCCTCGGTATAACGCCTTGATCGGGCAAATTGGCATTCCTTGGTACAACGTGCCCGGCAACCATGAAATTAACTTCAAGGCCGAGAACGACCAGTATTCGTTGGAAACCTTCAAAACGTTCTTTGGCCCGCCCTACTACGCGTTTGAATACGCCGACGCCCTTTTTGTAGTGCTAGACAACATCGACTACAAGGGCAACGGCGCGGCAGATCCGGGCGATATTCGCGGTAACGGCGGCTACGACACCAGCATCAGCCGCAAACAGCTGCGCTGGCTGGCCAAGGAGTTGAAGCATGTAGACGAGGACCGACTGGTGTTTGTTGCCACCCACGCGCCCTTGGGCAGTGAAAACGGAGTGTATGCAACCAAAAACCGCGAGGGTTTGTTTCGACTGTTGGCGGGGCGACCCAACCTCTACTCGGTCGCAGGCCACACCCACACCACAGATCATATGTACTTTGATAAAGACGACGGTTTCGCTGGCCCGGGCACCTTCCACCACCATGTGCTGGCGGCGGTATCTGGCTCATGGTGGAGTGGTCCCTTCGACGAACGCGGCATTCCTACCAGCGATCAGCGCGACGGCACGCCCAGCGGATACCATATTCTCGAGGTAGACTCCACGGACTTAAGCCTGCGTTTCAAAGCAGCGGGCGAACCTGCGGATTATCAAATGCGCATCGTTTTTGATGTGGCCCATCATCAGTTGAGGCCCGAGAGCATACGAGACTACAAGGCCGGTCAGTTGTTAGATGGACGCATGTCTCAAGACGAGGTCAGCGCAGCGTCGATCTTGGTGAACCTATTTGATGGCGGCCCGAAATCCGCGGTGCGCTATCGTATCGGCGACGGCAAATACCAGACTATGCAGCGTACTTTGCGTAAAGACCCTTACATTTTAGAACAGTTCGAAAGGCACCGCGAAACTCGCAAAACTTGGGTTCAAGCCAGCCTATCGACCCATATCTTTAGCGCCGATCTTGACGATAGCCTGCCTCCCGGGTTTCACACCGTTACCGTGCAGGCCAAGGATGAATTTGGCCGCCTGCATCATGGCCACGCCATTTTGGAAATTACTGCTGGCTTTGCGGGCAGCGAAGTTGGCAACCTCTACCCGAATCAGAAGCGCCGGCGCTAGAGGGCTTCAAACCGCCGGGGAATTAGGCAACGATAGCGACACAGGAAGATCAACAGGGAAAGAGCAATGAAGGTAGGCATTATACCCATCAATATTGGGGTACAATCCGCTGATCAGGTGGTAAAAATGGCTCAGTGGGCCGAGTCATTGGGCTATGAATCGGTTTGGACTTTCGAACATGTCATCGTGCCCGTGAACTACGACTCCAAATACCCTTACAACAAATCTGGGAATATGGGCGCTGCTCCTGAAACTAACTTTGTTGATCCGCTTATCGCGCTCGCAGCGATAGCTGCGTCGACAACCACGCTGCGCTTAGCCACCGGCGTGAATATTCTGTCTCAGGCGAACCCAATTTATATGGCCAAACAGGCGGCAAGCCTCGACTTTATGTCTGGTGGTCGCTTTATGCTGGGCGTGGGCATTGGCTGGCTGCGGGAAGAGTTCGAAGCGTTAGGCGTGCCTTTCGAACGGCGCGGCGCACGCTTCGACGATTATGTCGCTGGTATGCGCAAAATCTGGTCTGGCGATGTGGTTGAACACGAAAGTGAGTTCATTTCCTGGCAGGGCTTTAAGAGCTATCCACTACCAATTCAAACTCCATTTCCGGTGGTTATGGGTGGCGTTGCGGGCAAAATTTTTCAGCGCACAGCTCAACTGGGTAACGGCTGGTTTGCGCCCACCGGGGACCCAGCCGAACTTCAGGGACATATTGCGAAGCTGCGAAACGAATGCGATGCCATTGGCCGTGACCTGTCTGAAATAGAAATCACCTGCATGTGGCCGGGCAAGGGCGGCAAAGACTTTCTGCAGCAACTCGCGTCCATTGGGGTTGGTCGTGTGGTCATGCCAATGATGGGCGATGGCGACCCAGTAGAAAGAATGAACCAAATTGCAGAGCAGGTGATTGCTTAGAAAAAGCTGACGCTTATCAGCCTTGCTTTGTAAATCATTGCGAACACAGAGACAAAGCTGAGCGAAACGCCTAGGTTTCGCAGCCGCAGCGCCGACAAAGCCGGAAGTTTTGCACATGGGCTACAACGACTAGCACTGCGCCGAGCATGGTCAGAAGCTTTTCGCCAGCCTCGCCAAGCAAAACACTGCCAAGCACTACTGCGAGCGTCAGCGCCAGCAATCCGCTGGCTCCCCATGCAATGACAGCAAGCGTACGGTGGCGCTTACAGCCAAGGCCTATCGCGACAAGACTGGTAGGTACCACCACGTACACAAGCATGGCGTGGAAGCTTTCATCGGCGAACCATTAAGCCGCCAAGGCGGGCGCCATGGTCAAAGCGATCGGTAGCGTCAGACAATGCACCAAGCACACTACCGAGAGAGCTATGGCCGACCTGTCCATGGCTGCCGTCAGGATCATGCTAAAGACCCACTGGGCTGCTCGCAGTCCAAACAATAACACTCAATCTCAAGTTGCTTGTTGGCGAGCCGAAAACCGGCGTCTTGCGTAGCCTGAGCAACGGTTTTAATCACCTTTTCGGGAATTTTCACTTCCTCAACCTTGAAGCATGTTTTGCAGATCAAAAACTGCGGGGGTTGATGGCCGTGAGCGCAAGCAATATGCGAGCAAGCAATGTACTTATTCGACGTGTTCAGCCGATGTACTAGCTCATTGTTTTCTAGAAAATCGAGTATTCGGTAGACTGACATAGGCAGCAATTCGTAGCCAAGCTGCTCACGGCAAAAGTCAGCTAGCTCATAGGCTGAAAGCGCTTTTCGCGATTGCACCAAGCCTTCGAGCACCTGAGATCGTTTCGCTGTTAACTTGCTATTAGCCGCAAGGCAACGCTGCTGCGCACGCGCAAGTACGACTTGTGTAACTGAATTTTCGATTGGATCCGCCCACCTTTACAAACGTTACAACGTAACATTTTGGAAGGTTTAGAGTCAATCCGCAGACGTATTGCCCACAGACACGTTGCCGCCGACACCTTTCGATACACCATAGGCCTGCAACGCGGGCACCACGGTGACCAGCAAAGTGGTCGCGTAAATCAGAACCAGCGCCAACACGTTTGATTCGTTGAAAATTTGTGAGGAAATCATCAGGCCCAGTTCCTCGGACAGCAACCCATTGGCAACCGCAATGGCCAGAAGCAGCGCCAGAATTGCCAGCACTACGCCGATGGTGACGATGAGAAGGGATTCAATTAGCAACAAACCCAAGACGAACATGGACGGTGCACCAATGCTGCGCAGCACCTGAATTTCCCCTCGCCGTTCGCGCATGGAAGCAAGCAGCATGGCATTCAAGCCCAGCAGCGAGGACAGGAAAACCAGCACCGAGATTCCCAGCAGAATCGCTTCGACGTTGCCCAGCAACTCCCACAGCTGAGTCAACGCGACGCCAGGTAGGATGGCCAGCAGGGCCTCGCCGGCGTACTCGTCAACCCAGCGCTTGACCCGCAAAGTAGTGATGGCGTCATTGAGGCCGACAAGTACTGCAGTCACCGTGCCAATGGGTGGGTGCTCGTGACGCTCGTCTTCGTGACCGTGCTCGTCATCGTGGCCGTGCTCGTCTTCGTGGCCATGCTCGTCATCGTGAGCGTGTTCGTCCGCGTGGCCATGCTCGTGTTCATGGTCGTGCTCGTCATCGTGAGCGTGTTCGTCTTCGTGGCCATGCTCGTGTTCGTGGCCGTGCTCGTCTTCGTGATGGTCCTGAGGCGCCACCTCTGCACCGCCCTGCGTCTGAGTGCTATGACTCGACTCATCGGCATGCATGGCTGCTATGGAATCGAGACCTACAAACAAGGCGTTGTCGATAGGCGTACCGGTTGCAGTCAAAATGCCGCTCACAGTGAAGGGCAAATTGTCGTGGTGGGTAAAACTGGTATCGGCCATGCCATGACTGAGAACGATGGAATCGCCAACTTGATACAACAAATCCGCTGCGACCCGAGCGCCCAGCACAACATCCGCCAAAGCTTGAAAGGGTTTGCCGTCGCTTAGCTCAAGAGACTGCTTCGATCCGTATTTATAGCGCTGAAAAAATTCTGGCGTGGTACCAAGGACGCGGAAGTTCCTATGGGAATCGCCGAGCGAGATAGGGACGGCCCAAGCAACATTGGCCTGCTCACGAATTTCTTCCACCGACTCCCATGAGACGTTGGCCGTCGCACTACCAATGCGAAAAACCGACAACAGCAGCAGATTGATTTCACCTGTTCTCGCACCAACAATTAGGTCTACTCCAGAAATCGTGCTGGCGAAACTGCTGCGCGCCTCTTGGCGAACATGCTCAACGCCCAGCAACACAAAAACACTCAAGGCCACAGACGCAACCGTGAGAGCGACGCCGCTTAGGCGATAGCGCAAACTTTGGGCGGCGACGCTGAGCAAGGCTGATAGGTGTTGCATTAGCCTACTGTCTCCGCCCGATTGATATCACTGACTCGCACCTTGCTGTGAAAGTACTGGCCAATCGCAGGGTCATGGCTGACAAACACCATGGCGCAGTCGCGCTCGGCAAGCACGTCGAACAACAGTGTGAGAAAGGCATCACGGTTGGCATGATCCAGCGCCGAGGTTGGCTCATCGACCAACAGCAGCGACGGCGAATTGATCAGCGCTCGCACAATCGCAACCCGCTGCTGCTGACCAATACTCAGTTGGGCTGCCTTACGCTGATGCAAGTCGCAGGGCAGGTTAACGCGCTGCAGCAATTCGATGGCACGTTGTTTTGTCGCCGCCGCAGCGGTTTCGCCGAACTTGGCGGCAAGGAGCACATTATCCAATACCGAAAGATAGGGAATCAGGTTGAATTGTTGGAACACCACGCCTAGATTCTGTGCTCGGAACCGATCACGCTTGCGACTGCTAAGCGCCGACATGGCCGTGCCTAGAATTGTCACTTCGCCACTACTGGGCGTTTGCAGGCCTGCTAGCAGCGCCAGCAGTGTCGACTTGCCGCTACCCGACTCGCCCTGGAGAAAAATTTTTTCGCGGCGCGGCACTTCCCAGGCAGGCACATCGAGCACCACTGGGGCATCGGCGTTGAAGCGATATAACACGTTTTGTAGGCGTATCGCGGTAGTATCGGTCTCGGATTGGGTCACTGCGCTGATCAAAATTTGTAACGGCTTGAATGTTACAACGTAACCTAAACGGACTCAAAAGATGAACCGAATTTATCGTATCGTATCGACTTGGACCGTAGCCATAACCGTCACGCTTTCTGCCTGCACGGCCAGCGCTGCCGAAGCCATCAGTTGGCGCGACTTGGTGCCGCCATTTGACGACACCCTGATGCTCGAAGACGAGCTGGCGTTGGGCGAGCGCGTGCGCTTTGAAATGAACAATAAAGAAATCCGCATTCCCGGCTTCATAGTGCCTGTGGATTTCGAAAACCGGCAGATTGTGACGCGCTTTCTTATCGTTCCCTACTTTGGTGCCTGCATCCACGAGCCTGCACCGCCGCCCAACCAAACCATCTACGCGGAATTCGAACCGGGCTACAAACTGGAGAGTCTGTGGGACCCCTTTTGGATCGAGGGCACGCTTTCGACGTCAAAGGTAGTCGAAGACTTAGCCACAGCGTCCTACACCTTGCGTGCCAACAAAATTGAGCCCTTTGTTTACTAAACCGCTCAGGCAACGATTACGGGCAACACTTTCGGTCCCCCCAGTTCACCCATTGCGGCATTTTGTGGGTTGGCCAAGGTAACGCTACTGTAGCGCTCGGCCATTTGCTCGGCGACGATTTTGCCTTCCAGTCGCGCCAGATGTGCACCTAGGCAAACGTGAATACCAAAACCGAGTCCTAAGTGCGGATTCGGCGATCGGTCGAGCTTGAACCGGTCCGGCTCTTCAAATACGCGTTCATCACGATTCGCCGAGGCGATCAGCGGCACCACAAGTTCGCCTGCGGCAATGCTCTGGCCAGCAATCTCCACCGCTTGAGTCGTGCGCCGCACGGTGGCTGAAAACGGCGAGTAGAAACGCAGTGCCTCCTCAACAAAGTTAGCACTCAATTCAGGCTGTTGTTTGAGCTGCACAAGGGTTTGCGGCTGTTCGTGGAAGATGCGCGCCGAGGCGGTAATCAGCCCCGTGGTGGTTTCGTTGCCGGCAATGAGCAGCAAACGGCAAAAGCTCAGGAGTTCTTCGTCATCGAGCATACCGTCTTCGGTTTCCATCGACACCAGTTGGCCAAGTAAGTGATCCCTAGGGTTGGCGCGAATGTCGTTAATCTGCTGGAAAAAGTAGGCGTTCATCTGCGCCGCGGCTTGTTCCGATGCAGCGCTTGGAGTGCCGAACAGAATTTCCCCTATGTTGCTGAATATCTCGTCAGACCATGCCTTAAATGCCGCCATATCGCCGCCTTCAACGCCGAGCATTTCTGCAATAACCATTACGGGCAGCGGCGCGGCTAGAGCTTGCACCAAGTCCACTTCGGTATGCAGGGGTATGTCATCAAGAAACGCTTTGCAGCGGGTACGAATTTGCTGCTCTTGGCGCTGTATTTGGCTGGGCTTGAAAGCCACGCTGACCAGCTTGCGCAGGCGATTGTGAATTGGCGGATCACTGAACAGCATTGACGGTGCGACGCGTTCTTGCGGTGGCCTTACTGACACCGCAGACGAATAGGTCGCATGGTCGCGCAAGATGGCATGCACATCGGCATGTCTGGCTACCTGCCATGACCCGTCGGTCTCCAGTCGCATCACCGGAGCGTGATCACGCATCTGCTTGAACATAGCGTAGGGGTTTAGTGTTTCCTGTGTCTCGTTCATAGGTGTATTTACCCTTCGTTGCTGCGCGCTAGCTTACTACACTTTATCTGCTAACATCAGCCACTCGCCAACAGGTATGCTCAGTTTATTCTGCAAGGGGGTGGCATTGAAACTCATCAGCGACGAAATCTTAATCGACTCCGGCCAGCATTTGCCGACGCACCAAGCGGTGTACCCAACACTGACCGGCTTCAACTTTGGTGACCCAGCCGCATGGACCAAGGGACATCCGTTCGATTTCTACAAGAATATGCGCGAGCAAGCGCCTGTTATGTGGTCGCCGGGCGAAAAAGGTCTGTCCGGCATTTGGTCGCTCACCCGCTACGAGGACATCAAGCAAGCTGAACTGGCCCACGAGGTATTTTCCTCCCAGCGCGGCGGCATCAATATGGCGGTTCCGAACCGCGATCAATGGCGTCCCGATAAGCTCATGCCCGCGGCATTGAATTCCCTGATCAACATGGACGAACCACTGCATCGAGAAATGCGCATGCAGCAAAGCGATTTCTTTTTTCCCGCCTATGTTGCGAAAATTCGTGATCGCGTCGCCGATCATATCGACACTCTACTGGACGCTATGGAGCGCAAGGGCCCAGTGGTCGACTTCGCAAAAATGTTCTCCGAAGAGCTACCCCTATTTACGCTCTGCGAGATGCTTGGCGTCGATGAACAGGACCGCCCCCACGTCAAAGTATGGATGCACCATCTTGAGCTAGCAGCCCAATTTTTGGCTAACCCCTGGCAGACCTTCTTCTCCGAACCACTGTTTCCGTTCCGCTTTAAAGGTGTTGTTAGAGACATGTTTGCCTATGGCGAGCAGGTAATGGCCGACCGCCGCCGCAGCCCACGCGAGGATCTGCTGACGATTATCGCGCAGTCAACATTGAACGGAGAGTTGCTGCCTCAGGAATTCCTCGACGGCTCATGGTTACTGATTATTTTCGCGGGTAACGACACGTCAAGAAACTCGTTGTCCGGCACCATCCGCTTAATGAACGAATTTCCAGACCAGCGCGCCATGGTGCTTGAGGATCCCACGTTGATTCCGCAAATGTCAGAAGAGGCGCTGCGCATGGTCTCCCCGGTCATTCATATGCGGCGCACGGCAACTCAAGACACCGAAGTGAACGGCCAGCAAATTGCCAAGGACGAAAAAGTTGTGTTCTGGTACGGGGCGGGCAACCGCGACCCGGAGGTCTTCGCCAATCCTGATACTTTTGATATGCACCGACCCAACGTAGAAAAACACCTAGCCTTTGGCCACGGCGTGCACAAATGCCTTGGTTCGCGAATTGCCAAAATGCAGCTGCGACTGGCTTTTGAGCGCATCTTCGAGCGCTTCCCAGACATTTATTGGACTGGCAAACAAACTATTTCACCCAACACCCTGGTGCATGCCATCTCCAGCATGCAGGTCAACCTGTATGGCGCTAACGGCAAACGTCCAACCCAAACCCAAGTTGCAGCGGCCAAGAGTGCCTGAAACCACATGCCAGAACATGCCCCTGCACAGGCTTTTCCCAACAGCCGCGCCTAGCGAGTCGAGCTTGCAACCAACCATCGGCCCAAACGCATGAGCGCGTCTACTGCTGTTGTGAAAGTCTGGTTCGACAGTCAGTGCCCACTTTGCCGCAAAGAAATTGCTGTGATGAAGCGGCTGGACTGGCGGGCGCGCGTAGACTTTGTTGATATTTACACCAGCACTGACTGCCCACTCGACCCCAGTCGGCTGCTCGAGCGGTTTCATGCCCAAGAAGCTGGCGGCCCAATTCTCAATGGCGCGTCTGCTTTTGCCGTGCTTTGGCGACAGCTGCCACTGCTCAGGCCGTTAGGTGAACTGGCAAGGATACCCGTTTGCCTAACTGCATTAGAGCACGCCTACCTTGCGTTCTTGCGCTTACGCCCGCGCCTGCAACAATTGCTGGGATAAAGGCCACCAAGGCAACAGCTCGCGACAACCCACTTTCGTCGGCGATACCTATGTACAGTGTCATCTTTACCGCTAAAGCCAAAGCCCTAGACCCAGCCTATACAAATACCGCCATTGGGTTACGCGACCTAGCGCTTGGCGAGTACGGTTGTTTGGCGTTCACTGCGTATGCCCAAGACGCTAGCGAAATC
This sequence comes from Pseudomonadota bacterium, assembly GCA_009936775.1. GTDB lineage: Bacteria > Pseudomonadota > Gammaproteobacteria > Pseudomonadales > Azotimanducaceae > UBA4421. Next base: position 10,990 of record JAACDW010000043.1, read on the forward strand.
GCCATTTCCTACTGGCCGAGCATGGCGCATATACAGGCTTGGGCGCAGGCGGCCGAGCATGGCCAAGCCAAGGTGCTGGGCAAATCACGCTGGTATGCCTCATATCATGTCACCATTGTTGAGACCGTTAGCCAGCCCAACCCCGTATAGCACCTTCGACTAGGCCTTTACCAACAACCTTGTTGCGGCATAACTACGAACAGCTTTTTGTTCTATTCTTGTGGCGCTGAACGGAGAACCAGTTTTATGACAATTTCTGCTGCGCGGCTTCTGTCGCTGCTTATTATGACCGTTGCTGTAACAACGGTCTCGGTGCTCGCCAGCGCTCAAGTGCTGCCCAATGCCCAGCTCGCGGCACCCCCTTCGCCGCCGCCAGGATTTATCCCACCGCCCCTGAATCCAACCGGTGTGCAGCTGCAAACGCAGCAGTTGGATGAGGGGGTTTACGCACTGCTGTCGAATACACCCTTCGCGGACAATGCGGGCTTCATCGTCGGCAACGACGCCGTTCTGGTTATTGACTCTCACTTTAACGGCATCATGGGCCAACAAATTATTGCCGCAGTGCGCGCTGTTACTGATTTACCAATTCGTTACCTGCTCAACACCAACGCTTTTGGCGACCATGTCTTTGGTAACTATGTATTCCCTGCGCAAACACAAATTGTTGCTCACCAAGGCACCATCGATGCGCTGAAGATATCCACTGTTGCCGGCATCGCTCGCACCATGCGCGGTACCGTGGGCGGCGATATGTCCGTGTTTGAGGGCGTCGAACTACGGCTGCCAGACATTGGTTTTGACCAATATTGGTCCGTAGACCTAGGCGGCAAGATCATTGAAATGCATTGGTTTGGGCCAAGCATGTCGCCGCATGACAGTGTGGTTTATTTGCCCAATGAAAAAATTGCGTGGACTGCCAATTTGATATTCGGAGCCGGCACCATTCCGTGGGCCCGCTCTGGCGGTGTCGCCGCCTATCACTCGACGTTGACCAAAATGGCCGCGACTATCGCGCCGACGACGATTGTATCTGGCCACGGTGCCATTACCGACGGCAAGGCCGTGACGGCTTATCTGACCTACTTAGATCAGGTGATGGCAAGCGCGGCCCAAGCAGTGGAGCGCGGCGACTCCGCAGCAAGCCTGTACGCTTCAGCCACACTGAGCGATAACCTCAGCATAGCGCCCAGTTTGCAGCAGCTGATGACCGGCTTTCACCGCTGGAATCTGCAGGCAGCCTTTGCCGAGGCCAAGCAGGCTCAGACAAGCCAAGCGAGACAGCCAGTCGCGCAACCATAGACCGCCAAGGGCCCCGCGTTTTCGCACACTGTGCCGCGTATTCGGGCATCCATAGGCTGCGACTTTGTTGCCAGCAGCCGATGCAAAGGCTAACCTTACCGCGTCTTTGACGCGTTGCTTTTCGCAGCACTCGCCGCTGCCATACTGCACCAATTTCAGATCCAAACCGGATCCGCAGAACGCTAACCAAAAGGTACTTATGAAACTTCTGATCGGTATTTTATTCTCGCCCATGGCATTCGCCTTGGGCTTTCTGTGGCCGCTGAGTTGCCAAGCAGCCATCGCTCTTCAGTTGGCCGAGTCTGGCTGGCCGGCGCTGATTGCCGGTGCCGCCGTGGCAATTCCCTTGGGCTTGGTAGCGCAGCTGCGCGGGAGTTGGGTATGGATCAGGTAGCGCACCCTGCAAATCTGGACGCGCTGTCAGCCACCGAGCTCGATGTGCTTGAGCGCCAAATCGCTGGCAAATATATGGGCAAAGTACCTTGGAGCGCGGTTGTTTGGGGTATCGGCAATTGCTTGGTCTTTGTCGCTCTGTTCCCGCTGGTGCTACTCGACGTTATACCGCTGTGGGCCGCATTCCCCATAGCTACTTTGAACGCCATTCTAGCCTACCTGCCATCCCACGAAGCGCAACACAACATCATTGCTGGCAGAGGCAAGCCACTGCGCTGGCTTAACGAACTCGTCGGGCATTTGTCTGGCATTGTGCTAGTGCACCCGTATCGGGTAATGCGCGCCACACATATGGAGCACCATCAACATACCAACGATTCGGAGAAAGACTGCGATATTGATATCAAAGGCAAATCTACCGCGGACTTTTTTCTCCAGTCCTTGCTCAACCGGCAACCCGGATCTAAGCGCAATGGCGCCTACGGACGTTGCCTCGAACGCACTGGACAGAGCCACCTGCAGTTAGACGCCATACTAATGAACATGGCCTATCTGGCCATCATGTTCGGCTTTGCATGGTCAGGCTATGCTATCGAAATGGCGCTACTGTGGTGGCTGCCAAAAATGCTTGGCGAAACCTATTTGACCTACTATCTGGCTTGGGCCCCGCACTTTCCCGGCCATGAACAAGGCCGCTACCGCGACACTCGGGCCTTTAAGAGCCGCTTTGGTAACGTCGTTTCCATGGGCATGCAGTTTCATATTATCCACCACCTCTACCCGCGTATTCCGCTGTCGCTGACGCCCGCCGCCTATCGGGAGCTGCGGCCAATATTAGAACATCGCGGCTGTGACCTGGGCGGTATGTGATAGCGCCTGTTGGCTAAGCTGGCGGCACGCCGATACGGCAAATATGCAATGCGCTAGGCTGTGCGCTAAACCTTACGCTGCGCCATACCTGTAAGCTGCTTGTAGCGGTCGGCAATCTCCTGCAACTCGCCGATGGCGAACACATCATCCAGTGCAGCAAAACCGTTCGGCGCGCGCTCGTGGGCCAACTGCATACACTGCTCTGGCCCGTTGCCTCGATTCGCTTTGACGATCGCCGCCGTGCTGGGGAGCCGCTGTTGTTCGTAGATTTGCAGGGCCGCTGGCACCGTGTCACCTTGCGCGAGCGCCGCTGCCAAAGTCTGACTGTCGAGAATGGCTTGGCTGGCGCCATTTGAACCAATGGGATACATGGGATGGGCGGAATCACCCAGCAGAGTCGCGCAGCCATGGTTCCAGCTGGGCACCGGCTCGCGGTCGACCATGGGGTATTCGTATATGCGCCGAGCGCCACGAATCAGTTCAGGCACATCGAGCCAATCAAACTGCCAGTGTTCAAATTCGCCTAAAAAATCGTCTGTGTCGCCTTCTCGGTTCCAACCCGGTTCTCGCTCGGGCAAGGGCCGACGCAGCTCGGCGATCCAATTAATCAGCTGCAGGCCATCGGGCCTCAACGCCTCAATGGGGTAGCAGACGAATTTTTGATCTTCGAAACCGGCCATGATCATGCTGGCACCGGTTAAGTACGGGGTCGCCAAAGTGGTGCCGCGCCAGAGCAAGCGGCCGGAATAAATCGGTGCGCCCTCAGCCGGATACAGTTGCTGCCGAGCGCTGGAGTGAATGCCGTCAGCGCAGATAAGCAGGTCTGATGACACCGTGATGGGAGGGGCGTTAGCGGTTGCAAATGTTGCGCTCGCGGCAAGTCGGTCGCTCGCGAAGCGACTCAGACGATGGCCGGTAATAACGCGCTCTTTGCCCAACCGCTGGCGCACAAAGTCGAGCAAGGTCATTTGCAGAGCGCCCCGAGAAATGGAAACCTGCGGCGTATCGAAACCCGCAAACAGTCCGCGAGGTTCCGTCCAAATATGTTGACCATGCAAGTTGAAGTAGCTCAGCTCTTGGGTAGCAACACCTTGCGACAACAACGTTTCGAGGACCCCGAGTTGGTCAAGGACAAAGGCCGCCTGCGGCAGCAGATTAATGCCTACGCCAAGGGGCTGAATATCGCCTACAGCCTCGTAGACCCGGACATCATGGCCTGCTGCGTGCAACGCTAAGGCCGCTGTCAGCCCGCCGATTCCTGCTCCTGCGATTGTTACTTCCATTGTCAGTTGCCCCTGCTACAACGCCGCACGCCGCTCTCAGTCTAAGCCACAATACCCGATGCAGGGAACCAACACGCGCCCACGCGCCCTTGCTAGATGGCTAGATGGCTAGATGGCTAGATGGCTAACGTGCGGTCTTACTTGGATTTTTGTACCGATAACCTTGAAAGCGTCGCGGGTTGTGTCCGGAAGTACTGGCGTTTTCATGCAGGAAGCGACTCTGATCAAAGCTGATATCAAGGGCAAACACGGCGTCTTCGGTAATGACAATCGTCTGTTCGTCATTGAGTGTCGGGTAGGCACCGCAGGCTTCACCTGCGTCGCAGATAAAGTTGTCGTTATCCATATCAGAACCCACAACCAAGCCGTAGGAGCCGGGCGCCACCGACTCAAAGTTCAGGGTATAGATGCCTTCTTGGGGGCTAACCATACGCTGCTGCAATACGCTGTCACCGGTTTCCGGATCGGTTAACAAAGCGAACAACACACCGGCGCTGGGACTGAAGACGCTTGAGCTAACACGCAAATGCGCGTTGATCTGCAAAGACCCAGCAGAGGACGTCAGGTCAATGACGGCGGGGTAATTCCCCGCTATTAGGTCGCCTCGATCTGCGCTGGCTAGGTACGTGCCTAACCCGGCAGCATTTATCGATTGCGCACTGACACGCAACCAACTGGCATCGTTGGTGACACCGCTAACCGTTAGATCCCCTCCACCGGCGTTTCTCAGCGTGAATGTGATTTGTGTATTGGTTACGCCAAAGTTCAGCTCAGTTGGTGAGGAGCGCAGCTGCGGCGGCAGTGGCTGCAAGGTGCCATTGGCCAACTGCTGGGCGGTCGTCACCGCCTTATAGGCGTTGATCAGTCCATGGCCAAAACGGTCGTCACGACCTGTATCGCCAAGGTCATCGGTAATGCGACCGTCTTCCAGCACCCTTTCAAACTCCGCGGGGGTGAGGCTTGGATGCACGGCTTTCATTAGCGCCACAACACCGGCCACATGAGGGGCCGCCATAGACGTGCCCTCATATTGCCGATAGCCATAACTAACCGTTGTCTCCCGGTCGCTGCCTATGGTGCTTAGCACACCATCGGGAAACCCGTCAGCATCGGCGTCTTCACCCATGTCGCCGCCCGGTGCGGCGACATCAACCTGACTACCAGAATTCGAATAACCGGTTAACGCATTGCCTTGGTTGGTAGCCGCAACCGAGACAACGCCGGCATAAGAAGCAGGATACTCAAGCTGACTGGAACCGCTGTTACCTGCCGCCGCTACCACCACCACGCCAGCGTCTCGCGCAGCGGCCACCGCATCGGCTTCACTTTGCGAAAAACCACCGCCGCCAAGACTCATGTTGATCACATCGGCTGGGCGAGACGGCAGTAAGCCTGAGGCATTCGTCAGGCCAGCAGCAAAGCGAATGGATTGGATAAGGTCGTAACTGGAACCGCCGTTGCGGCCTAGGGTTCGAATCGGCATCACACGGCTGCTCCACGCCACCCCAGACACGCCAATTTGGTTATCTGTTGCCGCCGCGACGGTGCCAGCAACATGGGTGCCATGGAAGGAGCTACTGCCGTCGCCAAAGCCCCCATCACCGGCATCTTCGGGGTCACTGTCGACCCCGTCACCGTCACCAGCGTTATCGCTATCGCTGATCAGATCGGCCCCAGCTACCAGTTGGCCAGCAAAATCAGGATGATTTCTCAAAATACCGGAATCGATTACCGCCACGACCACATCAGGATCACCCGTGGTGACATCCCAAGCTTGGGGCAGCTGAATCTGCGGATAATGCCATTGGTCGGGATACAGAGAGTCATTGGGTATGGCTAGCGGTTGACGTAAAAAGTTGGGCTCCGCGAGCGCGCCACCCGCCATACGATTGAGCGCTTTAATCGCCCAAATGGTTTCCTGTTTGGGTTTTCTGAGCGTGTTTGCAGCCAACCCCGCACGCTGCATCGCCAACTTGGGATTTACCGACGCGATAGTACTGGCCCTGGCCGCGCCGCCGCTAAAGGCCATTAGCATCGGTACACTGCCTTGCTGACCCGCCACCACACGCATCGAACTCGCCAGTGCCGACATTGCCCCAGTTGCCTTTTCACCAAGGGTGACGACGGCATGGTCGGTATGAAAATCATCAAAACTACTCCATCCATTTACGTTGCTTTGCACTGCTGCGGATATGGCCGCGGTGCTCAGCGACAGTACGTAGTTGGATGCGCCACTGTAAGGAAACACACGGATGTAGAAGTCACCGGTGCTCGGAGCGGTCAGCGTCTCGGTATTGCCCGTGCCTAAAGAGTCATCGACCAAGATCTGGCTGGCATCGTAAAGCTCAATATCTAAGTCAGCATCGCTCTCGGCGATGGTCAACAGAATTTTTTCTCCCGCACTCAAGCTCACGCGGAAATAATCTTCGTCACCGTCACTAAAAAGGTTGCCCGAGGGCCCTGTGCCCGAACCATTAACGTAGCCACCCAACAAGCCGGGGGAAAAAATATCCTGTGCGCTGGCAAAATCGTTGTTGGCGGTGTTGGTAACCGAGGCTTCGTTCACGTCGCTGTCGATTTGCGTGCCAGAGGAAATATTTACCGACCCACCGACTCGCGCATCCACCATCTCTGCGGCCTTAGTCAGCGCCAGCGTGAAAGGATCAGAAGCGTTGCCTGCTGCATCTGTGAGGGTAAGCACGGCGCTGATAGTGCCATCGGCCAAGCCTGAGAGATTCGCACTAACGCTCAGGCTCGCTGCATCACTGACTTGGCCCGTCAACACCACAGCAGCAGTGTCAGCTGACGTATCGTCTGTTTCGATACGATAGCTGCTGTCCAATTCACCATTGACAATGGACATCGGAAAAGCGCTGGCGTTGCTGGTGCTGATCACCGTAGAGGCAGCGGCAAGTGCAAAGTCCGCTGGGGCGGCAAAGTCGAACACAAAGCTGGCGCGCAGTATTTCGCTACGGCCACCGTACTCGTCTATGGCGAGGGCACTAAGCGTGATATCCGTGCTCAAGCGCAGCGGTTCCAGATATTGACTGGACGCATCCGTAGGGTCTGCACCGTCCTCGGTGAAATAGATAACCGCGTTGTCGGTTGTACTAAAAGACACGATTTGCACCTCGTTAAAAGTGCCGCCGTTAGAAGATATGGCAATAGTCGGCGGTGGGATGTCGATGGCAAAATCTAAGGTCAGCACTGCAGAGAGTTGACCGTAGCTGTCAACGGCTACTGCTTTTACTGTTACGTCGGCCACAAGCGTTAGCGCCTCGACATATTGGGCGGCGTTTGCGTCTGGCTCGGTTCCGTCCGTGGTGAGGTGAATGCTGGCGCCTGTGCTCGCCGTCAGAGTCAGCGTTTGCGCTGCATCGAACGAACCACCACTGGAGGAGGCGGAAATCGTCGGCGGTGCGATATCAATCGTAAAGTTGAGGGTCAGAATTGGCGAGGACTGGCCACTACCGTTAATGGCCACCGCCTTTAACACGGTGTCGTCGATTAACGTCAGGGCCTGATTGTAGCGCTGGGATCCACTCGTCGGTTCACTGCCATCGAGGGTGTAGTAAATGGGTGCATTGCTGCTAAGCGTGATTTGCTGAGCCTCATCAAAGGTACCGCCTGTGCTGGATGCGCTCAGGGTCGGTGTACTTACCTGAAGAAGCGAGGAATCACTCGCGCCTCCGCCTCCGCAGCCGGAGATCACCAAAAGTCCTACGCAGCAGATCAAGCCAATGTGCCTCGTTGTTCTTGCTATTGCACTTGCTCTTGCTGTTGCTGTTGCTCCCAACATTAATTTTCCTCTGCCACATATCCGCCTAACGCTAAGCTTTGCCTCACCTGAGGGCAAGTCCGGGCCCTTCTGCCGTTAGTCTCTTGGTAACTACCGTCTATCGCATCCATCTATTGAAAGTTAACGATTCCGGAGAAAACAACCCTGAGAGTCGCAAGTTAGGCGGCTGCCAGTGAGTTAGATTTAGGTGGATCTATGTTTTGGAAAAAACGCGACCCGCAATGGGCGCACGGGGTTAGACGGTTGCAAGGCTACAAACGTTTGTACGGTGATGGCAATGTACCACTGACCTATGTGTGCAAAGACGGCTTCAGGTTGGGTCGTTGGCTGCACGCGCAAAAGCGCCTCGGTAAACGTCTGCCGGTTGAGCGTGAGCAAACCCTTCGGGAGTGCGGCGTATCTCTCGTTTAACCTAGGTGCGAGAGCTTGCCGCAGAGGTAGCAGGTTCGTTCATAAACCTATCCAACTCGCTGTGGGCAACTCCAAGGGGAGTGAACAGTTAGGAAGAAATGGCTCCGCCTGCTGGGCTCGAACCAGCGACCCAATGATTAACAGTCATTTGCTCTACCAACTGAGCTAAGGCGGAGTAGTCGAGTGGGGCCAACTGGCGCCACTGGAGAGCCGCCATTTTAATGTGTGGCAACCCAAATGCAATACTCCAACCCGTTCATTTCGGCATTAGTACTGACCACTACTGCAGACGACGGAGGGCAAGGTTGACCAGCCGGTGATTGCCGTCGGCACGGATATCCACACTGACGAATAATCGATCTGCGCCGCGAAGCTGATAACGCTCGAGTACCTCAATACCCTTGGTTTGGGACGCAATGACCAACACGTCTTGCTGCCAGCCGGCATGCACCTGCCAGATGCCGCGCTCTTTAATACCCCAGCTGACGTCTCGGTAGACACCGGGGAAGTGTTGTACACCCATGGAATCCGGCGCCAACTCAATTTCCAAGCGCTGGGCTTGCAGCACTTGAATATCCTGAGCCACAAAGGCGAGACCAGAGCCAAGGCGGATCCGCCTAATTTCAGCTTCTGTGGACAGGCGCTTACCGGCATCGCCACGCCTGGCATCGGGTCGCAACGCCGAATCTACGTCATCGGATGCAGCAGAATCCACCACCCAGATGCCGGATAGAGCCACGGTACGGCTAGGAGCCAATTCCAGCTGCAGACCAGAACAGCCAGCCATACAGCCGACCATCGCAGCGACGGCAAGCCAATGACGTTTCACTAACACCATTCGCATTTTATGCTAACTCCTGAGAAAACCCGACTGGGCCTGCAACGCCGCTGCGGTTTCGTCCAGCAATGCTCGCATGATTTCTGCCACAGGTTTGACCTCATTGAAGTAGGCAATACTCTGGCCTGCACCCGAATGAATCAATGGTTCAACGTCGTGTTCTTCTATGGCGCCAAGCAAATCACCGACCAGCACATCCTGATAGGGCATCTGCAACGGCGCAGGCGCGTCATTGGCTTCCCAGGCCTGGCTCCAAGCTGTGCGCACTTGGCGAAAGGGTTTGCCGCTTTCCGAGCGGGTAATCACAGTATCGGCGCTACCTGCCTGAATGAGATTGTCACGGTTGGCGGGATGCATATCCCGCTGATGCTCTTGCGAGAGCAACCAGGCGGTACCCAGCCATACGCCCTGAGCGCCCATGGCCAAGGCTGCCGCGATATGTCGCCCGGTCGCCACACCGCCAGCCGCGAGCACGGGTATATCACCCGCCGCATCAACGATTTGTGGCACCAAGGAATAGGTGCCAATTGGGCCAGTATGTGCGCCAGCGTCATAGCCTTGAGCGACAATAATTTCTACGCCTGCTGCAATAGCCTTGGGCACATGGTGCGGGCTGCCAATCAATGCCAGCGTGGTTTTACCGCGGCCCTTGGCTGCGGCCACCACATCTGCCGGCGCGCCGATGCCGCAGGCCAACATATCGACATCGCTTTCCATAACCGCGCGCAATTGCTCTTGTTCGATTTCTTTCGAGCGAATAAAGCGCGTTCGCATGCCGGGCTTAGTCGCCTCGGGCACCTTGTAGCGGTCAATTAACTTCGCTACGAACTGGGTGTGCTCGGCGGGTATTTGCGCCTCTATGGCGGCACGGGAGTTGTGCTCGGGCATACCAGGTGGCAACACTAAATCGACACCGAAGGGCCTATTCCCCACCAGTTGGCGGATCTGTGCCAGTTCCGCAGCAATTTCATGCGGAAATCGCCGGGTCGCTCCGTAAACGCCAAAGCCCCCGGCATTGGTTATGGCTGCCACCGTGCTGACGTCGTGGGCGAACCCGAAAATCGGTGCATCAATGCCGAGCCGCTCGCATATCGGACTGCAAATTGCGCTCATCTTCACTTCCCCGTTGTGTGCCGTGCGCGCACATTATTACCAGCCCCAAGGCACGACACAAACCACAAAGGAAGTGTATGCCTGGTTAGCGTTTCGCGTGGGTTAGCTCAATGCGCGCCTTGTTGCGGGCCACAATGCTCGGCCCAATGCCCTTTACCTCCTGCAGTTCTTCAATGTGCCGAAACGAACCGATTTCTGTGCGGTATTTTACGATCGCTCGGGCCTTGGCCGCCCCAACACCCTTTAGCGCGGCGGCAAGTTGCTCTGCACTGGCGGTATTCAAATCGATCTTGTCTGCGGCAGTTGCAAGAGGCGCATCGCTAGGCACCGTCATAGCGCTCTGCGCCGAGGCAGCAGCGATCGCTTGCGTCGGTTCAGCTTGCGCCAGCGGTGCCAATGCCAACAGCAGAGCAAAGGCTACCGCCAGCAAACACAGACATGCTGCCTTTTGTGCAGACTGGTGATTGTGGTGCATCGGGGTTCGGGGGCCACTTGGCGTATTTGGCCTATTCAAATCGTGCATAACTTTTTCCTCATTGATTGGGAGGAAAAAAGTAACGAGGCGAATACCTTGCCGACAGGGCGAACGGCTGAACGCCTTGGCAGACATGGTCACGAAACGCGTCCATCTCGGACTTACTTTTAGTCTTCGCCTCGACTGTGTGGGTTGGCTGCTGTGGCAGGCAGCGAGGCGTTTTCTGCCAACGCCCGCTCAGCGGCTGCGAGCGATTTCTTCAGTTTGCGTACCTGCAGGCGCAAGGGCAAATGGCGCATCAGGTTGTACAGCCAGCCGAGCAATATACCCAGCAGCAAGGCCATAAATAACCACCAAAATATGCTCAGGGTGAAGGGTGTCTGCCAGCCAACAAAGCTTAACGCAACCTGTTGCTGATTGACCGCCAACGCGGCGAACAGAAATACCAGTATGAGGACACTGATAAAGAATAGAGTTTTGAGCCAGGTCACCGGGATTACCTGCTAGTCAATTTTCACGATTCGCTCTTGGCAGCCAAACTGCGTTCCAAGGCGGCATTGACCCGGTCGCGTAACTCTTTGCCGGGCTTGAAGTGTGGTACATGCTTGCCCGAAAGCCCGACAGATTCGCCTGTCTTTGGGTTGCGACCAATACGCGGTGCGCGATAGTGCAGCGAAAAACTGCCAAAACCGCGCACTTCGATGCGCCCGCCGGACGCTAAAGCACCAGACATTTGCTCCAGCATGGTTTTTACCGCCAGCTCTACATCTTTGTTAGTGAGCTGCAAACCGCTGGCCTGAACCTGAGCGTTGACCATACGGTCAATCAACTCAGATTTGGTCATACTAGAGTCCGTCATCGATCAAAACCCGACTAGGCGCTGCCTAGTCGTCTTCCGGCTTGTTCATCTGTGCCTTGATCAGATCGCCCAAGGTCGCAGGTCCGCTACGATCACTCTCTTGCTTCTGATGATCTTTCACCGCTTGGCGCTCTTCTTCCATGTCCTTCGCCTTGATCGACAGACCGATGGTGCGGTTCTTACGATCCATATTGACGATCTTGACCTCGATTTCCTCGCCCTCTTTGAGGACGTTACGAGCGTCTTCTACGCGATCAATGCTGATTTCCGCAGCCTTCAACACGCCAGTGACATCTTCGGCCAGTTCAACAATGGCTTCCTTGGGCTGCACTTCGATGATCTTGCCGTTGATGATGTCGCCCCGATCATGCTCTGCCGCATAGTCTGAAAACGGGTCTTTCTCCATCTGCTTGATGCCTAGTGAGATACGCTCACGCTCTGGGTCTACCGACAGAATAATCGTTTCGATTTCCTCACCCTTGGCATAGCGGCGGACAGCGGTTTCGCCAGGCTCGTTCCAAGAAATATCTGACAGGTGCACTAGCCCATCAATGCCGCCTTCCAAGCCGATGAAAATACCGAAATCAGTAATCGACTTAATGGTGCCGCTGATGGTGTCGCTCTTCGCGTGGGCAATGCTGAAGGACTCCCACGGATTCGGACGACACTGTTTCACGCCTAAGGAGATCCGCCGACGCTCTTGGTCAATATCCAAAACCATGACTTCGGTTTCGTCGCCAACAGAAACCACCTTGGATGGGTGAATGTTCTTGTTGGTCCAGTCCATTTCAGACACGTGCACCAGTCCTTCCACGCCTTCTTCGATTTCAGCAAAAC
>JAACDW010000245.1 GCA_009936775.1 Pseudomonadota bacterium
GCCAACACCCGGGATGAAAACGGCAACTCGATTTTTGCCGGTGGTAATACCGAACTAACGGCTTTTGCAACTCAAACCGATGGCAGCGGGCTCTATCAGGGCGATGCCCGGCAAACCTACGTGAATGTCAGTGACGAGCGGCAGCTCGGGAAAAACCGCAACGGCCTAGATGTGTTTACTTCAGCGGATCGCAACGTGCCCGGTAGCCCCGCTACCTTTACCTTGTCGGTTGCAGATCTCAGTCAATTCAACGTCGCCCAGACGCTGTCTGACGGTGTAACAAGTATTGCTTTGGATCACAGCGGCGCGAATGCACCCTTGGATGCTCAAGATCTACTCACAGACATAACGGGTCACGCCAATTACAACGCTTTCGCCTACACCGCGACGTTGTCCGGTAATGACTTGGTGTTTACTGCCAGAACGAATGGTGCGGTCGCCACAGCTGCCGAGCCGACGCTGGGTACCATGACGGTCACCCAAGGCAACACGGGTGTTGCCGATGCAGTACAAGGGGTAGGCTTCTTCGCCTCACTAGATGACTTCATTAGCAGCTTGCAGCAGGACAATACAACCAACATTCAGCGTGCCTTGGGAGAAATCACCCAGCTGCACGATGGACTCGCGCTGGCCATTGGCAAGGTTGGCAGCGAGATTCAAAGTGTTGATACGCAAATGGAAATTAACACCGACACGCGGCTGCGCCTACAGAACATGCTCTCCAATGAGGAGGACTTGGATTACGCCGAAGCGATTACCCGCTTTAATCAGGAAATGACAAGGCTTGAAGCGACACAAACATCGTTCGCCCAAGTCAGCCGATTGAGTTTGTTCGAGTACCTCTAGCTCGATTAGGCCAGCAGTCCTTTGGATAAATCACCGACTTCCTGAGTAACGCCCTGGGTAGGTGCCGAAGTGGTCGGCATGAGCAGCTTCTCCCAACCTTTGTGCAGGTCGCAAATCAGCAAGCGAATTTCCTGCAGGTCTTCTTCCAGCGGCAACTGCATGCTGTGATCGATAGATCGTTCGAGCATATCGAAAAAGTCATTGAGGTGGCTAACCAGCTGCGGGTCGGGCAGGTCTTGAAAGGAGCGGTTCAAAAACCGCATCAGATTCTTGGCGTGACGCAACGAGGTTGCAGCAGAACTGTGTCGTTGACCGTGAGCGTTGCGCTCTGCAATCGCAAGGCTGTTAATCAGTGAGTCGAACAGCCAGTGAATCTCCTGCTGTTTGGCCTCGCTGAATATCGCCATCGACTTTATGTACTGCGCAAAATGTGACACGTGCAACCTAAACTCTTTGCCTACACCATTGTATCGGGGAGATTGTTAGGATCTTTAGCGGTTCGCGAAAAAAAAGCCGCGAAGACAATCCTGACAATCGAGTTTAGGTAGGGCAGCGGTCGTACTCGCTGTCAAAACAGCTGCGCGCCAGTTCCGTGGCCTTGGCCTGAACGCTGCGCGAGAGCTGCATTTTGCTGTACTCCAGCACGCTTTCGGCGTCCGCGTAGCCGTTCATTTTGCTGACCATGCCCCAGATGAACGCCTTTAAGGGTTCGGTTTTGTCGCCGGGATGCCCTTCGCCGTTCTGCAGCATGAGTGCTGTCATAAACTGACCGATTGGGCTACCCAATTTGGCCGCATCCAGAAAATGGGTTCGCGCCCGGGCAAGATTTTTCTTCAAGCCGTGGCCCTGATAATAAATCAGTCCCAACATGTAGTGGGAATTGGCCAGATCAAGCTCGGCGGCGGAGGTAAAATAGCGCTTCGCGGCGAGGTAGTCCTGTCGCATGCCGTAGCCCTCGAAGGCCAGCATACCAAGATTGTGAAGAGCCTCAGGGGAATTCTGCGCGGCGGCTTTGTTGTACCACTCAATGGCTCTGGTGTAGCTTTGCTTTACGCCATAACCGCGCTCATACAGGAAGGCGATGTTGTGTTGCGCCTCGGCCTCGCCGTCGTCGGCCAACCCTTTCCATGCGCGAAATGCGGTGGCGTAATGCTCGCGCTCCATGGCATTGAGCCCGGCCTGAAACGGTTCGGCATAAGCTGTAGAAACAAAGGTGCTGAGCAGCCATGCGCTTAGCAAGATGTTACGGCTAGGACAAGAAAATAACCCAAGCAGCATTATTGTTGCCTCAAGTTGGCCTGTATCTGTAAGACTTTGTTGAAAATGTCGCCTTCACTCAGCGCAGTCACTAAGCGTCCCTCGTGCGTTACAGGAATCGACTCACCGACAAAGGTGCTGGCGGTGCCCATGGCGTCCGTTAGCGTGGCGTTGGCCTGCAACACCACAGGCGCTCTATCCAGCGCCGCAGACAACGAGGATGCTTGGGCAAGACTGTGGATGTCAACTTTGCCTATTAACATTTGGTTGTCATCGCAGACGTAGGCCTCGGTGGCTTGGGCGACGGTCAAGGCCATGCGCGCCTCTTCGACACCTGTCTGGGGGCTGAGGCGTACAAAGTCACCGCCCTGAATTTCGCTTATTGGCATCAGCGACAGTTCAATATGCTCCTGACCGAGGCGCAAATCGATGCCGCGATCGAGCAGCTGGCGGTCAAAATAGGACAGACCAAAAAAACGTAACGTTAAAACAGAACACAAAATCACACAGAGCATGGCGCTTAGGCCATAGGCGTAGGAGCCGGTGAGTTCAATAACGATCATTACCACAGTCAGCGGCGCGCCAATCACCGCTCCGCCGACGGCGGCAACGGCGGCAACGGGTAGGGCGTAGCTCAAGTGCGGCGCAAGCCCCAAAGAAATGGCGAGAGAGGCGGCAATGGCGCCGGTGGCCGCTCCAACAAAGAGTGCGGGCCCAAACACACCACCGAAGAAGCCAGCATTGAGGCAGTAGGCGGTAACGAAAATTTTGCCGATAAGCAAAAGCACCAACATGCCGAGAGCAAATTGTCCGTCAATCATCTGATTTACTTGGGTCAGCCCCAGCCCAGTGACGTCGGGTAGAAAAACGCCGATGCCGCCCACCACCACAACGCAGCTGCACATCAGTGCTGGCATCGACCATTGCAAGCGTCCGGCCAGCTCGCGGCCCTTACGGATCGCCGCCATATAGGCAACAGCGGTACCGGCGCTCAAGCAAGCCGTCATAACAAGAAATGGGATTAGTGGCTGCAGTTCTATAGGCATGGCAGGCACAGAGAACGTTGGTTCAATAGTAAAAAAAGCCTGATTGGCGGCGTAGGCGACAATGGACGCCACCGCGATGGGCGCAATGGCACCCATGGAGATTCGCCGCAGCAAGGCTTCATGGGCGAATAGCACGCCAGCGATAGGTGCGTTGAAGCCAGCGGAAATGGCCCCCGCCACACCGCAGGCAATGAACACACGGCGATCAATTTTGATTCGTATGTATTTAAGTAGAACCTCGGTTATGGTGGCACCAAAGTGCACGAGCGGGCCGTATTGGCCAACGGATCCGCCGCCACTGGCGGCGACAAACGCTGCCAGCGTAGAGCCCATGCCCTGACGGATATCCAGTGGTTCTCGGCTTTGTTGTACCGCATAGATGCTGTCGGCGGGCCCCGACCAGATGGTGATACCCAAAACACGGCGCACAATAAGAATCAGTAGCGCCGCGCCGCTTAGGGTCAGCAAGATATCTAAATTGTAGCTAGCGCCGGCAATCTGCAGTGCGAAAAGGCTCTCGGTACGGCTGGCGCTGAGAAACCAGCGAGCGCCTTCGACAAAGGTATTTGCAACCACTGCCATGACCAGCCCCACCACTACGGCAAGGAAAAATTGGCTGGCAATATCGACAAGGATACTGCCAGTGCGCTGGGCGGTGGTTTGTGCGTCGCTGTTGTGCATTTAGTTTTCCCCTGCGGGTGGATTTTTATACTTGTTAACTGTTTGTTGCTTGCAGACTTCAGGGCTTTGGCGCAAAAGCAAGGCAATCGCGGCCATCGCTTTGGCGCACTTCGATACAGGGCAGCATGCGACTTTTGAAATTAAGCGCACGGCAAAGGTAAGGGAAATTTTTATCCCAACTGGTGTTGAAGTGGCGGCACTGCCAACAATTGACCTTGGCTTGTTCGGAGTGCTGTTTGGAGGGCGGCTGATTCATCGGTTATTTGCTGTCACCGGCAGGGCCGGTGGGCGCTGCTGAAATCTGTGTGGTCTGGCCGTCGATATCCAAAATAACCGGATCGTGTTGTTCCTTTGCTTTCAAACGTGCCGTGCTTTGTATCAGTTCGTCCAAGGTCTCTGGGCGCAGACCCATATCGTTACCCATGCCGCGCAAGCGCTCAATTTCCTCTTGGGACAAAATACCGTCCTCCAGCGCCTCGTCCACACTGGCCTGCAACGAGCGCCGACTGCTGCGCAGTTGGTCAGAGGAACTGGCAGCTAAAATGCCCGAGGGTAGGGCCACCATGCCGATACCAAGAATGGTCACCAAGGAGCCAAGCAGCTTGCCGAGGGTGGTCATTGGAATAGCGTCGCCATAGCCCACCGTGGTTAAGGCCGCCATCGCCCACCACATGGCTTGTGGAATCGAGCCAAAGGCCTCTGGCTGCACGTCGCGCTCCACCACGTAGAGCGCTGAGGCCGCCAGCGTTAGCACAATCAACATGATTAAGAATGTGCCGGTAAGATTTTTACGCTCGTCGTACAGCACGTTAAGCAAAATATCCAGCGATGCAAAATAGCGGATTAACTTGAACACTCGAAACAGCCGCAAAATACGCAGGAAACGCAGATCTAAACCGGGCATGAGGAACTGCAAAATGGAGGGCAGAAAAGCCACCAAATCAATAATCGACATGGGTTTTATTAGATGGCGCAGGCGCGTGCTCAGGCTGCTGAAGTCGCTACTTTGCGTTGGCAACGGTGCCTCGACAGAGACCCAAACGCGCAGCAGGTACTCGATCAGAAAAAACACACAGGACAGCAGTTCGATGGCGAAGAATATGTCGCCATAGGTGCTAGCATAGGACGGGATTGACTCCAAAATAATCGCGATCAGATTGATGGCGATTACCCCAACGACGATGGAGCTGATGGCCACCGAGGCCGGATCGTTCCGGTCAAAGTGCTCTAGCGCGTGGTAAAGGCGCTTACGAGTGCTTGCAACTAAAGCCATACTGGTTCTTCGCTAATTTCCCCGCAACCTATAGCATGAAAAGGCCGCCAATGGCCTTAGCCGTCAATAAGAATTTCGATGCGTCGATTCTGCGCCCGCCCAGTTGCGTCATCATTGTCAGCTACCGGCTTGGTGTCGGCGTAGCCGAACACACTGACGCGCTGACTGTCTATATCGCTATTGGCAAAGAAGTAGTCGGCAACCGCTGCAGCACGGGCTGCGGATAAATCCCAGTTTGAATCGAAGCGCTCGCTGAAGGCGATAGGGATGTTATCGGTATGGCCCGATACTTGGACATTGCCGCCAGCCCGGGCGACCGAGGCGCCAACATTGCTAAGGGTTGCTAAAAAAGCTGGCTGCAGTTCCGCATAGCCAGAGCGGAACGAGTTCGCAGCCGATAGGCTAATTAAAATTTGGTCGTCGATTTTTTCCACTGAAGTCAGGCCTTGCTCGATTTCTGCGCGCAGCTCGGCCTGCAGCATTTGGTATTTGTCGTCCAGTGCCTGATCTTGGCGTGCTTGGCGTAACATCTCGTCTTCGGTGTCTGAGGACAGGTACTCGACCTCTAGCTCCGTTTCCATAAATGCCTGAGATTCTGCGACCTTGGCGAAGATCTCCAGTTCCTCGCGGTCTAACTCTCCGTCATTGGCTTGCTGTCCTGTTGGCTCGCGCAAGTTGGCGTCAACGTCTTCGTTGACCGAGACCGTAATTTTGCCGTCGTCCTCTTTGAGTTCGACTTTGCCGGCAGCGATCTCTGTGGCAAAGGTGCGCTTTAGATTTTCGATGTCGGAGCTGTTCTTGGATTCGCCCGAGTCCGGACGCTCCTCGAGTCCCTCATCGACGGGCTCTTCTTCCATCGTATCTTCTTGGGCTTCCCTGCCCGGAACGGACTTCGTTGTGCGGTAATTCTGCGCAATTATCGTTTTGCCGATCGGCACCTCGATACTTGGTTCGCGTGTCTGAACCCCGAATGCCTCCGACATGGTGCCATCCAACATTTTCGTGATAGAAGGATCGTCCATTTCTGTAAATGACAGAATCAGCACGAAAAAGGCCATCAGCAGGGTTGCCATATCAGCAAAGGTAGCCATCCAGGCTGGTGCCCCGGCCTCACACGTTGGGCATTCGACGGGTTTTGCCTTGGGCGGCTCCTCCGGCTCCTCTGGCTCTTCCTCGACGACTGGCTCCAGCTGTTCTTCCGCTGCTAGCTCGTCCAGTTCCGGATTTTCTTCAGCCATCGACGATTACCTCTATGCGACGATTGCGCGCGCGGCCTGCCGCCGTGGCGTTGTCAGCGATTGGCGCGCTGTCCGCTAAGCCAGTAATTGTGACACGGCCGGGTTGCAGCTG
This sequence comes from Pseudomonadota bacterium, assembly GCA_009936775.1. GTDB lineage: Bacteria > Pseudomonadota > Gammaproteobacteria > Pseudomonadales > Azotimanducaceae > UBA4421. The sequence continues at coordinate 6,454 of JAACDW010000245.1, forward strand.
ACTGTTATCGAGCAAGAAGTTGGCGACCGCTGCGGGGCGGGCCGAAGACAGGTCCCAGTTGGAGCGGAAGCGCTCGCTGAAAGCGACCGGCACGTTATCGGTATGGCCCTCGACACGAACCAGACCGCCGGTGTTGTTTACTGCGTCACCTACGCTAATCAGCGTATCGGTGAAGCCCTGCTGTAGCGTCGCACTGCCGGAGCCGAAGCTATCCTGCTGACCCAGTCGGATCACCACGCTGTCACCGTCGCGTTCCACCTCGGCCAAACCCTGTTCGATTTGCTCGCTCAGCTGCGCGCGAATCGCCTCGTACTTGCTAGCTGCCTCTGTCGATCGGCCCTCGGCCTTGGCTTGGCCCTGATTTTGTCTTCTGACAACAATTTCGCTGGTAATTGTGCGTTGCACATCGCTGACCGCTTGGGCGATTTCCAGCGTCTGCTGGGAGATACGGCCACCCTTGCCCAGCGCCTCCTCGCCAGTGTCACTGCGGTTCGAGGCATCCTCAATCAGCTCGACGACGACCTTATCGGCGCGAATGCTCACCGTGACCTGCCCCTGCTCTATTTCATATTCAAACGCGTCGAGCACTTCTTGATACTCAGCCTGAATGTCTGTTGGCTCATCCTTAAAGTCCTTCATCTGCTGAATGTTCGGGCGCGTCGTATCCGCAACCGTTTGCGTGACCTCAGGGATTACCGTTGGTGCCGCGTCAGAAAGCGTGAAAGTACTGTCGAGCACGGTTTCGGCCATGGGTATTGTTACCTTGGCCACCACGCGTTTAATGCCGAAGGCGAGTTTGATAGAACCGGCTACCTGTTCGAACTTGGGCACATTGACGCTGGAAAAAGACAGGATTAAAACGAAGAAGGCCATGAGCAGTGTGGCCATATCGGCAAAGGTAGCCATCCATGCGGGCGCGCCAACTTCACAACGTGGACACTCTTCTTCCTTTTTCTTAGGCGGCTGCGGGTCTTGGGAGCCGCCCTCTTCCTCAAGCTCCTCGGCAAGCCCTTCGGCGTCGAGAAGTTCTTCGTCAGCTGTGTTTTGTTGCTCAGCCATAGCCGCGTAGAGGCTACAGCCCCTCTAACGCTGAGCGATCATTTGGCGCTAAGCGCGTTGCCAACAAATCAGCAATCGTTCGTGGGTTGGTACTGTTTTGAATTTCCCGAATACCTTCCATGATCAGTTCACAGTTTTCAGTCTCGTCCTGAGAATAGCCCTCAAGCTTTTCCGCAATGGGCTTGCAGATACAGTTTGCCAGCAGCGCGCCATAGAGCGTCGTCAATAGGGCGATTACCATGGCGGGGCCAATGGCCTTGGGGTCACTCATGTTTTGCAGCATGCCCACAAGCCCGCACAGCGTGCCAATCATGCCCATGGCGGGTGCAATATCTGCCCATGAGCGAAACATCATGGCTGCGTTGGCGTGTCGTGATTTCATTAACGACAGCTCATTTTCAAGGCTCGCTTCGATGACGTTGGCGGGCGTGCTGTCGACCAGTAAACCGATACCCTTCGAAAGGAATTGGTTTTTGATGTCCTGACCCTCCAAGGCAATGAGGCCGTCCTTGCGCGCGATGTTCGCCATTTCGACGATCTGCTCTATCAGCTCGGCGGGCTTGTCTACGCCGGAGAACACGGTCTTCATGACGACGTTAGAGAACATGTTGATAAAGTCGGAAAGCTTAGAGCGCATGAGCAACACCATGATGGAGCCGCCGCCCACAATCATAAAAGATACGGTGTCATTAAATGCGCCCAGCCCCGCGGAATCGTTCATAGACCAAACGATTACACCCATTGAACCAACCAGGCCTATAACGGTCGCGATATCCATACAATTCCCACTTTAGTAACTGCGGTCGGCAGATTCTCTGACATTGACGGCTAGTAAACAATCGGTTGATGATTGTAAGACTTTAAAGTTACTAAACTTTTTCTCCAAGGAGCACCTGCAAATGGTAGCTAATGACCTGCGCGGTATTTTTTTTACGAAACTGCGAACCAAACCGAGGCAGCACTTGCTTATATTGCTTATGCCCTTAGCGTTGGTTGGCTGCGATTTCGAGCGCATAGATACCCTGTGTTCCGAATCTATCGGCGCTGGCGATATGGGCAGGTTTACCGAGCAGGCCAACGGTATCGCTATGGATACCACGTCTGGCCTTGAATGGTATCGCTGCGCCTTTGGTCAGCGCTATACGTCCGAAGGCTGCGCTGGCGTGCCAACTCGCCTCGCTTGGTCTGAGGTAGAGGGCTATTTGAGCGAAATCAGCACCAAGGCGGGGCAAGCATGGCGATTACCCACCGAGGTCGAGCTGCAAGCCATTACGGAAACCGAGTGCTTGTCGCCGGCTTTGAACCCAAATGCTTTTCCGAATGCGACGGTAGATAACCACTGGGTAACAGGTGAGGGCCTGCGGCAGGGCAAGCCCTGTGTAGTCTACACTTATAACGGCGCGCGCTCGTGTCGACTGCCCGTTGACGGTAATCGACCTTTTTTTATGGTGAAGGCCCGCTAGCAGTGACGGCTAATGCGTTCAGCTGACGGTTTGCCAAGCTTCGCGCAGTTCTGACATGGCTACGTAGAGCTTTTCAATGCTCTCGCCGTCTCTGTCGCTCTTGGCTTTGTACAAGCTTGCCGCGATAGAGGTGTAGGTATCGTACAGGCTCTGCGCCACGTCACCGCCTTTCTCCATGTCGAGAACGCCGCGCAGGGCGATAACAATTTGCATGGCATGGGTTGTAGCGTTGTCGAACGCCTCTGGTTCGGCGTGTGCGAGGTTTTCGTTCGCTTGGCGCAACAATACGCAGGCTTTGTCGAAGAGCATGGCGACAAGTTGCGCCGGGCTGTGCGATTCGGTTTTCGTCTCGACGTCGATATTGCTGTACTCGGCCAGCGCGGATTTTCGATACATCTTTTTCTTGTCCAATTGTGTCTCGCACTGACGGTGTATCAGCACCCTTTTACCTACTTAATAAATCGGATACAAGTGGCGCAGCTTTAGGGGTTTTTTGCAGGTACGCCACCTGTATCCGATTTAACCGGTTAAGTGCTTTTGTCGATGAACGTGCCAAGCATGCGGGTGAGGTTGCGCATGAAGGAAAGGAGCTCCTCGGCGGGCATTTGTCGGATCACATCGCCGGAGTTGGCGTCGACCACTTTCACTACCCGCGCGCCGCTACTTTCGTCGGTGGTGAATTCTACCGAGCGATTGCGCAGATCCATCATGACCTGCACCTGTTCTACCGCGCGTTCCATTTCCTGCTGTGAGAAACCCTCTTGGCCTCGGTTGTTGCTTGGCAGTACTTGCTCGGCCTGCACTTTCTCCACTGCCCTGCCGGTAACATTCGAGGCCGGATCGACGGTTTGCAAAAGAGTGCCTGCAACTGAGCTTGCGTTTACATTCTCAATAGACATTTTCGTTCTCCTTGAGCGCACCCAGCGCTCGTTCTTGTTGCGCTAGATCGAGTAATGTCCTGCACTCGATCTGTCACTTATCGTCAATTGTCAGCCTTAGCCCCGCAGCACCTGTAGCACGATGTCGGTGGACGCATTTGCCTGAGAGAGCATTGCTGCCCCAGCTTGTTGCAGCACCTGTGCTTTCGCCAGCCGCGACGTTTCTGCTGCGAAGTCGGCATCCTGTATCCGCGATCGGGCGCCGATCGTGTATTCGGTGACCTTCATCAGATTAGAAACCGAGTAATCTAGACGATTTTGCAGCGTACCCAGCGAGCCGCGCATGCCAGAGACAATCTCCAGTGCACCGTCGATGGTCGCAATGGAATAGCTGGCACCGATTTGCGTTGATATATCCACGACCGCGACCGACTCGAGTGCTGCTGTGGTTGTACCATCGGCAAACCAAGTGTCTTCCGTACCGCCATTGGTCTGCGTCACGGTATAACCGTTGGATGAAGTCATTCTCAGAGTGCCAACGACCTTGGTTGTGTCGGTAGCGGTGGACGCTGCGGCCCCGGCCACTAACTCCGCGTGACTGGTCTCCACTACGCTTGTCGAGTTGTCGGCTTTCGTCGCCGTGCTATAGGCGACGCTGCTCGTATCAAGGTCAATGCCTACCGTCAGCCCGTTCAAATCGTTAAACGAACCCGTGTTGGTTTGCGTGAAGGTAACCACCGAGCCGCCCGAGGTTTCGCCGTCCGCTGAGCCGGCGGCAGCGGTTGAGTTTGTTGACCCTGAGTGGGCGTTGTAGGCAAGCGCAAATCTGGCAGCGAAATTGCCAGCGGTAATGTCGTTGCCCAGGGTTGTGCTGGTTGACGAAGCGCCCGCATCCGCTGCGCTATGGTCTAACACCAAGGTTACCGTGTCGCCATTAAAGGTAGTTTGAATACCTCCGGTAGCTGCTGGCGAGCCAGAGTTGTACCACTTCAAATACGCTGCATAGACATCGGCTACATCAACCTTCGCAACTTCAGCGCCGCTTGCCGCCAACGTCTGCAGTGATCCAGCCTCGGTGATGCCATCACTCTTAACGCCACTTACCGTCAAATTCGTGCCGGCCGCACCATTGCGAATAATAACGTCGTCGCCATCGGCGTCGGTTAACAGAATTTTGTTTTCTGTAGTGGCGGATGCCATCACCCCAGTGGCGGTGTAAATTGCATTAATCTTGGAAACGGCATCACTGACGTCGTTACTGGATATTGAAAATGCGGCGGTAGAGGTGCCATTGATCGAGAGCTGGTAGTTCTCACTGGTTGCGGAAGATGACGCCACATGCAGGTAAGTTCTCGCTTGGGCGAATACCGTAGTTGCACCGGCCACAGAGTTGATTTTTCTCGCGACATCCTTGGCGCTGTCGTTGGCCGCGATATCAATAGTTCGAGTTTTGCCGTTGCCGACAATGGAAATGTCATCGGCATCGTCGATTAGGTTTGTCGTCGACGTGTAACCGGCAGTGGTCGCGGTAGCTGGCGTATAGGCCCCGGCACTGCTTTCGCCGACCATGACATAGGCCCCAAGTAAGGCGGATTCGACGGAATCGATAGTGAAATTGATCTCTTCGCCAGACATTGTGCCGACCTGCAGTGACTTGGCTGAAAAAGTGCCGTTCAATACCTGTGTGCCGTTATAGCGCGTATTCGCAGACACCCTTGAAATCTCCAGCTGCAGAGAATTCAACTCATTGTCGGCAAAGGCTCTTTCGGTCGCTGAATTTGTGGCGTTCGCCGATTGCACCGCGAGTTCCCGCATACGCTGAAGCATGCCGGAGACCTCAACAAGCGCGTTCTCCACGGTCCTGATTAGGGCGATACCATCGTTGGCGTTTTTCGTGGCCATGGTCAGGCCACGAATTTGCGAGTTCATACGTTCTACCATGGCCAGTCCCGCAGCGTCGTCAGCAGCGCTGTTGATCCGGGAGCCAGTCGAAAGACGCTCCATGGCAGATTCCATTTCTGACCGCGATTCCGTTAGCGCTCTTTGCGCCTGGATCGCACCGATGTTGGTGTTTAATACCAATCCCATAACTAAACCCCTTTAGCTATCTACATACCTGCACATCTTTGCCGCTTTCAAAGCGTCTTCGATGCCTAGACGGCAGACTGGCCGGCAAAAACGGAGTGTTTTCTCCGGTTTCTTGGCAAGCTTTTGCCGCTTACACAGACAAAGTCGGAGTTCGGGATTAAAACTTTAGGATTTTTTTCGAAAAGGCGAAAACCCGGTCAGACCCCCTGACCGGGTTTCGAGGAAAAGTGACTGTCTCACTGTGCCCATTTTGTTAAGGCCCCGGACCAGGGGCTCTTCAGTTTTTAGGCTGAAGGGGTCGTGAGCCCCTGGCCAGAGTGAGGTCCTGTCTAACCTGATGTCAGACAGGAAGCACCTACCAGTAGACCGACAGACCCTATCGGATCAACTGGATGGCGAGCTGGGATGAAGCGTTAGCTTGTGCCAGCATGGCGGTACCGGTTTGTTGCAGTACCTGCGCCTTGGCAAGGCGAGCGCTTTCAGCGGCAAAGTCGGCATCTTCGATGCGAGACCGAGCGGCTGTGGTGAATGCCGCAACGTTCATCAGGTTAGAAACCGTGTATTCCAAACGGTTGGATAGCGCACCGTAGCCGGCGCGGTTACTTGCAACCTGTTCTATTGCGGTGGTGATTTTTGACAAAGAGTTGGCGGCATCAGCAGCGGTCAGGACGCTGATTTTCTCACCAGACGCCAAAGTGGCACTGGTAGCCGCGGTTTCTGATGCGATGTCGTCAATGACCGCAGCAGCACTGCTGGTAGCAGCGGTGAACGAGTCATTGGTCAGACCCAGTGTGTCTGTGTCGATAGCGGCGATGCTGAAAGCCACGGTCTGGCCAGAATCGGTGCCCACTTGGATGGTGCCTGAACGGCTGCCGTCTAGGACGTTAAGATCGTTGTAAACCGTTTGTGAAGAAACGCGGTTGATTTCGTTCAACAGCGAGTCGACTTCCTTCTGCAGGTAGCCACGGTCAGTTGCAGAGTTCGTGTCGTTGGCAGCCTGTACTGCGAGTTCCCGAACGCGTTGAAGCATGTCGGTGACGTCGTTTGTGGCGTTTTCGATGGTGGCTAGCATTGCCAGGCCGTCGTTGGCGTTATTCGTTGCCATGTTCAATCCACGCACCTGAGCGGTCATACGCTCGGCGATCGCAAAGCCGGCAGCGTCGTCGGCGGCAGAGTTAATTTTCTTACCTGAAGACAAGCGCTCCATGGCAGTTGAGAGTTCACGAGAAGATTCGGCCAGTGATCGCTGTGCGTTCAAAGAACCTATGTTGGTGTTTACTACGATGCTCATAACAGACCCCTGTCATTATGGATGCTTACCTTGCACCCTGGATTAAATGGTGCCGGCAAACTTTTGCCTCTAAGAGGACGCTGCTTGCCGGTTTTGCGTTGAAGCGGCAGGTTGTTGCCGCGTACAACCAGTTAATCGGGGCTAAGCGGCAAAGCTTTAGGAAAAAAGCGGCAAAAAAGGCAATTATTTGCCAGCTTTTTGGCAAAACCTTGCCGACATGCGGCAAGTCGGTGCCGGGTGCATCGGCTTAACAGCAAAAAGATCGACAGCAAGGGCCGGAGCCTTATGGGTGTAGGACCGAGCAATTGGCAACGCCAGACAGAAAACAGAAAATAAAAAGCGCCAATCAATAGAGCTAATGAAGGGAGCTAATAAAGGGAGCTGGTAAAGAGCGAATAACCAGATAAGGGCAGAAGGCGAAATACAGCGACCTCCAAAAAACTCATCCAAGCCCAGGGGCAGACCCCTCTACCCGAAGGGCTTGGCATGAGTGCGAAACGGTTACTCGATGTTACCGAAACAAGGACAGCGCCAGCTGCTGCGAAGCGTTGGCTTGCGCCAGCATCGCGGTGCCCGTCTGCTGTAGCACTTGTGCTTTAGCAAGACGCGCGCTTTCTGCCGCAAAGTCAGCATCTTCAATCCGCGAACGCGCTGCGGTTGTGTATTCCGCTACGTTCATTAGATTAGAAACGGTGTACTCCAGTCGATTCGAAACAGCACCCAAGGATGCTCGGTTTCCAGCAACCGTTTCGATCGCAGCGGTTACCTTAGTCAATGCATTGCCAGCATCAGATGCTGTTAACACGCTGATCTTTTGGCCCGCAGCGATAGTCGCCGACGTTGCAGCTGTCTCAGTGGCAATATCGTCGATCGCGGCCGCAGCACTGCTTGTTGCTGCGGTAAACGAATCGTTCGATAAACCCAGTGTGTCGGTATCGATTGCTGCGATGTCAAAAGAAATTGATTGGCCGGAATCCGTGCCAACCTGAATCTTTTGGCCACTTCTGCTGCCGTCCAACACTTCCTCTCCGTGATAAACGGTCTGTGCCGCCACTCTGTTGATTTCATTCATCAAAGAGTCGACTTCTTTTTGCAAGTATCCGCGATCCGTAGCGGAATTCGTGTCGTTTGCCGCCTGAACAGCAAGCTCGCGAATGCGATGCAACATGTCAGTGACATCGTTAGTCGCGTTTTCCACCGTAGCGATCATAGAAAGACCATCGTTGGCATTCTTAGTCGCCATGTTAAGACC
>JAACDW010000246.1 GCA_009936775.1 Pseudomonadota bacterium
CGATCAACTCAGCGACGCCGCCAGCGTCACCTATCAGTCCCGCCAATGGCGCGGATGGCCTGACCCGTGCGCCAAACCAAATTCGCGCACGTTCATTCGCAGCGTGAATCTTCTGCTCTCTATCAATCACCAAGTAGGCTTGGCCCTCATCAAAGGCTTGTTCTGCAAACCAGTGATCTTCACCCTGCCGGGTAAGATTGCTGTGCCGGTGAGCGATGCCCCACAGCAACAACAAGCAAAAGCCCACGCTCAGCAGCGCGGCAGCAACAGTCGCCAAATAGGTTGCGTCAGGCTGAGCCAAGGCAAGCCACAAACCCGCGCCGCAGGCAGTTAACACAATGCTAATAAGCAGCAGTTCTTTTTGCAGAAAACCTTTCATCGTCGCTAGCTTTCATCCCCTTGTTCAGCGCTTTGCTGCAGGCGCCGGAGCAAAAATGCCTCAACCTCTTCCACACGCCTTTGTAGTTGCTTAATTTCTCTAACGGCGCTTTGCGACGGTGCAAATATCAGCGCGGGAGTACCCGCATCCATAGTCGCTATGCCCACATCATCCAGAGACAGCGGCAGCTGACCCAAGCGCTTAGCACATTGCGCTAGTCGCTCGAAGCCAAAGTGTTCGGCGCTGTAGCGCATCATATGAACGTTGTGGTGTAACTCGTCTGGGCTGCTGGTTTGGGGGGAACAAATGACCTGCATACGCTCTTTGAGCTCGGCGAGGAATTGATTCAGCAAGCGTTGCATGGCGTCATCGCCGACAAATTTCTGCAGATCTTCGAGAACGCTGAGATTTAAGAGATCGACGGTCAAATCCTGACTGCCAACCCCGAGCGTTCGCCTTAGACACTCCTCCAGAGACAACTTATCTAGGGGTTTGCTAAGGAAGTCGTTAAAGCCCGCTTCGCTACAGGCTTGCCGTTCGGCCTCGGAGCTGTGGCCGGTTAGGGCAATCAAGCACACCGTATTCATAGCGGCAGGCAATTGGCGTATGGCACGGGCGGCACTGAGGCCGTCCATCTGAGGCATTGCCAGATCCAATATCACGCCATCGAATGGCCCCTTGGGGTCTGATCGCAGTCTGACCAGAGCCTCTACACCGTTGGCCGCCTCAACAACCTCATGACCGAGGTCTTCAAGCAGGGCTCGGGTAACCATGCGACTGGAAGGTGAATCGTCCACCATCAATAGCGTCTTTGATAACCAACCAGACTGCTCTGAGGGCAATGCACTTGCCGATAATTGCAGATCGTCAGCGTGAGCGCCTTCTGCTGCCAGCGCAGGGGCAGTGACCGTCGGCAGTTTCAGCTTCCAAACCAGCCCGCGGTCTGAATCTGCTAGAACTTGGCAAGTACCCTGCATCGCTCTGGCGAGGGCCAGCGCCAAGCTCAAACCTAACCGCAAAGTCGGATCATCAAATATTGGCCCGGCAACTTGGTTTGGCGACCAAGGTTCAATACTGAACAACTGCTTCAGCTCCAGCTCACTCATACCCGAGCCGCAATCTGCGATCACCAAGGTGAGTTGGTTGGTCGATAGTTCGACGTCTACCAAGACCTGTGATTGACGAGTAGTTGTCCAAGCAAAACGTAGCAATTGGGATAACAGGTTGCGTAAGTTTGAGGCATCGACCGCCACGCTATTCAACTGTTGCCGTATCGAAGGCTGGCACCGGATTTCAAGAGCCACTGGGTCATCGGCCCGCGCTGCGTTGAGTCGGTGTGCCATTTGCTCAAACAGGCGCAACAGGTCGATTCGCTCCGCTTGAACAGTTAGCTCGCCCCGGGCCAACGCGTCCCAATATGAAACGAGACTTAACATGTTGCTAAGTTCGCTTACTCGACGTTGCGCATTAACGACCAATTCGGAACACCGCTGAGTCGCGGTATCTTTATCTGCTCTGTCAGTGAGGTCGTGACCGACCAGATGCAATGTGCCCTGCAGTTCGCCAAGGGAGGAACGAATGCTTGGCGCGAGCATAGTCAGCAACTGCGATGACAAAGGCCGGTATTTCACGGCCTGCGCTTCTCGCAGACCGGTCTTTGTATACCCAAAAGGAACAAGACGAGAAGATCCAAACACGGCCGCCGCGCCTGCAGATTGGCAACAATTGAACTGTCAAGCATGGCTGGGTTCCCAATAAGCAATGGGGGCAAGATCCGGCCTTTACCCGATAATCTGTAGGATGTTTGGAATAAACGGTATGTTTTAGCGGATAGTCGGCGTGAAAAGCCGAAACCGAAAGCTCAGGTGCCCTCGATTTCAGCAGCAATTGAGGGCACTAGATCAACTGGAAGCAAGGCTGGTGAGCTACAAGGGAGGGCACTCGCAACGTCAGAGGTATTAACCAAAAACATCCAGAAAGTAGCCGCCGCCTTTCAAGTGTTTTATGTGTCCAGCGGTAGGCGTCGCAAAGTGCGTGCCGATAATCAAAATCTCGTCATCGACATACTGCTGCAATAGCGCTTCGCGGGTTTTCCGGCCTTGATCCTGATCAACATCGGCAGACGAACACCAGTCGGGGCGCGTCATCTGTACCGGATGATGCATACAGTCGCCGGTGATCAAAGCCTGCGCACCTTTGGAGCGAATGTGTACGCTCACATGCCCGGGTGTATGCCCTGGGGTCGGTTCCAGACAGACTTGAGGACAAACTTCATGGTCCATTTCTACCAAGTCCACCAAGCCTGCCGCGACTACCGGTCGCACTGAATCCGCCAACACTGGGCCATAAACTGTTTCGTCTTCGTTGGCGTCCCAATGCTGCCATTCGGTGCGGGCTAACAGATAGCGCGCACTGGGAAAGGTAGGCACCCATTGGCCATCCACCAACATCGTATTCCATCCCACATGGTCAACATGCAGGTGGGTACATAGCACGGTGTCGATGCTTGCGCGCTCGTAGCCTGCGGCGGCCAGATCTTCGAGAAAGTGCGTTTGCAGGTGCGACCAACCGCGCACATTGCGCTCTTTGTCGTTGCCAATACAGGTATCAACCAGAATCCTGCGATCACCGGTATCAACGACCAGTGCGTGCACGCTCATGAGTAGATTACCTTCCTCGTCCATAAAGTGCGGACGCATCCAGTCGTACGGTTTACAGGCCTCTCGCGTCGCATCCGGTAGGATGAATTTTGAGCCCCCGAGACTTTCGATTTCTACGACGCGAGTGATGGTGACATCACCGATTTGCCACTGATTCATATTTCCCCCTAACGATCCTCGTTTCCTAGCGTTTTAGGGCTTTCCGCGCGTCAACGCAAGGACTAAGCTGAAACCTTGAATTAAACGCAAGAGGATGCATCCCCCATGCAGCTGCTGAAAGACATTGCCACCTTGGGCCAATTGCCCGCTCTACTCAGACTCAAAAAAGGCATGACGCCCAGACCCGCTGACGTGGCCGACTGTTTTGGCGCCAGAGTGGAGACCAATGCGGTCAAGTTCGGTCAGCACAGTGCCATTATCTGCGAGGGCAAGGAGCTGAATTGGCAGCAATTCAACGCCCTAGCGAATCAATATGCGAACAGTTTTAAAGCGCAAGGCTTGGTTCGCAACGATACGGTTTGCGTGATGATGGAAAACCGCGTGGAGTTTTTGGCGCTGCTGGTGGGACTGAACAAACTCGGCGTGACCGCAGGTCTGTTGAATACCAACCTAACCGGGCGATCCCTCAAGCACTGCATTAACGTGATTGAGGCGAAGAAATGTATTTTCGGCGCCGAGGTTATGTCTGCTGTTGCCGACGTACAGCCGCAACTGGAACTGGCCACGGGCACAGATTTTCTGTTTGTTGCTGATGCAGCTAGCGGCGCTGATGGGTGTCCAACGTGGGCCACGGACATGGACGCCCTGCAGCAGCAGGCGGGCCAGCAAAATCCGCCAGAGACGAGCCTTAACACCATTGGGCAGACCGCACTGTATATCTACACCTCAGGCACCACGGGGCTGCCCAAGGCGGCGGTTATGTCTAACCGACGTTATCTGATGAGCGCCGATATGTCGGGTGTAGCAGGTCTTAAAACCAAGCCGGGCAATCGCATATATTTGTGCCTACCCCTCTACCACGCCACTGGCTTGCTGCTGGGCGTTGGATCTGCAATGACTACCGGGGCGGGTATGTATGTGCGTCGAAAGTTTTCCGCCAGCGCTTTTCGCAGCGAAATCTGCGACTACAACTGCACGCATATGGTTTATATCGGCGAGCTGTGTCGCTACCTGACCAATACACCAGAGCAAGCCGGCGATGCCGACATTCCGCTGCATTCCATTATGGGTAACGGTATGCGCCCAGACATCTGGATGAACTTCAAACAGCGTTACGGAATTGACCGCATTTGTGAAATTTATGGTGCATCCGAGGGCAATGTGGCTTTCGCTAACCTGATGAACAAAGACCTGACCGTGGGTATGACCTCCGCCGAGGTGGTTCTGGTGCAGTACGATGTCGATCAGGACGAGATCATCCGCGATGCCAATGGTCGCTGCATCGAGGTAGTAGCCGGGGAGCCTGGCCTGCTGCTGGGTAAAATCACACCAGATACGGTATTCGAGGGTTATACCGACCCAAGCGCCACCGAGGGCAAAATTTTGCGCAACGCCCTCAGCGAGGGCGATGCTTGGTTCAACACCGGTGATTTAATGCGCGTGGTGGACGTGGGTTATACCTTGGGCTATGACCACTACCAGTTCGTGGACCGGGTTGGCGATACCTACCGCTGGAAGTCAGAAAATGTGTCCACCAACGAAGTGGGGGAAATCATCAACGGCTTTGAGCAGGTGAAATTCTGTAATTTGTACGGGGTCGAAATACCCGGTGCCGATGGCCGAGCCGGCATGGCATCTCTGACCCTAAATGCAGGAGTCGAAAGTCTGGATCTGGCACAATTTTCGGCCTTTCTCCGCGATGCTCTACCCAGCTATGCGATACCGGTCTTTGTGCGCATTGACGAGGACATCGACGTAACCGGCACCTTTAAGATGCTCAAGGGCGACCTGCGCAAGCAGGGCTACGACATAGAGCAAATAGCCGGCCCAGTTTATGTCATGCAAAACGGTGAGACCGTATACACACCATTGGAGGCCGACTACGTTACTGCATTGAACGGCGCCAGTGCCGGATTCTAGTAGCACGCCCCCACGACGGGTACTGCTACTGGACTTAGGCGGCGTGGTGCTGGGCATCGACTTTCGTCGCGTCTTTCGTCACTGGGCACAGTCTGCCGAGGTAGATGAGTCGCTGTTTTACGACCGCTGGACGCTGGACCAGGCCTACAAAGCTCAGGAGATCGGGCAACTAAACTTCGCGGCTTATGCCAGTCATCTCAGCTCCAGTCTTGGCGTCAACATGCCCTTGCAGCATTGGCGGGCAGGCTGGAATGCGCTTTGGACCGAGCCATATGACGAAGTCATGGCGCACTTCGCTTCACTCAAGCAGCGTTACACACTATGCGCGTTCAGCAACACCAATGCCGAACATGCCGCGAGCTTTATGCAACGCTACCCTGACATCATGGCTCAGTTTGACCAAATTTTCCTGTCCCACGAGATTGGCTGTCGCAAACCGAGCGCCG
>JAACDW010000247.1 GCA_009936775.1 Pseudomonadota bacterium
TCCTCCACAATGGGGGCAAGCCACAAGCCGCCGATAAAGCCTAAAATAACCGTAGGCAGAGCGGCCATAATTTCAATACCGGGCTTGACCCAACTGCGCATGGAGGGAGCCATAAAGTAAGCAGTATAAATGGCCCCCATAATGGCGATGGGCACGGCGAAAAGCAGGGCATAGAAGGCGGCCTTCAGGGTGCCGAAAGCCAGCGGCGTCAGAGAGAATTTTGGCTCAAAGTCGTTGTCCGCAGAAGAAGACTGCCAACTGTAAATTGGCTCGTTGTAGCCCTCGTACCATACCTTGGCCCACAGGCTGCTAAAGGAAATCTCCGGATGCTCGTTATGCAGCTCGTACAGATCAATCGAACTACCGGTAGGCGCGCTAACCAGTACATTTGATCGGGGCGCGATGGCCAGTGGCGTGGCAGGTGCAATATCAGCAGCGTAGCTGGCCAACTGGCGGCCTGATGTCGGGTACATAAGGTGCGCTGCGCCATTTGCATCAATGGCCATAAAGCCTTTTCGCCGTGGCTCGGTGACAAAACGCTCAACTTGTGCGGGTACCTGAAACTGCCGCAGGCGATCCAGCCGAGTACCCGAGGCGTCGCTATATAGACCAAATTGAGTGACGTCACCATCATCGGTGGCGACTACCAAGGAATAACGACCGAGCAGTGGCGTCACGGCTGTCAGTTGCTGTCCGGGCTGAATTAAAGAACCTCGATACATGCGGGTTGGCCGCTGCAGTGAGGCAATGCCGAAAATTTCCAGCTCGCCACTGGTCCCCAACACATAGATCCATTGGTTGCGTGGGCCAATGTACAAAGACGCGACATCAAAGCCCGCGCTCAACGTCATTTGTCTAGGACTCGGCAGATCGTAGCCAAGCTCAACGTTGGCGTATTTTCGCAATACGACGTTGCTACCTTGTGCCGCCGCAATTAGCAGCTCATCGTCAAACAGGTGGGTGTCAAGGGCGTTTGTAGCGCCAATGTCGATACCAGCCCGCCCGAGCGGGAAATCCACAGAGGATGCCAGCTCACGCTTATTGTTCACGAAGTTCACCACATGCTGAGAGCGCACAAAGTGCAGACGATCGTCTGTATCAACAAGGGCGTATAAGTCCACCAGCGGGTAGGTGCGTTGAATGGTGCGGACCTCAAGACCTAGATCAAAACCGGCGACCGCAACGCCGCTGGCTTGATCGTAAAATTCCACAATACCAGCGTCGCTAAAGCGCGAGACCACCTCGCCATTTTCACTGATATCCACTAAGGCCGTGGACCGTTCTACTGTGTTAATGCGGTTGCCCGCCTCGATATCAGCGCTTGCGAAGATGGGCGCTACGACCCACAGCAGGTAAGCAAAGATGAGAGTAATCGCGACGATCACCGCGCCGCCGCCAACGCCAACTACGGATTCGGTAACGCGGTTAATCCAGTAACGACGACGTGAAAGACGTCCCATAAGATCGGTATCGGTCATCAACTATGGCCTGCTTAAAATAAAAAAAGTCCGCCGACAGAGTCGCGGACTTTTGTACATCAGTAGTATAGATCGCACCACAACTACAACAGTTTAGCGAGCTCACGTCGAGCGACTTCCGCAGAAACGGGCACATAACCATCTTTCTGCACAATTGCCTGCCCCTCTTGCGACAACACGAGCTTGATGAACTCGCGCTCCAATGGTGACAGCGGTTGTCCGGGCTTTTTGTTGACATAGACGTAGAGATAGCGCGACAGGGGATAATCGCCACTTAACGCATTCTCAGGGGTCGCCTGCACTGCAGCAGCGCCATCTTCAGACAGCGCCAGCGCTCTGACGCCAGAGGTAATGTAACCAATACCTGAATAGCCGATGCCGTTTAAAGAAGAGGCAACGGCTTGCACAACCGACGCTGATCCCGGCTGTTCGTTCACGCTGCCTTTGAAGTCACCGGAGCAAAGACCGACTTTTTTGAAGTAGCCATAGGTGCCTGATACTGAATTACGGCCATACAGTTGAATCGGACGCTCTGCCCAACTACCTGTCAGTCCTAGGTCGCCCCATGCATCCAGGCTGGTGGGGGCACCACATCGCCGCGTCTCTGAAACGGCTGCATCCACTTGGGCAATGGACAGCTCTTGCAGCGGGCTGTCTTTGTGTACATAGACGGCCAAGGCATCAATGGCCACGCGGATTGCCGTGGGCTTATAGCCAAAGCGACTTTCGAAGGCCTCTATTTCTTTGTCTTTCATGGCCCGGCTCATGGGGCCAAAATTTGCTGTTCCTTCAGTCAGAGCGGGTGGCGCGGTGGAGGAACCAGCTGCTTGAACCTGGATGTTGACGCTGGGGTAGTTGCGTTTGAATCCCTCAGTCCACAGGGTCATAAGGTTGGCCAAGGTGTCGGAACCAATACTGGACAAGTTGCCAGAAATTCCAGTGACCGCTTCGTATTGCATCAGCTCGCCACCAGCGTCGGCTGTATTACTCGCCGCCGCAGTGCTTTGCTCCACAGGTGCAATGGCCACCACATCAACTGCAGTGGCCGCCTGCGCGGCTGCAGCGGGTTTTGCCGCTTCTTCGCTTCCGCACGCGGCAACTGTAACCGCTAAACCGAGTAGGGTTGCAATCCGCGCGGCTTGCAATCGTCGCTTAAGAACACTCGCATAAGGTTTCATCTTAACTCCTGTCTGAGTTTGGGTTTTGGTAACTGTTGCTAAAAAGGTGGTGCTATGAAGACCCAGCATCACCGCGTAAAGTCCGGTCCGCCTGTTGGCCGAGGCTTGAATCCATATGAACTGCATTTTGTTCGACGCCTAGCGCCAGAAACTCGCAGGAGAAACTGCTCCCCGAATTCAGCGCGCTTTCAATATGCAGGGCGGAGTTATGGCGCTTCAGTACGTGCTTAACTATGGCCAGACCTAGGCCGGTGCCAACCCGAGTATGCGCACCAACAACGTCGACACGAAAAAAGCGCTCGGTAAGACGGTTGAGATACTCGGTAGGGATGCCGCAGCCATCATCCACAACGCTCAAGCGCACGCTATCGCCGTGATCTTTCCAACTGATTTCGATGTTCTGGGCACCACTGTGGCGAATAGCGTTGCTCAATAAATTGATACAGACCGAGTGCAGTTCCTTTTCGCTGCCGAGAATTTTGCGCGAGGATTCCATTCGAACTGTTACTTGGCCCGGTGCTTTTTGCAGCGTATGCAGTTCTTCAACCGCGCCCTTTATCACCTGTGTCATCACTACCTCACGTAGCTCTGGCGTTGCCGTCGAACTTTCCAGCTGCGTAAGCAGCAGCAGATCTTCGACAAGTGACTGCATGCGCTTCATCGGCTTGGTAAATTTGTCGATCAGCTGCAAGCGCAGCTCATCCGATGCACTTTCGTCATTGATGGTTTCGAGGTAGCCGCCAACAACGGTCAAGGGCGTACGCAGCTCGTGGCTGACATTGGCAACAAACTGTTGGCGCATGGTTAATAGGCGATTCGACGACGTTATATCTCGCACTAAAATCAGTTTACTCTGGGTTTCGGAAATGAAACTCCGCGCTTCCAGCTGCTGCTCTGGGTTCAGCGGCGAACTAAATTCAAGCGGCGCATTCTCTGCCTCTTCGCCACGCAGGAATTCCGCAAAATCCGGGCTGCGCACAATGTTGGCAAGACCCAACCCGACGTCTTCTTTTTTCAGGTTGAACAATTTCCTTGCCGCGCTGTTCATGGATTCGATCGCGCCGCCTTCGTCCAGCAGGATGACCGCATCGGGTATCAGCTCAGTGACACCTACGATATCGCGCATTCGCCCAAGCATTGCCCGAGTTCGCTGCCGCTCCCGCCCCAGCTGCCGATAGGGGATCATTGCAAGTCGATACCAAGCTTCGTTTAGGTTGGGCGGTACCCGGAGCGGGTGCCTTGCCCATTGCCCAAAGCGCTCGTGCTGGCCGTATTGGATAATAATCCACACCAAGGCACCAAAACACAAAGACCAACCCATAAAGCCTGACAACAACCCCAAGCTGAGCGCCACTACGGCGATCAGCAGGATCAGTTGAACCTCGTTAGTCGGTTGCATAGTCCTCGTTTCTCAGAACCGAATATCGGTCCGGTTAAAGCGCTGGCGAACACTGGATGCTTTGTGTGACGTTTTCATGACTGAGTACCTCTGCAATCCCGCTTGGGGGCGATCAGTACTTTACGACCAAGTCCAACATCAAACGCTGATAATCCTCGTCGTTACCAAGGTCCCGGTCACGATCATTGAGAAAAAGGGTAGCACCCAGTTTTACTTTCTTGTTGAGGCTATAGCTTGCCGACAGTTTGTGTCCCTGCGAGTCGGTACCGCCGCCTGCAAAATCTGAGTCGGTCAAGATAGCGTAAACCGCGTCAGCTTCAAGTTCCTGATAGGCCCAGCCCATGCTCCAATCACCAATCCCTAGCTTGGCGCCAAGGATATAACCGGTGTCATAGTCAGAGGCCGCAAGGTTTTGCACATAAGAACCATAAAGGGTCGTACTTCCTGAGGCAGTTGGAAACTTCAGCTGCGCAAAGCCCTCCAGCAGGTCAAAGCCGCTGACATAGCGCCCTTCGGCGGTAAGCCGATTGCCGCCGCTTTTTTCTGGCATCAGCTCAGCAGAGTTCTCAATACCCGTGTACTGGTAGTAGCCGACCCCGGTTGTCAGGCTAGCATTCGATAAAATGCTCTTTTGCAGGCCAAGCTGCGCACCAAGCAACAGCACGTCATCCCCAGATTTGGATTCATTGATCCAAGTGCCCAACGCATTGACGAACAAATCGTCACGCGCATATTTGACCGCGACACCTTCGGGACGCAGGTCGCCGTCCCAAAGCAGGCCGGAGCCACCGGCCCGATACAGCGGGTTTTTGAATTTGCCGGCAAAAACATCCATACCTTGAGCAGTGGGCTGCCAACGCAGATAGGCTTGGTCGATATTGACCTGTTTGGACGAAAAGTCATCGCCCAAGGACTGATGGCTAGAGACCGGGTCATCGCTACCGCTGGCGAGTCCAAAGCCAAGTAGCGTTGTTGCAGTAACAGGCGCTTTTATGCCAACTCGGGCACGCACACGATTGCGGTGGCGAGCGGGAGTGTCTTGAATATCGAAAGACTCAAACCGGTAACGAAAATCTGCATCGTAGCTGATGCTTCGATCTAGTGTGTTGGCCGCCGCAATTTTCGCCTCAGCAACTTGCTCTGCAGTTGCTTGCACCGCGGGTGCAGTGCTTGCCGAGACTTCCAGCGATGCTTGCTGTTGCGCCTCTAGGCGTTCAAGGCGCTCGCTGATGGCCTCTAACTGAGCGCGCAGAGCGGCAATGGTGTCATCGCGAGCGTCGGCCCAACCGAGGGGGGCGAACAAGCACAATGATAAAATCAGCGCTTTGTGGAGGGTCGAAAAGTTTGAGCCGAGTGCGCGCAACAGAATAGCGTTCATAAAAACCCCTTAAAGTCGAAGCGCACACGATGGGCGCTCTTTATGACACTTTCATGACAATATGACAGCTACTGCCCCTAGTGCGCGTTCTGCTCAACCAACGCTTATTGCCGCCCTTACTGCCCAGCGGTGTGACAGTACACTTAGCTGGGCAACGCTGAGTTTTGCAAGGGGATGTACCTCGATCAGACCTCGATCAGACCTCCATCGGCTTCAGCAGCTTGGGCCAGCGTTCCATGCTGGCTTCAATCGCCTCGCCTATGGCTTGTACGGTCCAAGGGCCTTCCATTGAATCTTTTTCTGCCAGAACATCAGACTGCCAAGACAGCAAAGTGGTGCGGTTGCCGCTCACGCAAAACTGACGCCCGGTAACTTTTGCCGCGGCGTCAGTGCACAGCCAAGCCACCGTTGGTGAAACCTTTTCAGGTGCCATACGCACAGCGGTTTCTTCGCTTTCGGGCATTAGGTCTTCGGTCATGCGCGACAGGGCAGCAGGGGCGAGAACGTTGACCGTAATACCGTATTTCATGCCCTCAAGGGCAAGCACACGCATAAAGCCAGCCATACCTGCTTTGGCCGCGCCATAGTTGGCTTGGCCGAAGTTACCAATAAGGCCAGAGGTCGAACTGGTCATAATGATGCGGCCACCTTCGCCTTGAGCCAACATTTGCTACCAAGCGTGCTTGGTGGCAAGGTAACTGCCACGTAGGTGGACATCGATCACAGCGTCCCACTCTGCATCGGTCATGTTTTTAAATGAACGGTCGCGCAAAATACCGGCATTGTTAATCAAGATGTCGAGTCGCCCGAAGTTATCCACCGCACACTGCACCATGGCAGCGGCTGCAGTATCGTCGGTAACCGAGCCATAGGTTGCAGCGGCTTGTCCGCCAGCGGCCTGAATCTCCGCCACAACGGTATCGGCCATGCTGGTACCACTACCGGTGCCGTCCCGCGCACCGCCTAAATCGTTGACTACCACCGCTGCACCGTGCTCGGCCAACAGCAGTGCGTGAGCACGACCTAAACCGCCTCCAGCGCCGGTGACAATTGCTACTTTTCCGTCCAGTAATCCCATGTTGTTCTCCCTTCGATACGTTAGTGGATCAGTCAAAGGCTCGGTTATTCCCATGCAAGCTGGGCCTACAGCCAAATTCGTTATGCAAGTTCTTTTAACTGCTTGTTCGACACGGCGGTGGTAACCGCAACTAGTACGAGCGGGGCATGTCTAAAACATGCTCCGCGACAAAACTGAGTATTAGATTCGTCGAGATCGGTGCGATTTGATAAAGCCTCGTCTCACGAAACTTTCGCTCAATATGGTACTCCTTGGCAAAGGCAAAACCGCCATGGGTTTGCATGCATACATCCCCAGCCTGCCACGAGGCCTCCGATGCCAACAGTTTAGCCATATTCGCCTCGGCACCACAGGGAACGCCACCATCAAACAAATTGGCTGCCTTTTCCACCATTAAGGCCGCAGCTTCCACTTGCGTGAAGGCTCGAGCGATAGGGAACTGTACCCCCTGGTTGGCACCAATCGGGCGATTGAAGACCTCGCGCTGAGAGGCGTAGGCCGAGGCTTTGTCGATAAAGTAGCGGCCATCGCCAACGCATTCTGCGGCGATCAAAATCCGTTCGGCGTTCATGCCATCTAAAATCACCTTGAAACCCCCGCCTTCCTTGCCCAGCAAGTTATCCGCAGGTATCTCAAGATCATCGAAGAATAATTCGCAGGAGTGATGATTGATCATTGATTCAATAGGGCGGATGGTCAGACCATTACCCTTAGCCTTGGCCACATCGAGTAGGAACGCCGACAGACCTTCGGTTTTTTTGCTGACTTTGTCGCGGTCTGTGGTGCGCGCCAGCAGCACCATGAGATCCGAGTGCTCAATGCGACTGATCCAAACTTTCTGACCGTTGACGACGTATTTGTCGCCAACCCGTTTGGCGGTTGTTTGCAAACTGGTGGTATCGGTACCTGTGGTGGGTTCGGTAACGCCAAAACTCTGCAGGCGCAGTTCACCCCGGGCAATCTTCGGCAGATAGGTATTTTTCTGCTCATCGCTGCCGTGACGCAGCACGGACCCCATCACATACATCTGCGCATGGCAGACTCCAGCGTGAGCTCCGGAACGACAAATTTCTTCCATCACCGCAGCAGCCTCTAGGACCCCAAGACCGGCGCCACCGTACTGTTCGGGTATCAGCACTCCCAAGAAGCCGGAGTCAGTGAGCTCTCGCACAAACTCTGTCGGGTAGCCTGACTCTCGGTCCATCTGCAGCCAATAATCTTCGGCGAATTTAGCGCAAAGCTGGCGTACAGATAAGCGAATATGCTCTATGGCGGCCATTTTTTCGGTATCCGATGTCGCCAAGTTTTGTTCGGCTTCGTCGCCAGACAGCGTCTTTGTCATGCGCAAATTCTCTCCTTCTCCACCAAACATGGTGTGCTGCTGAGTCGCGGGAATCAAGACATCTGCGCAACAGATATGCATTGCAATTCGCATTTAACGTAGGCCAGTTGGCACCCATTAGCGTCACCAGCACGCTATATCAGGTATTTACTGCGATGCGACCCTCACGCTTCATCGCACGGTAAAGGGCATAAAACCCCCATCCGGCCAGACCACTGATAAGGGCTGCGGCACCGAATACCCAAGCACCTATGCCTTGCCAAGTACCCGGGAGGAAGCCACCTGATTGCCAACCTGCGTAAAGCAAAATGCCAAGAAACGGCGCGATAGCACCGCGCACGCCGGTTAGCGTGACATGCAAGCCCATATAGGCCCCCAGTTGATCCTGACGCGCAAAGTCATTGTGCCCGAGTTGCCAAGCCAGCGAGCCGCCGCCTCTGGCAATGCCCATTATGGTCCGAGCGATCACCAGCCAGACCAATGATTCGAGCAGTGCGCCAAGCATGGTTAACAGTTGCCCGATGATCCACAGCACACTTTGTCTGGAGCGAAACTGGGCCACATGTACCCGATCCAAATAGTTGGCCCATATCGGCATGGAAAGAAGACTTACAGCGAAAGGAATCACCATGATCAGCACAATGGATACTGTGTAGGATGCCTGCATTTGCCGGGTGATGATGAAAATCAACGGTGCCTCTATGAGCATGTTGCCGAAGCCCGCACCAAACATGTTCAACTGATACCAGCGAAACCAAGGGTCACTGCGCAGAATTTGGGTAAAGCCCATGGACGGGGTGGGGTTGCGGCGTTCCCTACGCTCGCGTACCCGCTGCCTCGCCTCTCCAAGTACGCGCACCTGAGCAAAGAACAGCAGACCAAGGCAGCCAACGACGGCACCAGCCCAGTAAATCCAAGCGACGCTGTGTGGAAATAAATCCAGCAGCGGACCGATGGCAGAGGATATGGCGACGGTGACAACGGCGTTAATCATTTGCAGTTGGCTGGTTGCTCTGGCGCGCTGGTAGCGGGCGAAATTCAAACTCCAGATGACACTACGCACGGTAACCACGCCGGCCAATAAAATCCGCGAAACGATCATGCTGGAAACCAATACCCCAGCGCCCCACGCACCTGACGGCACAATGGCCACAGCGACGACGCAGGCAATGATCAGCGCCTGTAAAATACACACGGCCGTTACCTTGGAGCGACCCGCAGACAACCTTCCCCAGAGGAAACTGGAGAGATTGGCAAACATGGGGGCGGCGCTGATCAGCGCTAGAGTAAAAGGCTCGACTTGATAGATTTTTGCCGCAATAACGCCAACTACGCCACCTTCCCACAGCACGAGGGCCGCAGGCATGGTGAGTTCTGCCGCGCGCTCAGCGCGAAAGCTGCGTCGAACCGACTGTGTTAACTGTAGATCAGTCCATGCCACAGGAAATTATGGCAGCCGTATCAGCGGTTCGGGCCTCGGTTCATGGGGTAGGGCTGCCAGCGCTCAAGCTGCACCTTGGGCAACACGGTTGGATTGACACAGCTCATAGGCCAACGGTTACGCAGCACCAGCGCCACTTCGCGTCCCACCCGGCGTCGTGTCTCCGGGCGCATACGCGAAGTCGCCGACGCCACATGAGGACTGACTAAGACATTTTCGCGGTGCAAGAGAGGGTTATCTTGGCTAGGCGGCTCTTGCTCCAACACGTCTAGCCCCGCTCCTGCAATGGCTCCGGCATCCAGCGCCGCAATAAGCGCCGCCTCATCGATAAGCGGTCCACGCGCCGTGTTTACGATTACCGCGGTTGCTTTCATTTTGGCGAAGGCATCGGTCGAGAACACGTGGTGGGTCTCTTCGTTGTGCGGCGCGTGCAGCGATAGGTAGTCAGAGCGCCGCAGCAACTCGTCCATGCTCACCGGTTCGATGCCATCTTCGGAAATCGTCAGTTCGCTGACGTAGGGGTCGAAGGCGATCACATGCATGCCAAAGGCCTTGGCGCGGCGTGCTGTGCAGCGCGCCACGTTGCCGTAGGCGAACAGACCCAGCGTCTGTCCCATAAGGCGAGGGGTGTGGTCAAGTAGCGGGCGTCCGGACCACCACTGGCCTTCCGCGGCCATGCGGTTCATGGTCTTCATCTGCCGGGCGCAACCTAGCAGTAGCATCAAGGCGTGATCGGCAACCTCCTCGATAAATACGTCTGGGACGTTGGTGACCACTATGCCGGCCTTGGTGGCAGCTTCAATATCCACCATGTCCACACCAACGCTGCCAACACCAATGACCACGCAGTTTTCCAGCTGTTCGATCAGTTGGGCGTCGATGCGGAATCCCCACGACGTGATGATGGCATCCATATCTTTTACACCGGCAGCAAATTCCTCTGGCGTTTGTGCCGCC
This sequence comes from Pseudomonadota bacterium, assembly GCA_009936775.1. GTDB lineage: Bacteria > Pseudomonadota > Gammaproteobacteria > Pseudomonadales > Azotimanducaceae > UBA4421. The sequence continues at coordinate 10,252 of JAACDW010000247.1, forward strand.
ACCTCGATGATTTCGGCCAGCGGCTCCAGCGCTTCCAACTCCAGCGAGTAACGAATGGCCACTTCCGCTGGGTTCGCCTGTCGAGGCAACTGAATACCAATTTTTTTCTTTTGCATGTCCACTCCGTCACCCCCTTATGCTGTATTGCCAGTGCTTTTTAGGCCGTGTGCCTGCGGCAGTGTATCAGGCTTGCCCCACAGGTTGGGTTATCCCATGCTTGGGCCTCGATTGATGCACATAGGAGGCGCAGGGGTGCCTGATCTTTTCGCGCTACTTTGGGTTGTATGCGGTATCTTGCTGGGTGCTTGCTTGGCGTTCTTGGGGCTAAAAAACCGCGCCCAACAAACCCTGCACAGCAAGGACAATGAACTGGCTGCCGCCCTTGCTAAGGAGACAATGCTAGCGCAACGCCAAGAAGAGTTGAGCCAACAAAACAACCAACTGCAAACCGATCTTGCCGCTAAGCAAGGCGAGCTAGCAAGCCTGCAGGGGCGCATGGAAGAAACGCAGGCAAACTTCGTCGAAAGGGAAAAGCTGCTGCGCGAGTCCAACGAGCGCATGAAGGTAGAATTCGAAGCCTTGGCAAGTAAGGTGCTTAACGCTCAGGGTGCCCAACAGCGTCAGTCCTTGGATCTGATGCTGAACCCGTTTCGAGAGCAAATTGGCGACTTTCGCAAACGCGTAGAAGAGGTCTATCGCTCCGATACCAAGGAACGCGCTTCGTTGCTCAAGGAAATGCAAAACTTGCAATCCGCCAGCAACCGCATTAACGCGGAGGCGGAAAACCTCACCAAGGCGCTGAAAGGCGACAACAAGGTACAGGGCAACTGGGGTGAGCTGGTACTCGAACGTATTCTCGAAGATTCGGGTCTGCGAAAGGACCACGAGTACTTTGTGCAGCCGTCGAGCCGCGACGAACAGGGCAGACTGAAACGTCCAGATATTGTGATTCGGCTGCCCGAGGGCAAGGATGTGGTCGTCGATTCAAAGGCAGCACTGGTGGCCTATGAACAGGCTCTGAGCACTGAGGATGAACAGGCACGGCAGGTCTTTCTTAAGCAGCACGTGGAGGCAGTGCGCGGACAGGTCAAAAAACTGGCGGAACAAGACTATGACCAGTTGCCAGATCTACGCTCACTGGATTTCGTGCTGTTGTTCATTCCCATTGAATCGGCCTTCACCTTGGCCATGGAGCTGGACTCAAAGCTTTTCATCGACGCTTTTAATAAACGCATCATGCTGGTAAGCCCAACCACCCTGATGATGGCTTTGCGCATCATCGACAACCTTTGGCAGGTCGAAAAACAAAACCGTAATGCACAAGACATCGCCCAACGCGCCGGCGCGCTGTATGACAAGTTGCAGGGTGTAGTCGAGGAGGTCGATAAGCTGGGCAAACAGCTTGGTACGGTGCAGGGCACCTACGACACCCTCTACGGACGGCTCGCCGGTGGCCGCGGCAACTTGGTTGGGCAGGCGGAAAAATTGCGCGAGCTTGGTGCGCCAGTAAAGAAAGTCATCGCCCCCCAACTCACCTCAGTTGATAGCCAATCTGACGTCCCAAATGACACCAAAGAACCCTAACCAGCGTGTCAGTCTTTGAGCATTTTTATAAAGGCTGGCGTGTCGCACAGGGTATAGGGGTGCAGTTGGTTGGCCTGCAGCGGCCAGCGCAGAGTTCGCGCACCTTCAAGCGCTTCTCTTTGCAGCTGTTCGTCGCTGGGCTTATGGCAAAGGCTATCGAGCTCCCGCCAAATCGGATTGAACGGCTGCAGGCGTTCAAAATAACAGCGACTTTCACCGCGAGAGTCAGGCAGCGCCAATACTTCAATGGCGCCGATCATTGCCCAGTGGGAAAACCACACCGCATCACCTTCACGCACCGCAAATAATAGCGGCATCTGCAGTTGCGAGGATTGCGCCGCGCGGAAAAACGCTGCGCCAACATGCCAAAGATGTTGGTCTTTGAATAGGCCGCCGCTATCCGCTTCCAGCATGGATTCAATACTCTTCTGCGATACGACAGTCGCCAAACAAAAATCCGCGACCTTGGGTTGTTCGCTCATGCCGGCACCTCCCTAAATGGCCGCAAATAGCGCCACATCGCCCCAGACGACAAGGGACAACACTGCGCCAGTAAATGCCAGAACTGTAAACCAACTGTTATGCTCTGAGCATGGCATCTTCTGAACCTGATCCTAACGCGTTTGGCTCATACTCCCCAGCACCATTATTGCAGCCGCAACAGGCTGCCCCTGAAGACTATTATCAGAATATTTTCATCGAAGTATTCGGCTTCGTGCTTGGCCAATACGCTGCATTAATGCCCTGCGAGATGCGCCACTCACTGCAGTCTTTTCTGCACTCATGCAGTGACGCTCAGCGCCTTTTTGCGCGACTGCTGACGCGCAAGGGTCCAGTGTTCTTTGACACAAAGCTCGCATACCCCGAGGTTAGCAGCAGTGCGCATGCCCTCGAAGAACTGACCGCAGCGCAGCTGATCGGGCGCTGTCAACCAGTGCCCGGAGATCTTCTGCTTGAACGTTTGACCAAGCAGGACATCACCGATGTCTGCTGCGCTGGCAGCAAATACGTCAAAGCACTGAGCAAGGACTCGCTCAAGAACGAAGTACTCAGTCGGCATACCGACCAGCATTTACGTACTCTAATAGCAGAGAAAATGCCGTGGAGAACCATCAGCCAACCGCGACATTGGGAGCTGGTACAACTGCTGTACTTTGGGCGTGCAGGACAAGATTGGTCTGCCCATGTGCGCCGGGATCTGGGTCAGGTCACCTACGAAACCGTTGCCTTAAGTAAGTCGCGCCTCAGCAGTTCTGCAAGTTTCAACAGCTTCCTGCACGAACGCGAACTGCGCCTGCGGGTATACCGCTTAGACGATTACCCAACCCTGCTGCCGGGGTTGCTGGCAGCCTTTGCACAGGCTCCCATCGGCGCACAGGCTGAAGCCCTGCGCCAGCGCAGTCTGCTGCGGGTGGGTAAATGGTGTGAGCAACGCCAGTATTGGGAGCAGGCCCTACGGGCTTATGCGTTGGCACATATTCCTCCAGCTCGGGAGCGACGGGTAAGAATTCATCACAAACTCGGTCAGCGCCAGCAGGCCCAAGCGCTGCTGCTGCAGATGGGCGAACAACCGCTGAGTGCGACGGAGCAGATTTTCAGCCAACGCTTCGGTCGGCGCGGACAGGCTGCGCCACCAACCACTACGTGGCTGATCGAGGAAACCCCGAAGTATGTAGAGGGCTATGTTCTTGAGAGCCTGATCGAAGAGGGCGGATGGGGCATGCACTGTGAGAACACGCTTGTAAAAACTCTGACCGGACTGATTTATTGGCAGGCCATCTTCACACCGCTGCCCGGCGCCTTTACCAATCCATTTCAGGTCGCTCCCCACGATCTCATGCAGCACGAGTTCGCCCAGCAGCGCGAGACCTTGCTGAAGGAAATTGAGAAGAACACCGCAACAGATAAGGGCCTGATCAAGCAGATGCAGTCCATAGCCGCAGCCAAACAAGGCATCGCCAACCCATTGGTGAGCTGGGGGTTGCTACAAAGTGTCGGTTTAGACGCTTGGTTAGAAGCGATACCACTAAAATGGATCAGACAGCTTAGCCATTTTTTAATTCGCAACCTCGGCGATTACCGCAGAGGCTTTCCTGACTTATTTATCGCCCATGCCGATGGCAGTGCCGAGTTCGTCGAGGTCAAGGGACCTACGGACCAGCTGCAGCCTCAGCAGCGAGCATGGTTTGAAACATTCGCTGCACTCGACATCGATGCACGAGTGATTAAGTTGAAGCTCTGATATGGCTGATATGACTGACGTTGCGGTCCGTGATTTGACGAGTTTTGTGTTTCGCTGTGGTGACCTTTATCCCACCGGCGAGGGCCGCAGTGTCGAGGCATGGGAAGGCACTATTGCGCATGCTGCGATGCAAAAACAGCGCACGGCTGCTGATACCGGCTACCGCAAGGAGGTTAGTTTAAAACTCCCGGTGAAGCTGCTGGGTGAACAACGGCAGCTGCAGGGGCGGGTGGACGGAGTGAGCCGCAACAGCCACGGCCAGACGGTCATAGAGGAATATAAAACCAGCCGCCGGGCGCAGCCGCTGCTGCGCGGCCCAGACCAAGCCCAAGCTTGGCTCTACGCAGGCATGCTGTGCGCGATCGATAGCAACATCGAAGTGCTGGTCACCCGCGTCATCTACATCAGCCCTCAAGGAGAGGAACTGGCTTGTTTTGAAACGAGTTTGAACACTTACAAGGCTCAGTTGTTCCTCAGCTTTGCGCTCGCGTGTTACTCAGCTCATTTGCAGCGTCAGCACTATCGAAGCCTGCTGCGTTTGCAATGGGCCAAGACTCTTGAATTCCCATACCCCCGGTTCCGCAAGCACCAACGCGCCATGGCCGGGCAGGTGTTTAACAGCCTATCCAAGGGCGAAAATTTATTACTGGAAGCTGTTACCGGCAGTGGCAAGACTCTCGCGGTGCTTTTCCCAGCCATCAAAGCTCAAGCCATGGATGAACAATTTTTCTTCCTCACCAGTCGAGGCCGAGGCGCAGACACAGCGCTAACAACACTCAAGCAATTGATAGCTCACTCTGCACCGCTGCGCGTCGTGCACATCACAGCCAAGGAAAAAATTTGTCCGCGACCGCAGCTCACTTGTGATGCAAGCCTGTGTCCCAATGCCGCCGACTACTACAGTAGACTGCCTCAGGCGCTGAACGAGTTAGCATTGGTGCCGCTGGCCGATCGCACAGTTATCGAGGAAAAGGCCGCCGAGCACAGCCTATGTCCTTTCGAACTAAGCCTCGATCATGGGTTGAACGCAGACCTCATCATTGGCGATTACAACTACATATTCGATCCATCTGCACGGCTGCAGCGTTTTCAGCAGGGGCGCCAACAGGCCCTGCTGATTGATGAAGCGCATCAACTCAGCGCCAGAATCAGCGACATGCTAAGCGTTGATCTGACGCTGACTGATGTTGTGCGTGCCAAATCTCAGGCACCGGAAGCGCTACAGCCAATACTTGCCGCTCTGACTGAGGAAGTGGTGAGAACCGCGGCCTCTGCAGGCGCTGATGGGCGCAGCAGTCAACAGGAGCTGGAAAATCCGCAAAGCCTCGCACAAACACTAGGCACCGTGTTAGCGGCCTGTGACGACATGCTGGGTAAGCCTACAGAAACGGCAGCTGAGCACGCCAGAACCCGCCTTAGAAGTGGCGCGCCGCAAACGGCAACTTTGTTTCCTGTCATCATGGATCAAGACGGCCCAACAGCGGAAACAAACCAGCGCGGGCGTGCAGACGACGCCAGACACTTGCTGCCAGAGGACTTACTCAAATTGTATTTCATTGCACTGCGCTGGCAGCGCTCAGAGCAGTGGACCGCCGCAGAAAACTACCGTTACATCGTGAGCATCAGTGATTACCGCCACGCTGGCGAATCACTGGCTGTGCAGGGCGATGTAAGTATCAGCAAGCGTTGTATCGACAGCAGCTACTATGCTGCTCAGGTGATGGCCGAGCATCGGGCAGTAGTGCGGTTTTCCGGAACGCTTTCACCCCTTGATATGTACCAGCGCATGCATGGCCAACCGGCTCTGTCGCAGAGCGAACACAACAGTCAGTCCGTCGCCCTGCGTGCCCGCAGCCCGTTTCGACCGGAGCAACTGCATATCTTGGCGATCACCGATATCAACACCCTTTATCGGCAACGCGGCCAATCTTTAACGAAGCTTTGCCAACTGCTGGCAACATTGCAGCGGGCGCATCCCGGGCGCTACCTCATTGCCATGCCGTCCTACGCATATCTTGATCAGCTGGCGGCATGTCCCGCCTTACCCGATTACTTTATGAGCCAAAGTAGGCAAATGGATGACGCGGCTCAACGCGCTTTGTTAGCGAGTTTCAGTGCCATGGAGCACGGCGTTCTTGGCATTGTCATGGGCGGCGTTTTTGGTGAATCTGTTGACCTTGGTGCAAGCCCGTTGGCGGGTGTAATCGTCGTGAGTTTGGCGCTACCGCCTGCAGACCTAAGTCGCAGTCTGACCAGTAAACACTTCGAGCAACAGCATGGGCAAGGGCTCGGGCAGCAAGTAGCCTACCTGCAACCGGCGCTGTCGCGCATTGTTCAAGCAGCTGGCCGAGTCATTCGCGGCCCAAACGACAAGGGCGTAGTGTGTTTGGTCGACCCGCGTTTTCTTGACCCAAACCTTGCCGGCTTCTTTCCTGAGCATTGGCAACTACGACCAACCCATACAAATGGGGTAGAAAAGTCGCTCAAAGCCTTTTGGTCGAATGACTTATCTGCAGCAGCAGACTAAGCTGCAGCAATGAAACGCCGTACAAAAATCATCTGCACCATTGGCCCTGCCACCGCCAGTTTCGAAGGCCTCAAGGGACTCTATGACGCCGGTATGAACATCGTGCGAATCAACATGTCTCACTCAGACCATGCCAGCGCGCTGAAGATCATCAACTGGATTAAAACCCTGAACCGACAGGTGGACTATCCGATACCTATTTTGCTCGATACTCAGGGCCCGGAAATTCGCACCGGCGTACTTGACAACCCAATGCAACTAAACGCCGGCGATGTGGTGACGCTAAGTGTCCGCGACGGGGACTTAGTCGAGCAGAGATCGATTCATGTGAACTACACGGAGTTGGTCGACGTGGTCGAAGTAGGGCGCATCATTACCGTCGACAACGGGCTAATGAATTTCAAAGTTCTGCAGAAAAAAGACCATCAACTCACTTGCGAGGTTATCGACGGCGGCACATTGGGCAGTCGCAAGCATGTCAATTTACCCGGCGTACGAGTGAACCTGCCTGCAATCACATCCAAGGACCGAGACGACATCGCCTTTGGTATGGCTAACGATGTGGACTTTATCGCTTTGTCCTTTGTGCGCAGCCCTGAAGACATCCGCGAGTTGCGTAAGTTTTTGGGTAAGAAACAGCAGACCATCAAAGTCGTAGCGAAAATCGAAGATCAAGAGGGGGTCAGTAAAATCCACGATATTGTCGCCGTATCAGACGGCGTTATGGTTGCCCGTGGCGATTTAGGTATCGAAACCGAACTGGCAGATTTACCCAATGTGCAACGGCGCATTGTGCATGCCTGCGCGCGACAGGGAAAACGCTGCATTGTCGCAACTCATCTGCTTGAATCTATGATTGATAATCCCATTCCCACCCGCGCCGAGGTCACCGATGTAGCTAACGCCATTTATGAAGGCGTCGACTCAGTGATGCTATCTGGCGAGACCAGTGTGGGCAGCTACCCCCAGCGCTGCGTCGAGCAACTTGCGCAAATTGCCAAACGCACCGAGCCTTACCCGGGGCTGGGTTATGAAAAATCATGGGAAATCAGCACCGACAAAGAACATGTGGCCGTACATGCAGTAGCGTTGGCGGAAGCGGTGTCGGCGACAGGCGTCGTTGTCATTACGCGGCGCGGCTTTACCGCAGATTTCGTTACCGCCGCACGGCCCCACAACGTGCCAATATTCGCCTTTACCAACGACAGTCAAACCCGCAGACGCCTAGCAATGAATCGATCGGTGTTTGCTCATCGTATCGCCTTTAGCAGCGACCCTGAAAAAACCCTGCAACGCGCTTTTAACTTACTGCGCAAAAAAGAGAATGTTCCCGTAGACGCCAAGCTCGTGGTCATTTCCGATGTTTTGGCAGACCAACCTACCGAAGCGATCCAGATCAGACGCCTGCATTGAAACAGTGCTGGCTCTGCGCTCACACGCTGCAAGCGGCTTTTAAACCACCATGCGCACAGCAACTAGCACCAGCATGAGTGCAAATACACGCTTGAGAGTCGCCGCCGGGAGACGCTGAGCGAAGCGCACGCCAAGAGGGGCTGCGACCACCGCACCGGCGACAATAAAAACGAACGCGCGTAGATCAACATAACCCACCAAACCCGGCTCAGACGCAGCGGGCGCCAGCAACATATAGCTTAGGGCGCCTACCGCAGCAATGGGCACACCGAGGGTGCTGGCAGTCGCAGTAGCATTGTGTGCAGGCACGTTAAAGTAAATCAGGGTAGGTACGATGACGTTACCACCGGCAATGCCAGCCAAACCGGAAACCAAACCCGCGCCAAGACCAATGGGGCCGGTACCGACAACGCTGCTCGGCCACTGCCGATGAGCAGGCGGCTTCCAGTCGAAAAACATAATCACAGCGACCATGGAGATAAATACCGCAAAGCCCACGCGCAGGAGATCAGCAGGCAGCTGAGGCGCCAGGTAACCTGCAGCGGCACTACCCAACAGCAAAAACGGCAGTAGCGGCAAGACAATAGGCCAGAGCACGCGTTGACCCTTAATCTGTGCATAGGCTGCCGAGGCTGAAGTGAAAACAATACAGGCTAGCGACGTCGCAACAGCGACTAGCAGCACGATGTCCGACGAGTACGCGCCCGTGCGCGAAAACAATAGGAATAAAACCGGTACGATAATGACGCCACCGCCGATACCCAGCAGGCCACCGATAAAGCCACTGAACAATCCAACAGCGAGAAATAATGACAGAGAGAGTAAAATGTTGTCTCCAAGGACTCACGCACGGCGGTGCTTTAGTGTATCGGAGTTTCGACTAATGCAGAATCGGTGGCGGTTGTTTCTCTGCCTATTGTCAATGTTCGGCTTGGCCCATGCCGACCGTGAACAGCTGACGCTACCCAACGGCGACCAGTACGACGGCGAAGTCGTCGATGGTGTTCTCAGTGGCGAAGGGGTCTATACATGGGCTGACGGTGACCAGTATGAAGGCGGATTCGTCGCAGACTTACCGCATGGCAAAGGCGTTTACAGTTGGGCAAACGGACGGCACTACGCTGGCGACTTTCTGCGCGGCAGACGTCACGGCAAGGGTGAACTGCGCTGGCCCAATGGCGACCGATACACGGGCGACTTTGCTGATAACCAAATGCAGGGCCAAGGCGTATTGCAGTGGAACAATGGTGATATCTATCGCGGCGGTTTTGCCGACAATAAGCGTGATGGCGCAGGCACCATGCAATGGCATAGCGGCCAAACCTATCGGGGCCAATTCGATGATGGGGCAATGCATGGCCAAGGCAGCTACGTCTGGCCTGATGGCGCAAACTACGCAGGCACCTTCCAGCGCGGCAGGCGCACAGGTCTTGGACGCTATACGGATGCAGCGCAATCGAGCTTCGCTGGACGCTTTACTGATGGTAGAAGAGAGGGTTTCGGCGTAGCCCGCCGTGTCGGTGAACTGCTGGAACTGCAACGCTGGCGACAGGGTGCGTTGGTCGAGAGTAAGGCCATCGAAGAAAGTCCACGCTGCCGCTGTGTTGATGACAACAGAGGTTGGATGGTCGAAGCCAGTGCATGCATCAATGGGTTAGCCCATGGCGAGGGAGTCGCCGTAAGCTTGGACGGTCGCCGCCTGATCGCCGCGGGCACATGGGTTTTAGGCAGGCTTACAGCGGGCGAAGTGACTGTGCTATCCGTGCAACCGGAACTTCCCGTGCAGCCTGTCAAGTCTCCCGAGGCCTCACTGACAAATGCTGCTAAGAATGGATGAAACGATAGACGCAACCAACGCACAAGAACCTGAAGCCATGGTCGTCAATGGTTTTAAGGTCATTCGAGCACTGGATTGCAAGAACCCCAGTCGCACGCTACTTGTGCAACGCTCTGCCAGTTCAGAAGCCGCAGTGCTTAAGTTTACTGCTGCGCAGAGCCTTGAAAGCGAGCTTCTCGAAAGCGTAGCGCACCCAGGCATATGCCAACTTATCGGTTCAGGCAAGCAGGGCGACAAGCAATATGTTTTGCTCAGTTACTACGGTGAACAGAACTTACTGGACCGAGTGGAACAGGGCCTATCCATTCGCGATTTTCAACATATCGTGCTGCGGGTAGCAGCGGCTCTGGAACACCTGCACGCCCAAGGCTATGCCCACGGCGATCTGCGCCCAGAACATGTGCTAATGAGAAACCAAGAACATCCGGTTCTGATTGATTTCGACTGCACCTACGCACTGCACAGCGCCGATGTCAGCAACACTGTCAACAGTTCACCGGCCTATCTCAGTCCTGAAAGAATTCGTCCCAGCACGACCAACGCGACGCCAATACCCCGGGCGGCAGCCGATTTTTACAGTCTAGGTGTCATGGCCTATCAGCTTCTCAGCGGCCGGTTACCCTTCACCGATGAGTCAGTGGAGGCCACGCTGCAGGCCCATTTACAGGACAACGTGCCCAAGCTCCCTGCTCATTTGCAGGATCTTCAGCCGCTAATCGACGGCTTAATGCACAAAGACCCAACCCGGCGAATAGTTAGCCGTGCCGGGATAAAAAGCGCAATGGGGCCGTTACGCAAAAGCGCGGAACTGCTCAGCAACGTCATCCGCAGTGCCGCCATTGATACCAGCGAGCTTGGGGCACTATTTGCTGACCTGCGTCTGCGGCCAGACGAGCTTGCGCGGCAAACCAAACGTCTGCGCAGCAAACGACGGCGACGCATCGCCTTGCAGAGCACTCTAACCATACTGTTGGCCGGAGTGTTGCTCGCCGGGCTTCTGACCTTCCGTGAGGCACTACTGCCGGTGGTAGAAGAGGCCGCTGCTGCATTAGGCGTTATCGAAAATCCGGCGCTCACCGCGGCGTGGCGCGAAGCGCAGTCGCTGGCATCCGATCCAAATCAAGGACTGAGTACCATCGTCGCCGCTTACCGGCGGGTTATTGAGCTGGCTCCAGACTATGAGAACGCGCAACTGGCCCTAGACGCAACAGAAAAGAGTTGGAAGCAGTCGATTACAGCAGCCATGGCGGTAAACGAGTTAGAGCAGGCACAAACACGTCTCACCGAGGCACAAAGTGTTTTTGCTGCGGACCCGGAACTGACAGTGTTGTCGCTGAGCCTACAAAACCGATTTCGCGCCGAACGGTTGCTGATCAGCACAGAGTCTTTGTTGCGCAGCAGTGGCCTTTCTGACGAAGCCAGTGCAGGCGCGGCGATACAGGCGTTCGAAGAAATTTTACGCATTGCGCCGGATCACGTTGCCGCCACAAAGGGCCTAACCCAAATCGGCCAGCACTATGGCCAGCTATCAGCTCAGGCGGCACGCGACGGTGACGTGGCGGAAGCGATCCGTCTGCTGCAACAAGCGACCGCTGCGCGCAGCGATTTGCGAGAGCTTGATCAGGTCCGGCAACTCATCTCCCAAGCGACGTCGATTCAGAGCGCAATTGCCGAGCTCCTGGCCACAGCCCAACAACTGCGCGCACAAAATCGCTTGATCAGCACCGATGATGAAAATGCCGCGCAAATTTATTTGCGCGTGCTGGCCACGGACCCTGACAATGCCAGCGCCGCATCTGGCTTGGCACAAATCACCACACAGGTGATGGAGCAAACCCAAGACCTTCTCGACCAAGGAGCGATCAACCTTGCTCAGGCACGGCTGGACCTAGCGGCAGAACAGGGACTCGGCGCGACCCCCATCGCCAACATGCGAGAGCGTATTGACAGTGAAATCACGCGCCGCAGGCAAATTGCCATTGGCCTAGAACAAGCAAACGTTTTGTTTGCGCAGGGGTTTATAACCGCGCCGGAACAAGACAATACGGTGGCCAAGCTGCGCGAAGTTCTGAGTTTGGATCCGGGCAATGAAGAGGCGCAAAAGCAACTGCTGGCCTGCGCCAATCGCCTCGCCCAAGTGGCCCAGCAAGCGCAACAAGCTGGCATGGTGCTTCAGGCTAAGACCTACCTGGACTTGGCGCTTGAGCTGCAACCAGATATGCCCCTATGGCTAGCATGGTCTGCCGAGTGGGAGCAATAACAGGCCGCGACCGCTCGAGTCTGGATTGCAATCAGACCAGACGAATTCTATATTCTCGCAACTTTTACAGCCGCTTCACCAATCCCTTGGTGAGCAGACACGCGTAATCACCGAGGCAACAGCATCATGGTCCAGATCCCATACCGACGAGAGTTAGAGTTCGACTACGGCAGGGTTGCCGAGCTGGCACCGGGCATTCGCCGCGTTATCGCTAACAATCCCAGTCCGTTTACATTCCACGGTACCGGCACCTACATTTTGGGCACTGGCAAAGTCGCTGTAATTGATCCCGGTCCAGACGATGAGGCGCATATCGCGGCGATTCTTAAAGCTTTGGACGGCGAAGACGTGAGTCATATTCTCGTCACGCATACGCATATGGACCACTCCCCGGGTTGCCGGCCACTGCAGGCAAAAACCGGTGCCCCCACTTACGCCTATGGCCCCCACGGCGCGGGCAAGATGGAGCAAGGGGTGCAAGTGGAGGAGGGCGGCGACATGGACTTCGCCCCAGATCACTTGGTCAAGCACGGTGATGTGATTGAAGGCAGTGACTGGACGGTGGAGTGCGTTTATACGCCAGGCCATACCTCTAACCACGTTTGCTTCGCCTTACGCGAACAAAAAGCACTCTTTACTGGCGACCATGTTATGGGTTGGTCAACGAGTATTATCTCGCCACCAGACGGCGACATGGCGGCCTATATGCACAGCCTAGAGCTGCTGCTCGAGCGCGACGACGCGGTTTATTGGCCCACTCACGGCCCCTCCATTATCGATCCGAAAACCCATGTGCGTGCTTATATTGAGCACCGACTTGAGCGCGAAGAGCAAATACTCGACTGCATAGACAAGGGCACCCATCGCATACGAGACATGGTGCCCTTGATGTACCGCGACACGCCGGAATTCATGTATCCCGCAGCCGCACGTAGCGTGCTTGCGGCGATGGAGAACTTAGTGCGCAAGGGTAAGGTCAGCATGGACGGCGATGCCTTGAGCATGGACAGCGCCTATCGTTTGGCCTGACCAGCGGCGACTGCGGCATGCGCAAAGACTGCGTGAGCTTGAGGCCTAAGGCTCTGCTCGCAGCGGCGTTTGTGTGCTGGCCGCGGGCTTGATACCAGACTGGGTTGTTGGTGCAACCAGCGGCAGACGGATGACAAAGGCAACGCCGCTGCGATCCTCTAGATTGATCGCCATCACAGTGCCACCGTGATGCTCAGCAATGATCCGCACAACGTGCAAGCCTAAACCAAAGTGCAGACGGTTATCCGGGCCACGGTGGCTTACCATGGAATCAAAGATGGTTTGTAACTTCGCTTCTGGCAGCGCGGCTCCTCGATTTGCCACTACGATTTGCACTAGATCGCCGAAACACTCTAGCTGCACACGAATGGGCGTATCCGCACGATGAAAATCCACAGCATTGTCGACCAACTTATCGAGCATTTGTTCAATACGAAAATCTGATACCAGTGCCGGCGCTGGCGTGGCGCTGCCGTGATACCGGAAGATCACGTTGTTATGCGTCGATCCGCAGTTGGCCACATAGCTGGCAAGCAACTCGTTAAGGTCGATTTCTTCGAGTTCTTCGGCCTCTAGCGCCTCTTCTAAATTCGCCGCGTCGGCAAGGTTTTGTACGATAGAACCGATACGATTAACCCCACGCTTTGCGCTTTCTAAGTACTTGCTGGAATCTATATCCGGGTGCTCCTCAGCCAGGTTTTGCAGCGAAGTACTCAGCGTATTGAGCGGGTTATTAATTTCATGACGCAGCGTGCGCGGCATGTTTTCGAGAAAGCCATTGTGCTGCTTAAGCTTCTCTAACATATTAGATACGCTGCGTGCTAGATCGCCAATTTCGTCGCCAGCATTCATCTCGTTAAGCAGGCCACCGCGCCGCAACCGACCACGCACGTCGATAGCTGAAGCCGCCTCTTGGCGCAGGTTGCGAATACGCCAAGCCAAGCGTCCGGCAAAGGCAATCAACGCCAGAAAAATCGCAAACAGACTGAGCAGTGATAACGACAGCACCTGTTCTAGCGACGAGCGCTGAAAGCGCAAAATGTCGTCGATATTTTGCTCAACGATAACGGTGCCAATTACCTGATCGGCAGAAACAATGGGGTGAGCGGCCAAGATAATTTCCTGTCCATCCGCTAACAGATTACGCAGCGCGATGGGGTCGCCCTCTAAGCTGATGCGGATGGCGCGATCCCCCGGGCTCTCAACGGACGCCGCGCTCGCCCGTCCCGCCTCATTCACGGCGTTAAGGGGTTTAACTGTTTTGGCGCGAAGAATTTCACCTATCCAATCGCCAGCACGAGTTAACTAGCGCGTCACCGTGTTGAACCGAATCGCAGCGCCGTCCGCTTCAACACTTTGGCGCGTATTGCCCACCTCGGCGCGAACGCGCTGCAGGCTGTCGATGACCAGAATTTTAGCTCCCGAATAACCCAGACCCTGCACAATATTGCGTACCTCCGGGGTTCGCAAAACCACTAAGTTGAAGCTTTGGTCCGCTTGCGCGGGAATAGTCCGGGTAGTGCGCACCACGTTGCGCTGCAATATGTCGTCAACGTCCACATAGGTCAGGCCAAAGTATTGCCGGGAACCCAGCAGGCTCAGCGGAATGCGGAATTCCAGAACCACTTCATTTTGACCCGCTACGGGACGCAGTACGCCCTGCACGCGATTGTCGGCACTCCCCGTCGCGGCGTAGCGCCACTGTTCGTCCATGGCAAAACCGGTGACTACGTTGGCAGTGTCAAAAACGAGCGACATGCGACCTTCCTGCCCGTCCGCGGCAATAAAATTTAGCTGGATATGGTCAGCATTATCGAGGCGCAGGTACTCGGTATCGCGATACACCAATTGGTTGTCGCGTATCCGCATATGCGCGTATAAAAAGTCTGAGCGCTCGCCGAGTAGCAGGGTAAAGTCCGAATCTGCGCTGCCACTTGCCGAACCAAAGGCCAAATAACCCGCCTCGCGGGCCTGCCCCCAATCCTCTGCATCACCGTCCAAGCGTATGGTGCTTTGCAAAGGCTGCGCATAAAGCGCCTGGAAATCCTCCAATGCCACAGGCAGATCGTTGAACAGATCTTCGCGACCGTTAAACAGCGTGGAAATACCTTCGGCGGTGAGAAGTTGGGCTTGGGATTGACCCTGAATCAACAGACGTTCCATTTCCACTAATTGCAGATAGCTAAACCAAGGCACAACGAGCAGCGCTAGACCCATGAGCGCGAGCTTAGTGCCCAGTTTGGGACCGCGAAAAGTTAACCTAAACGCCATTGCCCTGACGTCCTATTGCTTGGTCCAGCGGTACCCAAACCCGTACTCGCTCTTGATGCAGGCAAATTCTGCGTCCGCCGCTTCAAATTTTTTGCGAATATTGCGCATGTGGGTATTGATGGTGTTATTCGTGACCAAACTTTGCATGGTGGCGTTCATCAGCGTTTCATAGCTCACCGCATGACCCGGAACCCGCACCAGTTTCGCCAGCATACGAAACTCAGTACCGGAAAGATCGATGCGCTGTTCTTTCCAGCTCACCAGCAAGGCATCCTGATCCAGAGCCAAATCGCCGATATTTTTTGCCGAACTGGCTTCGGTATTCGCCAGCGCATTACGCGCCTCGTTAATACGCAGCAACGATGAGATACGCTCTGCTAAATAATCCAAGGAGATCGGTTTCGGCAGATAGTCCCAGGCACCCAGTCGCAGCCCCGAAATTTTGTCGATTTCGTTAATGCGTTCGGTTAAGAAGATAACCGGTAGGCTCGGCGAGCGGGCCAATAACTCGCGGCATAACTGGAAGCCTGCGTCTACTTCATCGCCAAGAATAATATCCAAGATGGCGAGATCAGGCAGGGCGTCGTCGAAGGCTGCAAGGGCCTCCTCTCGATTGCCATATGCGCTCACTTGATAGCCTTTGTTGGTTATCGCATCGGCATAATTCGAGCGCTGATCTGGATCGTCCTCAACGATGACTATATGTTTTGCCACATGCCAGTCCTTGCTGTGCTGAAAAGCGCTAGTCTAGCGGGTTTGGTCGGCAAATTTGCACCCACAACTACTCACGATTGCCTCCATGATCTTCAATGACTTCTCAACTGGTTTTCGCAAAAGTCTGGGTCTGCCTCTGCTTTACTGCGCTAGTAATTACTGGGGATGAGAGATAGCAGCAAATGACTACACAACAGCATCTCAACAGGCGTCATACGACCAACGCCACGGGTGCATCCATGGCGACGGGATGCTGCAAAAACGAAAGCGCTCCGAAAGTGGTGTTTTTACCGTTCTCCGAGAGTCTTATGAAAAGTCCACGCCAGCATACCGCCTGCTGGCAGCAGCGCAGCGAGTTGGCCTCGACGCGTGTGACTAACTATCCTGCAGATCTAAAAACCAATCAGACTAACAGCCTCATGCTGGTGCCCTTTGACCACGAATACATGTCTTTGAGTGTGCTTCGCCACGGTCGCTGGGAATCGCTAAACCAGTAACGCCTCTCCGCGGTTGCGCTCCCTAACCGCCCTAGGCAAGCTTCGCTGACCTTATCTTGGGAACGCGGACGTGACATTTCTGATGGAAAACTGGCTTGAAGCTACCGGCCTCATCAGCGGCATTGCCTGCGTCTGGCTGTTGATCCGAGAACATGTTCTAACTTTTCCCATTGGCATGCTCTACGCATTGATCACCATCGTTGTCGTCGCTCGCGCCATGCTCTTTGCCGACGTGGTGCTCAATATTTACTACGTTGTTATGAACGCCTATGGCTGGTACTACTGGCTTTATGGCGGACAGCAGCTACGCCAACCCGCGGGGGAACTGCTGCCCCAGAGAATCAGCTTGGCTAGGGCTGCAAGCCTCGTGGTTATCACGCTGCTTGGTAGCATCGTTATGGGCTATGTCTTCGATGCCTATACACAGGCGGATTTGGCCTATATCGACAGCCTCACCACAGTGGCGAGTTTCGTGGCCATGTGGATGAGCGCACGCAAGTACTTGAGCAGTTGGCTTGCGTGGTTTGCAATCGACGTCGTACAGATTGGGCTTTATGTGGTGAAGGGCATGAGTACGGACTCAGGTCTGTTCTTCTACGCGGGGCTATATAGCGTCTACTTAGTCATGGCCGTTTGAGGTTGGCTGCGTTGGCGTGAGCGCTTGGCTGAATGATCTGGGTATTAACCGGGCCTGAATCGTCGGGAAAATCGACCCTAGCCAGAGCCATCGCTGACCACATGGGGTGGCCTGCTTATGCGGAACAGGCTCGAACCTACTTGCAGCAGTCCACTACTGCAGATGGGCCAACCGGAGCGACCTATCTTCCATCCGACTTACTCAACTTGGTGCAGATACAGCAGCAAATGGAGGCTGCGGTATCACCTACCGAAAACATCATCCTCGACACGGACCTGCTCACTTTGAGTATATGGTGGCAGGACAAATACGGACCACTACCACCGATCTTTCAGCAGGCTTGGGCCGAGCAACTGCCTCGATTTTATCTGCTGTGTCGGCCAGACCTGCCGTGGCAGCGCGATCCGCTGCGCGAAAATCCTCACGACCGAGACCGACTGTTCGATTTGTATGCGCAGGCGCTTGTGCGCCGCCAATGCGACTTCGCTGTCTGCGAAGGCATCAATGAGGCCCGATTGGCCTGCACCTTGGCGCATGAGCGCAGGCGCGAGGCGATAATACGAGGTGATTAAAAGGACGGCGATCGCTCAAGCTTGTGTTGAGCGATATCAACCTGAGCAAGGATCTCATCTCTGACGTTGCCTGCGTCTAACTGAAATTTAGCCCACGCCCATTCGCGCAACCAAAAGTGCCTAAACACTCGGCTGAGGCGCTCCGCGGGGACATCTGGCATGAACTGCCGAGCCAGCTCTGGCAGCGTCTGAGGGTCGAGTTCGAGCCCCTGATGCAGGCCAATCAGGTCGAATAGCGGGTCATTGCGTCCGGCGAACTCCCAATCAAGGGTTATCCAATCCGTGTCGGTCACCAATATATTCCATGGATTCAGATCGTTATGGCAGGTTTGATCGCTCCTATCTGGCTCAGCAGCAAGATCGGCCTGTAGCTGCGGAGCCAGCTTGGTAGCGGCAAACTCCAATTGGTCAGGCGCTAGAAACTCCGGCAGCAGGTCCGGCACATGGTAGGCGTGAGTAACTTTCGGCAGGTTAGCGTGCAGTTTGTGCAGGTAGTTCAACAGGTCTTGTTCCTCAAACTGCTGGGGGTAGGCATCGGCCAGCAGTTGACCTTCGATCCAAGGCGTAACCATAAGCCCGCTGGCTGCATCCAGTGCGGCTGGTCGAAGACCAATTTGCGCTGGCAGTTGCTGATACAACGCAACTTCAGCCAAACGATCGACATAGGGCTGCTGGCGTTGGGGAACGCGGAGCACATAGCGAGTCGTGCCATTGTCCGCTTGGCGGTCAAATACCAGGTTGGCATTGCTGTAACCGCCGCTTAAATAACCAAAGTTCGTCAGTGCATCGTGCCGCCAACTTGGCAGCAAACCACGGATCAGAGTACTCAACCCGTCAACGGAGAATCCCAGCGCTTGCAGCTCTTCATCCATCTAGCCGGGTACCTCGCTGCGCATCGACTTCAGTTCGCCCCTATGGCCAAACTTACCGCACGCTGCATCACTTCGCCGATGGCTTCATGGATTACCAAGTCTGCCAAGGCGTCTTGATCTGTCGGTTCTCTATTAACGATAACCAACCCGGCACCCAGTTGCTTGGCGTACTGCGGGAATCCTGCAGCCGGATAGACCGTGAGAGATGAGCCCAGGACTATCAGCAGGTCGCAGGCCTCGACAAACTGCTGGGCCTTCAGCATTTGGTCTTCTGGCATGCTTTGGCCAAAAGAAATTGTCGCGGTTTTGATCAGACCGCCGCAGCGCGAGCAGGGACTGACACTGCTGTTGCGATTGAAGTCATCGCGCAACTGGGCCAACTCGTAACGCGCCCCGCAAGACAAACAGCTGGCATAAGTGGCATTGCCGTGCAGCTCGACAATTTGCGCCTCGGCGACACCGGAATTTTGATGCAGGTTGTCGACATTCTGCGTAATCACTGCCCCAGCATGACTTGCAGCAAACCAACGCTGAATCGCTAGGTGCCCAAGGTTAGGCTTCGCCTCGCTGATCGCGTCGCTGGAAAATTTGCGCCGCCAAGATTCGTATCTGGCTTCTTCCGAATCGACAAAATCTTGAAATTCGATGGGCTTGATTTTGTTCCAAAGCCCGGTGCCGGGGCTACGAAAATCCGGTATACCTGATTCGGTACTGATGCCAGCGCCTGTAAAGAAGACCGTATTCTGAGCATCACGTAGGCGTTGGGCCAGTTCGTCAATGGCGGCATCAATCGTGTTCATAACGCTCCTTATCAGCTCCGTTCGAAGGCGACATCACTCGGCCGTATTTTTATCAATGGTATCATCGTCCACAGTCTATGCCCGCAACTGCGGATCGACTATGTCCCCACGCACTGGTACCGCTATGAACATGACTCCGACATCTCTGCTAGGCAGAACTTATTGCCATCTGGCCAGAACCTTATACGCATCGCTGATTATCCTAGGTACAAGTTATTGTAGCGGGCTCGCTGCCGAGACTGCTGCGGTTAGCGTGCAATGGATGGGTTCAATCGAATCACCCCTGCTGGATGAGTCCAGCGGATTGGCTGCGAGCGCTCATCATGCGGACGTCCTGTGGTCAATAAACGACAGTGGTGGCAAAGCTGAGTTATTCGCGCTAACCACCCAGGGCAAGCACTTGGGCATCTGGCCAGTAGATTTGCCTGAGCCAATTGACTGGGAAGCGCTGACAAGCTTTGTGGCGGACGGCACAGCCTATTTGCTGATCGCCGACATTGGCGACAACTTTGCTATGCGCCGCACCGTGTCATATGTCGTCGTCGAAGAACCCGATGCTCGGACTGCCTCGCCAGAGGAGGCTTTGCAACCTGTGCAAACCCGTTCATTCAGCTACCCAGACGGGCCTCGGGACAGTGAAAGCGTCGCCGTTGACACGCGCCGTGGTGAGGTGTTGGTACTGAGCAAACGCACACTGCCACCACAGCTTTATCGGCTGCCTTTGCCAAACTTTTCAGCCGCCCCAAGTGAAGTAGCAACACAACAAGTCCAACGTGCCGAATTGCTTGGACCCCTGCAAGGCTTTGTGATCCCCGACCGCAGTACGGCGGACTTTTACGGCACCAACTTCGCCTATATGGCCAGTCCTACGGGTATGAGTCTTGCTGGTGACCGGCTACTGGTAACGACCATGGAACACGCCTATGTGTTTGACCGCGCAAATCTAGCCGCACCGCCACAAGTCCTCAGCTTGCCATACGTCGGTCAGCGCGAGGCCATTACCTTTGCCTTGGGCAGTGATACTCGGGCCTATGTTTCCCAAGAGCGGCCAAACGGCACACGTCACGCGCATATTTTGCGCTTGGACATCACCAGCCAATAACTTAGCGAACTCAACTACTGCCTAAGACTCTGCAAGGCGAGGGGTGGCTGCTGCAAACGCTGCGCAATTGTCTGTGCTACCTCTGCCGGGTCGGCGGCGCTGGTATCCACCTCTAAATCGTAAGTAACGCCGTGCTCGTGGACCTGCTCGAAGTGGGCTCTCGCCGTACCGGGGAAGCGTCCCGGGCGTAGAGCCTCACGCTCATTGATGACATCGAGACTGCACTTCACACCAACAAACCAAGTCTTTT
This sequence comes from Pseudomonadota bacterium, assembly GCA_009936775.1. Taxonomy (GTDB): domain Bacteria; phylum Pseudomonadota; class Gammaproteobacteria; order Pseudomonadales; family Azotimanducaceae; genus UBA4421. The sequence continues at coordinate 30,859 of JAACDW010000247.1, forward strand.
GCGGGTCTACTACCGCGGCGTAGTCCTCTAAGTAATCACGTTTAAACAGCAGGTCATCGACGATGACGTTGCAACCCAACTCGCTCAGAGTCGCCACGGTTCTACGCATTGCCGCCAACACCCGTTCACCATAATCGCCGAACTGAATATGCGTAACCCATTTACCATTTAACTCACCGGGAACCACATTCAGGCCCGACGCGCCCGGATCTCCCGGCGGCGAGTTGAGGCCACGCACCCGACCGGGCATACCATCGCGAAATTGATCCAGAGCAATATGCTGATAGGGTTCGCACAGCAGGTTTTGGAGCGCTAAAGCCAAGGTTGTCTTGCCTGCACTCGAGCAGCCGTTAAGCAAGATGACATTCGACATAATTTCGTTCCGTAGATAAGTGTTGCCTACCGCTCTTTGCCATGGTCGTTTACCCAGCGGCTTGGGCAGGGCAGGATACTGGCCCCATACTGCGACGAAAAGACTTGAGAGCAATATGCATTGGCATTGCGACATGCAACTAGCAACGGCCCTGCAGCCATCGTGGCCGTTGCTGCCAGAAACAGCGATGGTATTGCAGTCTAAAGAGTCTGCAAAGGGCCGCCTGCTGCAGGCAGAAATTGCAATGAGCATAACCATGCGCGCTAAGCGCCAGTTGGACTACACCTCCGGCCGCCACTGCGCCCACATTGCCCAAGAGTTGCTGGGCCTGCCGCCAAACCCAATTTTGCAGGCCGACAGGGCACCCCTTTGGCCAACAGGACAGTGCGGAAGCATCAGTCACAGCAAAGACTGGGCACTGGCGGCGGTATCCACGCACTTGCGCAGCGTTGGCGTTGACGTTGAGCAGGTGCAACGAGTGACGCCGAGGCTGCACAGCTCGCTGTTTCGTCTGGAAGAGCTCGATGCCTTTACCACACTTCCCGCAACAGCACCGGCTATCGCATTCTCGGCCAAAGAGGCGGGCTACAAGGCTATTTTCCCAATCGGCGCGGCGTTCATTGGCTTTCAAGAAGCCAGTATTCAACTGGACTGGCAGCGACAAGAGTTTCGCATTCGCTACCATGGTGCCCATGCGCCCAACATGGCGCTAGAATCTGGCCTCGGCCACTGGCGGTTACTCGACCAGCATGTGATCACGTTTTTCGCCATTTAGGAACATTAGCGACTATGCAAGCACTTTTAGGAATAGTCGTACTGCTTGGTCTTGCCTGGCTGCTCAGCGAAAACAAACAAGCGGTCGCGTGGCGCTTCGTGGCAGTGGGCATTGTTGTGCAAATTCTGCTGGCGGCGCTATTTCTACGCGCGGCTTGGTTGAGCGGCATTTTGCTCGCCATCAACAGTTTTATTAGCGCCGTGGGTGAGGCCAGTACTGCAGGTACTGTGTTTTTATTCGGGTATCTCGGCGGTGGCGACTTCCCGGTGCCTAGTGTGACAGAAGCACCCTATCTGTTTGCCTTTCGTGTGCTCCCCCAAGTCGTCGTGTTCTCTGTCGTCGTCGCCTTGCTCTGGCACTGGGGTGCGCTGCGAGCCTTTGTTCAGGGTCTCGGTTGGGCGTTGCGAAGAACGTTTCATATCAGTGGAACCGTGGCAACAGCGGCAGCGGCCAGCCTGTTTCTTGGCATGATCGAAACGCCCTTGGTGATTCGAGCCTATTTGAGTCAACTGACACGCTCAGAATTTTTCACCGTCATGTGTTTGGGTATGTCTACAGTGGCAGGTTCGGTGATGATTCTTTTTGCCGCTCTGTTGGGCGACGTGATGGATGGCATTGCGGGGCACATCGTCGGCGCGTCTATGATCAACGCTGTCGGCGCGATCTATTTGTCTCGTTTATTCATCCCCGAGACCAAACAAGTGGCTATCTCATCAGCGCAGCTGGAACTGAAATACGAATCGTCCATGGACGCGCTTACTCAAGGCACCCAAGACGGCATGGCCATGGCCGTTAATGTCGGCGCCATGCTGCTGGTGCTGATTAGCTTCGTCGCCTTGGGCAACATCATGCTCGCCGCCATTACGGGCAGCGAGGCGCTCACCATTCAGTCGATCTTAGGCTTCGTTTTCGCTCCCCTAGCATGGCTTATTGGTATTCCCTGGAGTGAGGCAGGGGTTGCGGGCTCGTTACTAGGCACCAAGGTGGTACTCAACGAAATTATGGCCTATGTGCAGTTTTCGGCGAGTGCCGGCGTATTTTCCGAGCAGTCACGCCTGATCATGCTTTATGCGCTGTGCGGTTTTGCCAATATCGGCAGCCTCGGCATTTTGCTTGGTGGCCTGTCTGTTTTGATTCCCCAGCGTAAGCAGGAATATCTTGTGATCGCGCCAAAATCTCTGCTCTGCGGTACCTTGGTGAACTTGCTCACCGGGGCCATTGTCGGCCTTGTTCACCTCGTTTGAAGGCGTAGATACCGAGGCTTGATGCCGCCGTCAGTCAATACTAAAACCCTGAATCCCTCGGCATAGGGTTGCCAAGTCATCGGCGCTGATGTCGCGATGCAATACCCAGCGCGGGCGACCAACGCGAATCCCCAGTTCACTCAGATGCTCGGCAAGAGCGCCATACGTTTCATCCGGCAGGGTTAAGTGCACCATATTGGTGGCGGAACGAACCGCACTATCGCCAAAGTTATCCGCCACGCAGGCAGCCAACTCGGCAGCGTGAATGTGGTCTTGGGCAAGATCATCGCGCTGGTACTGCAGTGCATGCAGTCCCGCGGCGGCGATAACGCCAGCCTGCCGCATGCCACCACCTCAAACTTTGCGCCATCGACGGGCTTCATCAATCAACACCGCCGAACCCACCAAAAGCGACCCTACCGGTGCGCCCAATCCCTTGGACAAACAGATAGAAACCGAATCAAAGGGCGCGGCTAGGGCTGCTGGGGTTCGATTCTGGGCCAGAGCAGCGTTAAACAAGCGCGCACCGTCTAAGTGCATGGCAAGTCCGCGCCGCTGAGCGAGGCCGGCAACAGCTTCAGCGTAGCCCAAGGGTAGAGGCTCGCCGGCATGCGTATTCTCAAGACAAATAAGGCGGCTGCGGGCGAAGTGGAAGTCATCGGGTTTAATTACCGCTTCAATGGCGTCCAAGCCAAGCGTACCGTCCATTGCCATCGGTACGGGCTGCGGCGGGATGCTGCCAAGAATTGCAGCGCCTCCGCCCTCGTAACGAAACGTATGTGCGCTGTCGCCGACAATGTACTCGTCACCGCGATCACAGTGCGCAAACAGGGCTAACAGGTTGGACTGGGTACCACTCGGCGCGTACAGGGCGGCTTCTTTTTCCAACAGCGCCGCTGCGTACTCCTGCAACGCAATAACTGTGGGGTCTTCGGCATAGACATCATCTCCAACAACGGCATGCAGCATGGCGTCGCGCATGGCTGTTGAAGGGGTGGTGAGGGTGTCACTGCGTAGGTCGATCAAGGCGGACTCTTGTTGCTGCATATGCCCTGTAGAGTGTGCCGAAAGCCGTTACAAACGGCCATAAAAAAGGCCCGAATACGGGCCTTTTGTGTTTCTGACTTGTTGTTTTTAAAAGCTAGCTAATTATTTTGCGCAAGCGAGACGTTGTAGACCCCAGCTTGGCGCGCCGAATCCATAATGTGGATCATCACATCCGTTGTGGAATCCGCGTGTGGCTGAATAATTACCGGCGCTTCCGGGTTCTCAGCATGCAGCCTTTCGATATTCGCGCGCACCGAGCGCCGATCGATGTCGCGGGAGGCAATAATGATTCGGTCACGGTTGGTAATGCGCACCACAATACTCTTTTTGTCAGGGTCAACGGTTTTGGGCTTATCATCTTCTGGCTGATTCACATCCAATCCCACTTCCTTAACGAAAGTGGCGGTCACAATGAAAAAGATCAACATGATAAATACCACATCTAACATTGGCGTTAGATTGATAGCTTCAGTTTCTTCCTCGCCTCTTCCTCGCCCAAACGGTCGTCTCATCCCGCACCCTCTATAAACTAGTCAAAGTCGGATCGCATGGTATGTCATGAGACCTTGCGATTCCATAGGGGCAATAGACAGATTGCAGCATTTGCCAACAGGATTCCGAGCGTGATTGGCCGTTCCAGCAAATAGGCCAACTCGCCCGCACTGAGCTGCAGGGCGCGACGCAAATTTTCTTCGAACAAACCGCTCAAAATAAAGCCCAGTAACAATGGGGCCAGCGGAAAACCAAAGCGCTTTAACAGCGTCGCCCCCAGTGCGAGTAGCAACATCAGCGACAGGTCAAAGACGCTAAAGGTGGTGAGCAGGACCCCGAGCAGCGAAAAAGTGACCACTAGTGGTATGAGAATTTGCTGCGGCAGACTGACGATACGCGCCAAATAGGGAATCAGAGGCAGGTTCATGCCCAGTAAAAATATATTGCCGATGTACATGGAAACAATAACGCCCCAAAACACCTCAGGCTGGTCTGTGACCAGTGTTGGTCCCGGCTGCAGGCCATAAGCCAACATGACGCCGAGCAAGACAGCCGAGGTTCCTGAACCGGGAACCCCCAAACTCAGTAGCGGTACAAAGGAACCCGTCGACGCAGCGTTGTTGGCCGCTTCCGGCGCGGTCACACCCGCTTCGCGGGAACCGTCGCCGACTCGTTTTTCTAGGTCATACGCGAAAAAACTCGCCAGCGTAGCACCAGCACCTGGCATCACGCCGATAAAAAAGCCCAACACGGAACTGCGTCCAGCAACTCGCGCCAAACCGCGCAGTAACGAGATTGGAATCAGCAGATCGCGCGCTGAAAACTGTCCCGGGGGTTGCGATAGCGGATGCATGGCAAGGCGAAACGCTTCTGCCAGGGCGAAGGTGGCCATAACCAGCAAGACGAAGGGGATACCGTCAGTAAGCTCTAGCAAACCCAGGGTAAAACGCTGCGTGCCGCCTAGCTGATCGGTGCCAACGGTGCCCAACATTAGGCCCAGCAGTAGGGTAATCAAGCTGGCATTACGCTCGCCAGGCTGAGCAAAAATCACCACGCAAGTCATGGCAAAGAGCACCAACGCTGCGTATTCAGCGCTTTGAATGTGCAGTGCTACTGCCGCAAGGCTTGAGGCAAAAGCGAGCAATATCAATGCGCCAGCGGTACCGCCAAAAAACGATGCATAGGCTGCGATAGCCAGCGCCTTGCCGGCCTGACCCTCTCGCGCCATAGGGTATCCATCAAAACTCGTTGCCACCGTGCTCGCGACACCGGGGGCATTAATCAAAATGGACGAAGTAGAGCCGCCAAAAACAGCGCCGTAGTACACGCCTGCCATCATAATCAGCCCACCGGTAGGGTCGAGGGAGTAGGAGACCGGAATCATCAGCGCGATGGCACTGATCGGCCCAAGACCCGGCATCATGCCGATCAGCGTACCGGCTAAGCAGCCAAGGGCCACCCACAGCACATTTTGCAGCGTCAGCGCTGTTGCAAGGCCAGTAAGGACACCATCCAACATCAGCTGATTGGAATGCTCATTTGCAGCAGCTGCTCAATCGCCAGATAGCCTAGCAGTGATGCTGTGACGCTGATTGTGCTCAGCACTGGCCAGCGCCGCTCACCGCAAATGTACAGGCCGCAAAGGAGTAGACCCGCGACAGCAAGCCATAGGTTGAGCCAGTACAGGCTCATGATGAAAACAATGATCAGCACAGTGAACGCCAGTAGTGGACGCAGTCTTACCGCTGGCTGGCCACTGGCTCCCTCATTGGTGGACCCAGCTCTGGGTAGGCGCAGGGCATAAACCATCACCGCTAGGCAGAGCAGTATGCCGTAGAGCTGGGGAAGGGTGCGTGAATGCACAGTGTCGGTCGCACTCCACGGGTCCAGTACAATCTCAGTGGACAGCAGCAGATAGCCAGCGCCGATGGCAAAGAGCACGAGCAATAGTAGATGCCTACTCACTCTTGGCTCACCGGCGGATCAACCCCAGATCGCGCATAACTCGACCCAACATGGCCTCCTGCTGCGCCAAATAGTCGCTAAAACGCGCCCCGGGCAACAACATGGGTTGCCAGCCGTACCGTTCCAATTGCTGCTGCCAAGCCGCTGTCTGGGACACAGCGATAAGCTGGTCTTGTAGCCGTTGGGCGTCGTCTGCCGACATGCCGCTGGGAGCAAATACGCCACGCCAGTTGTAAAACACCACGTCGACGCCTTGGCTAACAAAACTCTGAATCGCTGCCGATGTCGATACGCTGTTGGTTACGCCGAGAATACGGATGCTGCCAGCGCGCTGGGCTGCAAGCGTCTCGCCAAGACCGCTGACCATCAAATCAACTTCGCCGCTGAGCAGTGCTAACTGAGCCTTGGCGCCGCCGTCGTAAGCAAGATACCGAACCGAGCGTGGGTCTATGCCTTCGGCTTGGGCCAGCAAAGACAGGGTAATGTGGTCCAAACTGCCTTTCACTGAGCCGCCGCCAACAAAGGTGCGCGTATTCCGATCTTGTAGCAATGCGACCGCTTCCTGCCAGTTGCTGATGGGTGAATCTGCGCGCACTGCGATGACGCCGGGGTCTGCAATCAGCCCCGCAATGGGCGTCAAATCGCGAAAGGAGTGCGGAAACAAGCCCTGCAACGAACGCACGATTAATGGCGCTGAATTGACCAGTAGGGTGTTGTCGAGGGTGCTTGCATTGGCAACAAAGTAGGCCATCGCCTTGCCTCCGCCGCCACCGCTACGATTTTCGTAACTCACCGCATCGTCAAGACCTGAGTCAATTAACGCATTGCCAAGCGCTCTGGCCGTGGCATCGAGGCCGCCACCGGGACCCGCAGGAATAATTAGATGCAGACGTTCAGCAAAGCCAAGTGTTGCTGCGCCAGCAAGCCATACCGCAATCAACAAACCCAACAACGCGCGCCCCATCGAGGCGCTCATTTGTTCAAGAAATTCAGCGGCAAGCCAGCAACCGGCCAATCCATGCTGACCAGTTGGCCGGTAGACGACAACGTGATATAGGCGGTTTTCAAATCCGCTCCACCGAAGCAGATATTTGTGGTTACCCGATCTGGCATGGCAACAAAGCTGGGTGGCTGGTCGGTTGCCGATAGCGTCGTGATACCGCCATCCATCAGGGTCGCAACACAAACGTCGCCGTTAGCATCCACTGCCAACGAGTCGAACATGAAAAACCCGCTGCGCCCGTTGAGCAGACGGCGCGATGCCGCCGTGTCGATGCGACCCGGCCCCTGCAACGGGTAGGCCCAAACCCGGCCGGTCGGGGTTTCGGCAACAAACAGCTCGCTCTCGTCCGCAGACAAACCAATGCCGTTGGGTGCCTCAAGCGGGAATATGGCCTCTTCAATATGGCTGCCATCGGGCAGGGCATAAAACACTCCGGTGCGGTCTCGGTCACGGGGTCGGTTTTTGCCGTGGTCAGTAAACCAAAAACCACCCTGCGCATCGAAAACAATGTCGTTGGGGCCCTTCAGCGCCTCGCCATCGCAGTGGCTGTAAAGCGTAACAAATTCGCCGTTCTGCAAATTCACCCGCTGAATGCTGCCGCCGGCGTAGTCGGCGGGCTGCTCGCCCGGATATACCTTGTCGCCGCGCTCAATCCACTCAAAGCCACCGTTGTTGCACACATAGCAAAAACCGTCCGGGCCCATGGCTGCGCCGTTGGGGCCGCCGCCAAGTTTGGCAATACAGTGTGCCTCGCCGTCCTTGATGCGGGTCAGCTGGCCTGCCTTGATTTCCACCAGCACAATGGAGCCATCGCTAAGTGCGATCGGTCCTTCAGGGAATTGGAGTGCAGTCGCGATCAGAGTCAGTTGTGGTTGCATTGCTCTCTCCTTGTGGCCCAAGATTCCACTCCAACGCACAACAGATAGCAAGGATATTACGGTGATACGGACCCTCGTATGCATGCTCGCCGCACTGACACTTAATTTTGGCTGCCAGTCTTACGTAGACGGATCCAAACGCACCGCCGGCGAATTCGCCGATGACGCACAGATAACGGCCATGGTGAAAATCAATCTGTGGGATGACCCAGAGGTCAAAGGCTGGCGCATCAACGTCACCACGAAGAAAGGCGTGGTCATTCTCGAAGGCCGGGTGCCGTCAGGGTATGCGCGCGACAAAGCCGTCCGCATCGCTGGCGCCACCGGCAGCGTTATCGGTGTAGAGGACCGCCTGACCGTGGTTGAGTGAGTGACATTCTGAATTACAAAAATTCTATAAGCTATTAGTTTATAACCACTTTCTAGGCTTCAAATATGCCCCTAAAGCGGCCTCTCGACTGCCTGCTTCAGGCTGATATTCGTATATCCACTTTACCAAGGGCGGCAGCGAGGCGAGTACCGATTCAATACGCCTGCCACTTTGCAGTCCATACTTGGTGCCTCGGTCGATGGCCAAGTTGAACTCTGCATAGCGGCCGCGTCGATACAGCTGAAAATCGCGCTCCCTAGGGGTAAAGGGCGTATGCATGCGGCGAGAAAAAATAGGCTGGTAGGCCGCGAGGAAAGAATCGCCAACGCGCTTGACTAGGTTAAAACTTTCGTCATATCCACCGGTGGTCCAGTCATCAAAAAAAATCCCCCCCACACCTCGAGTCTCATCACGATGACTCAAATAAAAGTAATCGTCGCAGCTTGCTTTGAAAGTATGGTAGTGCTCGCCCACGGCGTCTGCGGCGGTTTGATGCCAAAGCACGACGTCTTCTTCGACTGGATAACAGGGCGTCAGGTCGTAGCCACCGCCAAAATACCAAACTGGCTGCTCGGCCTCGACATAAAAGAAACGCAAATTCATATGCGTAATGGGCACATGCGGGTTGCAGGGGTGCACGATAAGCGAGATTGCCGTGGCCTGAAACGCGCTACCCGCCAAATGTGGATTGCGCTCAGTGGCTGCCGGCGGCAGTGCTGCGCCCTTGGAGTGGGTGAACTGCACGGCTGCTTTTTCAATATGCCTGCCGTCTGCCAGTACCCGCGGCTGGGACAAACCTCCCGTGGGCGGCTTAATTTGCTGCAGCGAAAAACTGGCTTGTCCGTCGAGGGCCTCCAATGCAGTGCAAATAGTGCGCTGCAACTGCAAAAAATAGCCAACCACTGGCTCAATCATGACTCATCCTAGGGCGTTGAATAACCGCATCATTGTATCGAGAAAGCCCCATTCAAGCGCTACACAAAGCCTGTTTAGCGACCGTACATGTCTAACTTTGAGGCCGAATTATCTACCGAAAACAGGCTGCGGCAATTCCTAGCTAAACGCTAATTGGGCATACTATGCGGATGCAATATACAGATTTTTTACCCTACTTGGACGCGCTGGACAGTCTGGTGCGTAAAGCCTGCGCCCACCTTCACGGCGATCTCGATGAGGAACAAATAGAGCTATACGATCTAGCCTTCGTGCAAGCCGAGTTGCTCGCTGCCCGCACCTTGATAGCGGAGACCCAGCAAAACCGCAGCCTCACTTCAGTTTGCAACTATTTCTGCGCCAACGCTGTGGTGTCGATTACCCAAAAATTAGCTGTGCGTCCGCAAACCTTCGGTCTAACCGCTGCTGAGTTGCCTGAACTGGAGCCGCTGCAAGACCACCTTGCGCCAAGTGCCATAGCGGCGCTAGGGCATCAATATTTGCAGCACGGGCTTGCGGACGACCGGCTGGACGACGAAAAGCGCATTATCCGCAACACTTTCAAAGACTTTGCTGACGATGTGGTAAAGCCTCTGGCCGAAGAGGTTCATCGCAAGGACCTGCTGGTGCCCGCAGAAATTTTAGAGCCGCTCAAGCAAATGGGTGTGTTTGGCCTCAGCGTACCCGAACGCTTCGGCGGTCTGAAGCCGGACAGCACCGAAGACAGCATGGGAATGGTCATTGTGACGGAAGAGCTGTCGCGAGGGTCGCTAGGCGCAGCGGGCAGTCTAATTACTCGCCCAGAAATTATGGCAAGAGCGCTGCTTGAAGGCGGCACAGACGAACAGCAGGCACGCTGGTTGCCGCAAATCGCCTCTGGTGAAACGCTTTGTGCGGTGTCGGTAACCGAACCCAACACGGGTTCTGACGTTGCATCGGTCGCTTTAAAGGCCACGCGTACCGATGGCGGCTGGCACCTTAATGGCGGCAAAACTTGGTGCACCTATGCTGGTGCGGCTGGCGCATTACTGGTTTTGGCGCGGACGAATCCAAATGCCAAACCCGCGCACAAAGGCCTATCGTTATTTGTCGTTGAAAAGCCAACCTATGATGGCCACGATTTCGAGTTTGAGCAAAACACCGGGGGGCGTATGTCCGGCAGGGCCATTCCGACCCTAGGCTATCGAGGCATGCATTCCTTCGAAATGTCCTACCAGGACTTTTTTGTACCGGACGATTGCCTAATCGGCGGTACGAGTGGAGAGGGTAAGGGTTTTTATTTTACCATGCGAGGCTTTATGGGCGGCCGACTGCAAACCGCGGCCAGAGCCTGTGGCCTGATGCGCGCTGCCTTTGAAGAAAGCGTGTCTTATAGCCAAGACCGGATGGTCTTTGGGCGCTCGGTCGCCAGCTATCCACTGTCGCTGGCAAAGCTTGCGCGCATGGGCGCTCTGATTACAGCTTGTAAGGCCTTTACCGCGCATGTGGCGGGTCTAATGGACCAAGGTCTCGGGCAAATGGAAGCCAGCTTGGTAAAGCTGTTTTCCTGTCGAGCAGCCGAGTGGGTAACACGCGAAGGCGTGCAGTTGCATGGTGGCATGGGCTACGCTGAAGAAGTTGCAGTCAGCCGCTATTTCGCAGATGCTCGCGTGCTTTCCATATTTGAAGGTGCCGAAGAAACGCTGGCGATACGCGTAGTCGGCAAGTCCCTTATTGACCAAGCAAGGAATTGATCAGGCTAGCAACCAATCAACCGTGAGCGCCGCGGCGCTACTTGATACGACAATTAACGATTTTTTTATACCGGACCAGGAGTCATCATGGATTTGAGTTTTTCAGAGCAGGATCGAGCCTTTCAGGCGGAAGTGCGCGGCTGGCTAGAACAGGCATGGCCTCAGGAAATGCGCGACAAGCAAGGCCGTAGCGCATTGGGCAAGCTTTCTAAAGAAGATCTCGTTGGCTGGCAAAAGCGCCTAGCAGAAAAGGGTTGGGCGGCAACAAACTGGCCCAAGGAGCATGGTGGCGCTGCTTTCACGCCCACCGAAAGCTATATTTTTGATGCCGAACGTGCACGCGTAGGCGCCCCGGGTGTCGTACCTTTCGGCATCACCATGGTAGCGCCGGTGATCATGAAGTTCGGTACCGATGAGCAAAAAGCAAAGTTCCTGCCCTCGATTTTGAACTCAGATGTCTGGTTCTGCCAAGGATACTCCGAGCCGGGCTCTGGCTCTGACCTTGCGTCTTTGAAAACCAAGGCCGAAGACAAGGGCGATCACTATTTGGTGAATGGTGTTAAAACTTGGACCACCATGGCCCAGTACGCTGATTGGATGTTCTGTTTGGTGCGCACCAGCAACGAAGACATCCGCCAGATGGGCATCAGCTTCATTCTGATGGACATGAACACCCCTGGCATATCGGTCAAGCCGATTGTCACCCTAGATACCCCAGCCGAAGGCTACCAAGAAATCAACATGGTTTATTGCGAGGACGTCAAGGTACCGAAGGAGAACCTCGTCGGTGAGCAAGGCAAGGGGTGGACCTGTGCCAAGTATTTGTTGGAATGTGAACGCGGTAACGCCTACTCACCGGGCCTTAAAGGTGCCATGGCGCATCTGAAGCAGGCCGCAGCAGCCGAGCAGGACGGTCTAGGTCAAGCCTTTGCCGACAGCCCCGACTTCATGAAAAAGTTCAACGACGTTGAAGTGCAAATTCTTGCCATGGAAGCAACAGAGCTGCGTATTCTCGGAGCACTGGCTGCGGGTCAAAACCTTGGGCCGGAAAGCTCGATTCTGAAAACTCGCGGTACAGAACTGCAGCAAGCCGTTACTGAGCTGGCGCTGGAAATTACTGGCACCTATGCTGCGCCTCTGGATCAGTCCACTCCGGCGCCCGGCGATAACTTCCAGCCAGTCGGCCCGCAAGCGTCGAACGGCGTGACTCAAGAGTATTTCAATACGCGCAAGGTCAGCATCTATGCAGGGTCGAACGAGATCCAGCGCAACATCATGTCGAAGCTAGTCCTAGGTCTGTAGGCAAGTTGAGTGCCCGGGGAGGGTAGGTAAAAGGCGGCTTAGGCCGCCTTTTACCATTTTTCGTTTGTTCCAACGAAACGGTCGGTGCCAAAAGCCTCATTGCCTTGCGCAGCCTTCTAACTGTTGAAGTTCTCTCCTTCAAAATCTTCAAACAAGCGCTTTGCCAAATCGTCTGATATGCGCGTCCACTTTCCCAACCATCGGCCCAAGCGGCTAATGCCCACAGAGGGGTTGGGGCTTTCCTTAATGAGGTTCTGGTACATGGTCCGGCGCATGCCATCACCGCGATTGTGCAAAATGGAAGCAATATTGGTGACCAGCTTTATGGCAATGCGGGGGTGCTCAACCACAATCTTGTTATACACGTCGATACTCAAGTAAAGGTAATCGCATTCCGTGCGTGACACTACGCTGGCGGTACGCGTGGCTTGGAGGACCAGATTGGTTTCACCGTTCAGGCAGGGACCGGAAAAGTTTCCCGTGTTCATGGCAACCGTGGTGAGGTTTACCCGGCACTTATAAAAGACGGAAAAGTCGCCATTGAGTAGCAATAACAGGTCACTGCCGGTATCACCCTGAAACAGCAGAATCGTTCCTGCAGCCGCATGACGCTGTTCCATATAGCCGACCAGAGTTTCGACTTCGTCGGTTTCAAGGTCGGGAATGACCTTTGCCACGGTTTCAAGTATTTCAGCTTGTTCCAATTCCCCTCTCCCTATTCTAATCAGTACCGGGGAATTCTGCCTAAATAGCCCCTAGGCGAACGCTACAGCTTATGAGTTTGGCCTTCTGTGGCGATGATGGTATGACCTTCCAGAGCCTCCACTTGTTCCTTGATGAGGTCCAAGTCTTCATCGACTACACCGGGATTAAAGCCCGCAAGCGCGAGGGTCTTTACGTTAGAGAAGCGTGCGGTCTTATAGCCCACCTGCCAAGTAGAGTGCCCCCAACCCTTGAAGCTTGGATATTCTTCATCGCTGTAGGCTGCGTCAAATACCAGCATATCGGCGTTTTCTGCCAGCGCGGCAACACCGGGGTGGACACCTTCCTCTTCGACATGTTCATGATCTAGGCAATAGGCCAATGCCTTGTTGCCGTATTGAATACGAAACCCAGAACTGTCGTTGGGGTGATTCATGGCTTGAGCCGTCACCATGACGTCACCAAAAGCACGAGTTGCTCCAGAGGCCATTTCCGTAACCGACTTCACCCCCTGCAGAGCGGCGAAAGGGACCGGGAAGTTTGGCGGCAGCATTTGTCGATCCAGACAGGTTGCCAAAGGCGCGCCTTCGCGCTTGGGTCCTACGATGTGGATCTCGTTGCGCGGATCGTAGGCAAGCTGGAAGAAGGGTAGGCCTTGAATATGATCCCAATGGGTATGGGTCAGAAACAGGTTGATCTTTACCGGGTCAGAGGTGGTCGCCCGAACATGGCGGCCGAAACTTTGAATGCCGGTCCCGGCATCGAGCAGCAAAATTGAATCACCGGCGCGAACCTCCACGCAGGGGGTGTTACCGCCATACCGTGCGGTCTGAGGTCCGGGTACCGGTGTGGAACCTCTGATACCCCAAAAGGTGACGGCCATGCGTGGATCCATACTCGCCCTTTTAGTGTTTTAAGAAATTACGCAGCGTGCTTCCCAACAGGTCGACCAGACCCGCGGGGCGGCAATTATAACCCTCTCGAATCGTTGATTTATAGAGAGATTTTTCACACTTTGGCAATTTAGACGAGGCGGCCCCTGGAAGTTAAACCTCTTTATAAGCGCCGATACTGTGTTGCACGAGGCGCTATCTTAAATTCATTTTCACCAAAGTGTTGCATGAGGCATGAAGCTCTTGTCTACTGAATGTTACTGGGATCAGCCAAAAACAATAAAAGGGTTGAAGGGTCCGTGAGCAAACGACTGAACGATCTTTTGATCGGCAAAATTCGGCACAATCTGAAGACCCATTTGAACATCGTTTGCGGTTTCTCTGAACTGTTGCTCGAAGAACTGGAAGACGATGAGGTCAGTGCGAGCGACGCCGCCGCCGCAGCCCTGCAAAGCATCAATCAAAGCGGCGACAGCATTGTGCAATATATCGACCAGATTTTTGCCGCCCACAACTTTTCCCTTGAAGATGTTTTCGCCCAACTGAATATCCAAGCTTAGGCGTTCAAAAGCACTACTGACGAATTCATCGCGCGCATAAACCAGCAACTGGATTGGTGGCGGCAGCAGGGGCCACAGGACTTTTATGCACAATTCACTGAAGACTTCAGTAAGATTGATGCTGCCACTGCGGGGCTACGCGATAATGTGGAGAGCCTACAAAGTGGCTCAATTAGCTCTGTGGAAACACTGGTTGACCATCAGGTACTCAGTCAGGACGACATCAATCTCATTGGTAAGTTTTCTGACTCTCTGGAAGCCACGCCGGATGTTCTGGAGACCAAATATCCTTCCGCCATTCTTGTAGTCGATGACAACCCGGCGAACACCGAATATCTGAGCCGCAAACTCA
>JAACDW010000248.1 GCA_009936775.1 Pseudomonadota bacterium
TCCGGGGCTGGCCAGCCATTCTCAGCATCAACTGGCGCAGCAGCAAATGTCTCGCTACTCCAGCCTCTTTGGTTTCACCCTTGCAACTGAGGACCTCGACGCCATCAAGGCCTTCTTTAACAGCCTCAAACTATTCGGTCGCGGGGTGTCTTGGGGCGGTCATGAAAGTTTGATCTTCGCACCCGCCATCAGTGCCTTGAAGGAACAAAGCCCAGAGCGCTTTGCAGCGATGGGACTCAGCCTTAGCGACATGCGGGTTTCTGTGGGCCTTGAACATGCAGAGGACTTAATCGCAGATCTTAGTCAGGCGCTGGAAAAGATCTAGACGACATCCGACGCCAATTACTGCCGCTGCAGGTTGCCTCTGGATCTTGGCCGCCGGACTGCTACCGCGGAGTCTTCCAGCGGTGTCAGCTCAGTTGCAACGAAGGCAATCTGTCGGCAGTCAGTAAAGTAACTGGCAATAGCTCGTCCGACTTGGCCTGCCTGAGCATCATCTTGTAGCGACTGAGCTGCAGCTTGGCGCTGAGGGATGAAATAGGTTAGCCCTCGCCGAGGCATTTCGACGGGCTGCTCATCGGCGTCATGAGCATAGAACCTGACCTTGAGTACAAGAGTCTGTGTCTTTGTCCCCAGCGCGGATCTTGCGGCCGAGTACTTGTCCACCAAGCGACCGGAGACGGCGAAATCCGCCGCACTCGTTTGCCCAAACTGAGCGCAACGAAAGTTATCGATGTAAATGTCTGGCTCGCTGGTAGCAATACGCTGATTGGTAAAGGCAACGTACTGATCGAAACACGTCTTCAGACCGTCCGCCTCTACACAACTGAAGTAGGCGCGGTCCTCGCGCGTCAACTCACTGAAAACAAGCGATGACGACTTTGCTGACACACCGGTGGCAAAGGCCATAATGATCAGTGCCGCGACCGCTCGGCAAGGCACTGTGACTGCGCCCGACATCATTTTATTGCAGCTCGATAACATCGCCCCTAAAACGACGCATCGACGCAAGGCTTCGAGCAAAACCTGCCTGCCGCAACCCCAAGTTGACGCATCCAAATCTGCACTTTTCACACACACGCAATTGAATCCCGACCGCATTTCGATTAAACCTGACCCACAGCATAAGACTCCGAGAAGAACAACTAAAAAGTGCAGGGAGACAGGATATGAGCAAGATACCGGAAAACCTTGAGGCCGTAACAGACGCTTGGCTGCTGACATTAGTGCGGCACGATGCGGCACTACAGGGCGAGGACATTACCCACATAGCGCGCACGCAGGTAGGCGACGGTATTGGGCAGTCTGGCGAGTTCTCGCGCGTCATCGCTACCACCGCTTCTGGCCTGACAAAGAACTATTTTCTCAAGCTACGCGCGCCGCTGGATGGTATGCATCAGGTCGCCCTGCACTATCGTATGTATGAGAAGGAATTCAAGTTCTATACCGAATTGGCTGGACAGATGCCTGCCAGAACGCCGCAAGTTTTTTACTCCGAGTACGATAAAGAAAACGAAAAAATCGTATTACTTATGGAGTTTATGGACGGCTGGCATTCGCCGGACCAAATCGTCGGAGCTAGCGACAAACAAATCAGATCGGCGATCAGGGCACTGGCGAAAATTTCTGCGCCACTGTGGGGCAAGACATCGACACTTGAATGGCTACCTACCTATGCCGACGGCTACCTACACGAAACCCACGGTGACATGCAGGCCTGCGCCCCAATTTTTGCCGAGCGTTTTATGGATGCCCTGCCCATCGCGCGACAAGACCTCGATCGCATGGTGGCAGCTTGGCCCGCCATTATGAACAAACTGTGTGAAGGACCGCTAACGTTTACCCATAACGATTTCCGCTCGGAAAACCTGTTCTTTTCTGCCGACGACAGTGAAGTAGCGGTGATCGACTGGCAGCTTATCTCTGCTATCAGACCAAGCTGGGATTTCGCCTACTTGATCGGCACCAACATTCAGACCGACATGCGTCGAGCGAATCAGCAGCAGTACATTGATTTGTACTTAGCCGAGCTTGCCGAGCACGGCATCAATTACGCCGAAGCGGACCTACGCGAAGACATGAAGTGGACGCTTCTTGGCAACGCTACGATTCCTGTAATCGGCGGCTCCAACTTCGTGATATCAAATGCCAGAAGCTTTGAACTCTTCAAGCAAATTAGCGCCAGGCTATTCGACACAATTTTAGACTTCGACGCGTTCTCGGTTCTCCCTTAAGTAATCACGGTAATAACAAAGCAATGAAAGTATTGGTAACCAATGATGACGGCATTGACAGCATCGGCCTGCACATTCTTGCGCGCAAAATTGAGCAGTGCGGACACGATGTGCTTGTGGTGGCACCCAACTTTGACGCGTCGGGCACGGGTGCATCGATTGGCCCTCTGGGACAAGGTGAAGAGGTAATCGCAGAGCAAGCGCAGATTGACGATTTTGGTGGCGGGGCCTTTGCGCTTAATGGCCCACCAGCGTTGTGCGTGATTACCAGCCATCTCAATGCTTTTGATCTGCAACCTGACTTGGTGGTTTCCGGCATCAACCCGGGCTTGAACACAGGCCGCGCTACCCTGCACAGCGGCACGGTCAGTGCGGCAATGACCGCACAAAATTTTGGCTCCAAGGGCATTGCCGTGAGTATCGACAATGTGGGTGACAACCCACCCGAGCACTGGGATTCGGCGGCAGAGTATGTCGCCAAGCTGTTGCCCTACATCACCAAAGCACCGGCAAAGACCGTACTCAACCTGAGCATTCCCGACCTACCACTGGCGGAGATTCATGGCCTCAAATGGGCGCGGCTTGCGCCCTTCGGCTCGAAACGCAGTGCCCTGCAAGTTGCGGCCGACGGCAAGCTAACATTCGGTCTAATTGATACCGATTATGCCCCGGACGAGGTGACAGATTTGGGTCTCATCAAGAGTGGCTTTGCGGCGGTCTCAGAGCTAAGCGGCATTGCCGCCAAGGCACCAGCGGGCAACGCCTATGGCGATGCTGTGCTGTTTTGACTCGTGTCTAATGCCCAAGATCCTAAAGCCCAAAGATCGAAAGCCCA
>JAACDW010000044.1 GCA_009936775.1 Pseudomonadota bacterium
GACCCGGAGGTCGCTAAAGACCTTTGTGCATTCAAAGATGCAACATTTGTGTTTATGACTAAACTCATAACATCAGCCTCTAAAATAGTTTTAGATAGCTGCGTCATACGGTTGATGACCCCAACCATTTAGTCGAAAGCCCCGCTAAAGGCTTTCGTAGACACCCCGCTAAAGGTGTCCACCGCATTCGCAACTGGTTAAGTTGCTGCCGAGCGGCAATTGCTTGCCGCTATGCAACGAAGGCGGCAACAAATTGCCGCTTTCAAGGCTTATATCGGGCGGGTTGAGCAAAGCTTTAGAAAAAACATCATTTTTTATAGATCGCAGGAATTGCAGGATCAACAGTGAGTTAAGCTGCGGCGATTTCCCCCAAAAGCACGATTTTTACCCAAGCTTGTGCCATCGTTACTGCTGGGCCGTACTGCCACACCCTATTCTGAGTGCTTAGCAAGGGCGGTAGCGTTACTGGGCTAGGGTTTTTAAACACCCTACTCCTGATGCGAGGTTCTAGCGCATTGTGTTGCCGTCGCGTAGGTCCTGGGGAGGGAGATATGGCCAAAAAGTCGGGTTCAGGTGATTTATCTGTGTCGTCTGAGAATTCTGTCGCGGGCTCGGTTGATTTTGATCCTTTGCAAAACGACAGCACAGTAGGTCTGCGCACTAAGGCCTACTTTAGGTTTGAGCTGGTGGTGAAGCCGCTTCTATGTGGATCTTTAACGCGGTGGGATTGATTTTCTACCAGCAAATTTTAGGTTTACCGGCGGGACTGGCGGCGACCGCTATGGCGTTGGCGATCATTGTAGATGCAATCACAGACCCCCTGATTGGCGCGCTCTCAGACAATTTCCGCTCCCGTTTCGGCCGCAGGCATCCGTTTCTCCTTGCCGCCCCGATTCCTCTGGCCTTGTGTGTCTTTTTGATTTTTCATCCGCCGCAATTTGTAGTCGAATCTACGTCGCTGCTTTTTTCCTGGCTCTGTCTTTTCACTGTCTTGCAGAGAACCTTCCAAACATTTTATGTGGTACCTCACCTCGCTATGGGTGCGGAACTTTCGACGGATTATTTGGAACGCACGCGCATTATGGCATTCAACAATTTGTTCAGCCTTTACGGCGGCATGTTGATGCACGCGATCTCATGGTTCTTGGTTTTTGGATTTATCTTTGTAGATCAGGGCGGCCAACTGTATCGGCCCGCTTATACTTGGATCTCCATGATCGCCTGCGGGATGATTTTGGTTTCGATCTTTGCTTGCGCCTTTGGCACCAAAGATAAGATCGAATTGCTTAAGCGACGCCAAAACGATCGTCAAGGCAATGTTACGTTGAGGTCTTTTTACAGCGACATATGGTCGGTCCTACAAAATCGTAATTATCTCTTCTTGCTGCTGGGCCTCTTTTTTCTTTCTTTGACGATCGGGACTCATGAGACCCTATCCATTTACATGGTCACCTTCTTCTGGGAACTCTCGGCTTATCAGATCGGATTTTTGGTGATAAACAACATTATCGGTGTCCACATCGGATTTTTCTTGGCTGCGCGGCTGCATGATAAATTTGACAAGCGATGGACGATCGCTGTCGCCGCTGTAGGCTTAAGCGTTTTTTGGTCCATGGGCGTTAACTTGGCACTTGTTGGTGCTGCCCCGGCCAACGCTTCTTGGTCACTTGTTGCGTTCATCATTTTTCTCGGCAGTTTTGCGTCCTTTTTCGGCGCAGTCCTGAATATCAGCGTGATGTCGGCGCTTGCAGACATTGCGGACCAGCATGAGCTTGATTCTGGACTGCGGTTGGAAGGCATTTTCTATTCGGCCAGAGCGTTCTTTTCAAAAGCAATGATTGCTGTAGGGCACATTGTTGCGGGGGTAGCCCTGCAGTATTACGTGATGCTGCCGCCAAAATCTGTGCCCGGTGAGATCCCAGCCGACGTAATTTTCCGCCTAGGGATCGTCGACGGCCCCTTTGCGATGATCGGTGGCATTATTGCCGGAGTGGTTTACCTAGGTTACCGGATCGATAAGACGGTTCATTCGGAAATTCAAAACAGGTTAAAGGCGCGTGAGCTTGTTAAGTCAGACAGTTAATGGGGGTGGCGGCTTTAAGCACCGCAGATTCTATGCAGTGGCGTATGTCCAGGCGACTTCTGAGGATTCCGTGCGAACCTGCGCATCCCTGCGCGCAACGGAGTCAGAGAAAACCGACTGAGGGATTTTTAAGCCAAAAAAAACCGCCGGGCTGAGCCGGCGGTTTTGGTAGGTTTCAGTATGTAGATAGCTAAAGGGGGAAGCTATTACTGAAGAAGTTGAAGAACCAGCTGTGATGAAGCGTTCGCTTGCGCCAACATTCCAACACCAGCCTGCTTGAGCACCTGTGCCTTAGACAACTTGGCCGATTCAGCTGCGAAGTCCGCATCTTGAATTCTGGACCGTGCACTCTCAGTCTTTTCCGAGATGTTCATCAAGTTGTTCACCGTATGGTCCAGTCGGTTTTCCACCGCACCCAGAGAAGATCTCATTGATGAAATTTTCTCTATTGCGCCGTCGATGATGGCCAAGGCGTCACTGGCGCCTACTTGAGTCCGCAGGTCAATGTTTGACACTGTGTTCAAAGTAGCGGCCTGAGTCGTAAAGTAGTTATCGTTACCCAACGAGCCTGTAGCTGTGGTGCTGTTAGAAGGCGCCGTATCGCTCGCCCCGGTGAGAGCGTTCGTAGCGGTTTCTTCACTTCGCTGTGTCAGTGTGACCAGATCGCTAGAAGATAACTGCACCGTTCCTTGAATGGTTGCGGCATCATCTGCGCTATTGCCGGCTGCCAAAGCAACGTCGAGCAAGTTAGGGTCGCCCGCTTGAGTGACAGCAGTAGTGCCCTCAGTGCCTGACAACGCTGCGCCAGCAGCAGACAGGATGTCAAAGGCGCCAAAGTCAGCACTACCGTGGATGACAAAGTTGCTCGGGTTACCCTGTGTGACCGTTTCTACGACCGTAAAGCCTGAGCTCACGGAATAGGATAGGTCGGCTGCTGTTAGGTCCGTGCGGTTACCCGTGGTGCCGTTAAGCACGACGAGGGAGCCATCTGAACCCGCTGAGAATGACAGATCGGAGGAAGCCGACTTGTTAGCTTCAAACGCTGCCGCGAGCGCATCGATATCGTCAGTAGCGTTTACCTGCAAACCAGTCGCTCCAGAGGCGACAACGGCGAGAGCGATGCTTTCACCCTGCCCAGAGAACGTAATCGTGTCAGCAGCTTTGCCGGTTTGCGAGACAGTTGCAGTCAGATCAGCGGCGCCGCCAACACTAATTTCCAGTGCTCCCGTGATAGCCCCAGTAGCAGTGAATTTGAAGTCAGACGTGTTATTGCTAGCGTTCTTGGCAACAGTGTAGCCAACGCCAGCGTTGGTCAGAATCGTGCCCAAAGCAGTGTGCAGCTGGGCTTCAGTCGCGTTTTTAGCGATCCGATTATTTGCAGCATCACCGTTACCACTAGTCACTACCGTGTAGCTAACCTGAGTTTCCCCGCCGAAGTCGATCGTTACGGTATCACCGGCGGTCGCGCTGGTTGCCGTAGCCGCTTGGTGCGCGGTCAAAAGGTCCACGTTAACGATCTGTTGCAAAGCTCCGAAACTGCCCAAAGTGCTTGTATTTGCTGTAATAGCCGAATCACCAAGTGCAAAGGATGTGCTCTCAGCTGAAGCTGTGCTTGGATCAGTGGTCACAGTAAATCCGGAAACACCAGAGATACCGTTGATTGCTGTTTGTAGCTCGGCCGCTTCCATGAAGCCATTTGCAGTTGATTCAGCCACGTTGAACGTATGAGTCTCACCCGTTGTCGTATTCGACAGGATGTAGCCCGCTGGGCTGGCAACGTTAGCGGCACCACTCCAAGTAACCACAGAGCCGATACCGTCAAATGTCTGACGCTTCGTGTCATCTTCAACATCACCACCAAAGTAAATGTCGAAGTCACCAAAAGCAGCAGTCGAGGTCACGATCATGGTCGTGTCAACGGAGTCGTTCTTGGATTTGACTTCGAAACCGTCTACGCCAGATATGCCATTGATTGCCGTTTTAATCTCAGCAGCAGTCGCCTTACCGTTTGTAGCGGCGGCGAGGGTGAAGGAGAAGGTTTGACCATCAGACTTCCTGACCAAGGTGTATGCACCATTCTTAGCACCAAGATCCTGTTGCGCAGTTAGCGCGTCAGTCGAGCCCGAGTGCGTGCCAACGGCAGTTGAGGCTGCAGTGGCCCGGTTCCAATAGCGCTGCGTAACCTCTGACGAACCATCGTGACCCAGAGTTTGGATGCGCAGAGAAGTATCAGAAGACGTGTTCTCAACTAAAATGTCTTCGCCCTCGGAA
>JAACDW010000249.1 GCA_009936775.1 Pseudomonadota bacterium
CTGGGTATCGTAGGCAACAATCCAAAACAACGAACCGACGAAAAGCAAGATAGCCGCGTTGGGAATGCCCATGTCTTGGGCAGACCAAGCCATCAAGATTCCCCAGCTGAAAGCAGCCCCCAGCACCACTTGGGGCAGGTGGGTATAGCGCTTCATGAATGGGTAGGCCATGGCCAAGGCAAGCCCGGCAACCGCTAACAGTTGGGTTTGTCGATTCAAAAATAAAATCAGCGCACCCGCACTGGCGACCAACACAGCAAACAGGCCGAGGGCCTGTGTTGTGCTAACCGCGCCGGTCACTAGGGGACGGTCCTTGGTGCGTTCAACCGCACCGTCGACATTGCGATCTGCATAGTCGTTGATCACGCAGCCCGCACTGCGCATCAAAAATGTACCAAGGGTGAAAATCAGCACCAAGCTAAGGGGTGGTATGGTGTCAGCGGCCATCACCAGAGCCGCCAGCGTCGGCCACAGCAACAACAAAGTGCCCACGGGGCGGTCCAGCCGCATAAGGCCAAGGTAGTCCTGCAACGAAGGTGATGGGAGTCGGGTGGTCAACGCACTAGCTGCTCGGTTTGTGGTGCCGTCCAGTTTATGGGTTTCCTTAGCACACCTCTACCGGCCGCTTGCTCTGGTTTAACGCCTGTTGAGGTTGCGTGGCGTTGCTTTTTTGCATTGCTGGCGATAGCGTACCGCGCTCTTGTCACCCCAAGAATGGATACAATTGATATGAAAAAATGGCAATGCATTGTTTGCGGCTGGATTTATGACGAAGCCGAAGGCTATGAAGAGGAAGGCATCGCTGCTGGCACCGCTTGGGAAGACGTGGACGAAGACTTTATCTGTCCAGAATGTGGCGTGGGTAAGGCAGATTTCGAGATGATCGACATTGGTTGAGCTATATTGAGCACTGACGCCAACCGCACGCGGAGATAATATGAGCCTGACACAACGAATTCTGATCGCCATGGGGTTGGGCTTAGCCATTGGTGCGGTGCTGCAGTGGGCGGCGCTACCCGAAGGACACTTCGTTAATACCTTTTTGTTACATGGCGTCATCGACGGCGGCGGTCGCATCTTCGTAACGCTGCTGAAAATGCTCGTGGTGCCCTTGGTTTTTGTCTCCTTGGTTTGCGGTGCTGCCAGTCTTGGCGATACCGGTAGCGTCGGCCGTTTGGGTGGTAAAACCATTGGTCTTTACTTGCTGACCACTTCGGTAGCGGTGTCTATGGCGATGTTAATCGCGCTAACCACGGATCCGGGTCTTGGCGGCGACAGCATTGCTGATGCCGCCGCGACATCGACCTTTGAGCCAAAGACCGTGCCAAGTGTGAAAGAAACACTGATAAACATTGTGCCGGGCAATCCCATCGCAGCTATGGCAGATGGTCAGATGCTGCAGGTCATTCTCTTTGCGCTGCTATTCGGCTTGGCCTTGAGTAAGGCCGGCGCCAGTGGTGTCACCCTGCGCTCGTTTTTTGCGGATTTGAACGACGTCATGATGCGTCTGATTACTATGATTATTGCCCTTACCCCAATCGGTGTCTTCTGCCTGATGACCAAACTTGGCGCAACCTTGGGTCTGGCCGAAATTGGTAAAGTGGTCATGTACTTTGTGACCATTGTGTTGGCCTTGTCTCTGCATGCGGCCCTGGTCTATCCGTTGCTGCTGAAAAGTCTCACGGGCCTGAACCCGCTGATCTTCCTGAGCAAAATGCGTGAGGCGCTGTTGGTCGCGTTGTCAACCTCCTCAAGTGGCGCGACCCTGCCAGTAACCTTGCGTACCGTTGAGCACAAATTGGGTGTGCAAAACAATGTGGCTTCGTTTGCCGTGCCGCTTGGTGCCACGGTGAACATGGATGGAACGGCGATCATGCAGGGTGTGGCAACGATCTTTATTGCCCAGTTTTATGGTATCGACCTAGGCCTTAGCGCCTTGCTCACCGTGGTGCTGACCGCAACCCTAGCCTCTATTGGCACTGCGGCAGTACCCGGCGTGGGCTTAATCACCCTAACCTTGGTGCTCGACCAGGTTGGTTTGCCGGTAGAGGGTATTGCCTTAATCATAGGCGTCGACCGCCTGCTAGACATGCTGCGAACAGCCGTTAATGTTACCGGCGACGCCACGGTTGCCACCATCGTAGCGTCTAGCGAAGGGCAGCTTGATCAGGCGGTTTTCAACGCCAAGGAAGCAGACAGCGCGCCCCAGCCCGCCAGCAGTTAGGCTGGCGCTATGCAATTGCGGCAGGCTGCCTAAACCGAAAGGTGCTGCGTATCCGCAGACGCCCAGGTGTTTAGCAGGCCCTCTAAGCAGGCGGCATCTGCCGACTGCGCAGGTGCCTCAAGTAAGGCTTCACTGCGTTTGATCACCTGCGGCATGAGGTGCGCGTGCTCGCCTAAATCGGCAATTCGGAAACTTTGTTCCCCAGACTGCCGGGTTCCCAAAATATCTCCGGGCCCGCGCAGTCTCAGATCTTGCTCAGCCAAATAAAAACCGTCCTGGCTTTCGCGTAAGGCGTTCAACCGCTGTTGGCCTGTTGGGCCGACGCCCGGTTTAAACAACAAAAAACATCGGCTGGCGAGGCTGCCGCGACCTACCCGACCACGTAGCTGATGCAGCTGGGCCAAACCCAGACGTTCAGCGTTTTCGATAAACATATGGGTTGCATTGGGCACGTCGACGCCAACCTCTACCACCGTGGTGGCGACCAGCAGTTGGTATTCTCCGGCTTTGAAAGCCCGCATTACTTCCACCTTGTCTTCGCCCTTCATGCGGCCATGTAACAGGGCGATGCGAAACTGTGGCAATTGTTGGGACAGCATGGCGAAGGCTTCTTCAGCAGATAGAGCATCTATTTCATCTGACGGCTCTATTAAGGTACACACCCAATAGGCCTGCTGGCCCTGATCTAATACCCGACTCACACGCTCTATGAGCTCGGGTCGATTGGGCTGGGCGGCCGTGTGGGTGGTAATGGGCTGGCGGCCCTTGGGCAGTTCATCAATGATTGATACGTCCATATCCGCATAAAGGGTCATGGTCAGGGTGCGCGGTATGGGCGTGGCGGTCATCACCAACTGGTGCGGTGCCATGCCTTTGTTTTGCAGCGCCATGCGTTGGTGCACGCCAAAGCGATGCTGCTCATCAATAATGACCAAGGCGAGTTTGTGGAAAGCGACCTTGTCTTGAAACAGCGCGTGGGTACCAATAAGCACCTGAATATCGCCGCTGGCGACGGCTGCCAGGGTTTGCCGCTGGTTTTTTGCAGTCATTTGGCCGGTGAGCAGCGCAACCCGAATGCCCAGCGGTTCTAGCCACTGCCGAAAGTTCAGCTGATGCTGCTCGGCCAGCAGCTCTGTGGGCGCCATCACTGCGGTTTGGCAGCCATGCTCTACCGACCGAATGGCCGCAAATGCCGCGACAATGGTTTTGCCAGAGCCCACGTCGCCTTGCACAAGGCGCAACATGGGCACACCTTGCTGCAAATCCAGCAGGGTTTCCCGCACCACTCGCTGCTGCGCGCGGGTTAGTTCAAAGGCTAAGTTATCTAGCAGCCTGCGCCCGAGTCCATCTTTTTGCGGCAGCGCTATGGCTTGTTGCTTGCGGCGTTTCAAGGCGCGGCGCTTCATCACTACGTAGTAGGCGCACAGTTCATCCAGCGCTAACCCTTGGGTGATTTCGTCGATGCGGCTGAGGTCATCGGGCTGATGCAAATACAGTAGGTGCGCGAATGGCGTGCCCGGCGCGTTAGGCCAAGGCAAATGCTGCAACGCCTTAGTCAGATTGCGCAGGCGTGCTTGGCCCAGCCCCTGAGTGGTTGGGTAAATGGGCACCAGCTCCGCCTTGGGCGGCGGCGGCGGCTCGTCGAAGACCTGATACTCGGGGTGCGCAATGGCCAGATTGCGGCCGATAAAGACCACCGTACCAAAGGCTCGTACCGTTCTCCCAGCGGCCAAAATGCGCTGCTGGGATTTATTGAAATGAAAGAAACGTAGCCGTAGGTCTCGGGTGCCATCGCTGATGAGCACCTCGAAGCTGCGACTTCGACCGAAGACGATTTTGCTGCCCATGATTTCACCCTCGACAAAGCACTCATCACCAGCGCGCAGCTCACTCAAGGGGGTGAGCTGGGAGCGATCTTGATAACGTGAGGGCAAGTGAATCAACAGGTCGAGTAGCCGATAGATGCCCAAGCGTTCCAACGTTTGTTGGAGTTTGGGGCCTACGCCCTTGAGCTGGGTAATGCTGCCTTGAGGATCTACTGCCATGGGCAATCCGTATCAGCTGGTGTTAGCTGAGCACCATGATGGCGTCGATTTCAATTTGGGCCTGTTTGGGCAGCGCGGATATTTCCACCGCAGCGCGGGCGGGATACGGCTCGCTAAAGTACTCGGCCATAATTTTGTTCACCGCAGTAAACTGACCCAAATCGACAAGGTAAATTGTTAACTTCACACAGTCGCCTAGGCTGCCACCTGCGGCGGCGGCTACGGCGGCCAAGTTTTTAAATACCTGATGGGTCTGTTCGCTAAAGTCGGTGCCGACAAGGGCCATTGCGGCGGGGTCTGCATTAGGTACTAAGGGAATTTGCCCAGAGATAAACACCATACTGCCCGGCGGCGTTTTTACCGCCTGAGCATAGGTGCCAATCGCGCTTGGGGCATTTGCAGTTTGAATGGTTTCGCGGCTCATAGTGGTTCCTGTTCGTGTGTGGCGGCCAGCGTCTCTAACGGAAGGTATCAGCGCTAACTTGTGCGTCTGGCGACATTAATTACCGTAGATATGCGGCGCAGTCGGCGCACAATTTTGGCCAAATGGTCACGGTTACGCACGGTAATACCGACGTTGACGGTACTGATTTCGGCATTACGCTCTTCGATGTTAATGCTCTCGACGCCGGCGTCGCGGGAGGAAATCTCTGCCGCTATCTCCGCCATGATGCCCTTGCGGCGATGCACGTTAATGCGCAGCACCGTATGGAACTCGTCTTCCACCTCAGAGGTCCAGCGCGCCGGAGTGATCTCGTGGGGGGTGCGCCTGCGTACTTCGTTTACATTGTTGCAGGTTTCCACATGCACGACAAAGCCCTTGCCCGAGGTCATATGACCGACAATATGGTCTCCAGGTATGGGGCCACAGCAGCGTCCATAGCTGACGACCAAGCCTTCGCCGCCAGCGATGGTGACCGGGCCTGCGCTTTCGACCGCAATCGCCTGATAGTCTGGATTATCTGCCGACAGGAGTTTTTGTGCGGCTAGGTGTGCGGAAACATCGCCGGTGCCAATGCTCTCCAGTAGTTCATTAAGTTTGCGCACGCCCAACTCGGAAAACACACGCCGCAGGCGGCGAAAATCTAGGTCGTTGATGCTGGTATCGGCGGCACCGAGCACGCGATTGAGTAGCTTGCGGCCAAGCACAATAGACTGCCCGGCTTGCTGCAGCTTCAGCTCGCTGCGAATAGCCGACCGTGCCTTGGACGTAACGGCGAAGTTCAACCAAGCCGGATTGGGTTTGCTGTCAGGCGCCGTAAGGATCTCCACTTGTTGGCCGCTCTGCAGTTGCTGGGAAAGCGGTGCCAGTTGACCGTCGATGCGACAGCTCATACAGCTGTTACCAATATCGGTGTGCACGCAGTAAGCAAAATCCACCGGGCTGGCGCCACGGGGTAATTCGAGGATCTTACCCTTGGGGGTGAAAACGTAGACCTCGTCAGGAAACAAATCGATTTTCAGGCTTTCGATAAACTCCATCGGGTTACCGGCCCGACTCTGCAGTTCCATCAGATCCGATACCCATTGCCGCGCGCGCTGCTGACTCGATTCAAAGTCGCTATTGGAGCGGTAAAGCCAATGTCCGGCGATGCCGTTTTCCGCTACCGCTTGTTGTTGCTTGGTGCGGATCTGTACCTCGATGGGAGCGCCCTGAGGTCCCATCAGCGTGGTATGCAGTGACTGATAGCCGTTGACTTTGGGAATGGCGATATAGTCTTTGAAGCGAGCGGTTAGCGGGCTATACAAACCGTGCACAACCCCAAGGGCTCGGTAGCAGGCGTCCGGCTGGTCGACAATAATACGAAAACCGAACACATCCATAATTTCAGCAAAGGACTTGTGCTGGGTCTTCATCTTGCGGTAGATCGAGAAGATATTTTTCTGGCGGCCAATAACCTCGGAAACAATGCCCTCTCGGTTCAGCGACGCTATAACCGCTGTCTGAATTTCATCCACCATGGCCTTGCGGTTGCCGCGCGCTGCGGTAACGGCCCGGGCAATGCGCTCAGAGCGCAGCGGATACAGGGCACGAAACGCCAATTCCTCCAGTTCGCCCTTGATGGTTTGTACGCCCAGCCGATTGGCGATAGGTGCGTAAAATTCCAAAGTTTCCCGCGCAATGCGTTTGCGCTGCGAGTCAGACATAACGCCAATGGTGCGCATGTTATGCAGGCGATCGGCCATTTTGACCATAATCACGCGAATGTCTTTCGCCATGGCCATGGCCATTTTCTGAAAGTTCTCCGCTTGGGCTTCGTCGCGGCTGGCAAAAATTTTGCTCAGCTTCGAAACGCCGTCAACAATCTCTGCTACCGAGGCGCCAAACAGTTCGCCGAGCGTTGCCCGACTGGTTTCTGAGTCTTCGATAACATCGTGGAGTAGGGCGGCCATCAATGACTGATGGTCCATGTTCATATCAGCGAGTATCTGGGCTACTGCAGTGGGGTGCGTAATATAGGGGTGGCCGGTACGCCGTCGCTGGCCTTGGTGGGCTTGTGTGGCGTAGGCGTGCGCTTGGCGTACCAGGGAAGTTTCTTCGTCGCTGAGATAACCAAGGTTAGCGACTAGGGAGTCAATGGTGGCGGGGGCCGCAACATCAGGTCGCTTGGCCTCGGCCGCCAGTTGGGCGACAAAGTATGACTCTTGGCGAGTCTCAGCCTGCGGCAGGCTCATCGTCTCCCAGTCGACCGGCGTTCAGGTTCGACACACTGAAATCTGTGTTGATTTCTTCGTCTTCGGGAACAATCTCTTGGCTGTCGATGAGTTCGTGGCTCATCACGCCCTTGGCGATTTCACGCAAGGCAATGACCGTAGGCTTGTCGTTTTCTTCGTCTACCAGCGCTTCGACATTGTAGTTGCGCAGCGCTCGAGCGCGTCGGCTAGCGAGCATGACGAGCTCAAAACGGTTATCTACATGGTCTAGGCAATCTTCAACGGTTATTCGGGCCATCAGCTTCTCGTTTCATCGTTCGGGAGAGGCCAGAAGGATACAGACAGGCCTGCACTAGCACAACGTTCACCAGCACTACTTTCACTCGACAACACTGCTGGACAGCACTGCGAAGACTCAGTGACTCGCTTCAACCAACGCTTTGACGTTGGGGTCTTGCAGCTGTATGGCTCGGGCCGAGCGCGCCGCCTGTACGATGCTGGCAAAAGTAGCGACGGCCTGATCGAAAACTGCGTTAATCACCAAGTAGTCGAAGTGCACGGCTTGCGACATATCAAGCTTGGCCTCGCTAAGTCGCTTTTCAATGCTTTCGGCGGTGTCTTCGCCGCGTGCCGTTAGCCGCGCAGCTAATGCGTCAACGGAGGGAGGTAAAACAAAAACGCCTATGGCTTCAGGCATGCTGGCACGGACCTGTTCTGCGCCCTGCCAATCAATTTCAAGAATGACATCGCGGCCCATGCCACGTTTGGCTGCTACTTCAGCTTTCGCCGTGCCGTAGCGCTTGCCGAAAACGTTGGCGTGCTCAATAAAGCTACCGGCTTCGATCATTTGGGTGAATTCTTCATCGTTAACGAAATGATAGTTCTCGCCATCGACCTCACCGCCTCGGGCTGCTCGAGTGGTATGACTGACAGCGACGACCAGCTGGGAATCGGCAGCGAGGGCAGCGTT
The DNA here is from genome assembly GCA_009936775.1 of Pseudomonadota bacterium. Classification (GTDB taxonomy): domain Bacteria; phylum Pseudomonadota; class Gammaproteobacteria; order Pseudomonadales; family Azotimanducaceae; genus UBA4421. The sequence goes on from JAACDW010000249.1 coordinate 7,895, forward strand.
GACGATGGAGGTTTTGCCTGCGCCCGATGGCGCTGAAACGAGAAAAAGATTACCGGTTTGCATGAGTTATTCTTGTGCTGCGTTGCAGATGTCTACGGTTGATAAAGAACATTCTAATCAAGGTTGTTTGAGCTTTAACAGAGCGCGTGTTGGTTTTTTCGCCCCCTGGCTGCTCTGCTGGGGCGCCAGCGCGATAACTTATTCGATGTTTTGCACCTGTTCGCGGATTTGCTCAACGATGACCTTTAACTCGATAGAGGCGTTAGAGGTTTCACTGCAAATGGCCTTCGCCCCGAGGGTATTTGCTTCGCGGTTTAGCTCCTGACTTAAAAAGTCTAGCCGTCGGCCATGCGGACCGTCGCCGCTGATCAGCTGCAGGCCCTGGGCTACATGAATTTTCAGTCGGTCGATCTCTTCGCGCACATCGGCCTTTTGCGCCAGCAAAACAACCTCTTGGGCCATGCGATCAGCGTCAATCTTGCTCGCCAGTTCATCCACCCGTTGCTGCAGCTTGCGCCGTTGCAAGGCTGGTAGCTCTGCAGCGAAGGGCTCCAGGGCGGCAATCTGCGCGCCGATCGACGTGAGCGCGCTGGTAACGATGTCGCGTAGCCCAGAGCCTTCTGCGCGCCGGGCTGCCAGCAGTTGTTGCAGAGCCTCATCAAACAACTCGATGGCGTCGGTTTCAAGGTCAGTTAGCACGGTATCTGAAGCGCTCAGCACGCCGGGCCAAGACAACAGTTGATGCTGCGTTAGCGGTGCCGCTGCCGGCACTTTTGCGCCGATTTGCTCTGCGCTTTGCAGCAGCGTGTCGAGGAGGCTGTTGTCGATACTCAGCGTGCCAGCCGACGGCAGCAGGTCGAGCTTCAAGCCTGCGTCGAGCTTGCCGCGGGCGAGTACGCTTCGCGCCCTGTCGCGCAGGCTTCGTTCCACACCGCGTAGCGACTCTGGCAAGCGGAAAGCGGTTTCCAAATAGCGGTGATTGACACTCTTGAGTTCCCATACAAGGTGGTAATCGGTGGCTTTGTGCTCAGCTCGCGCGAAGCCGGTCATACTGTACATCTGGCTCATGCAGGGTTGTCTTTTGTGTAAAGCCCCTAGTCTAACCCATCTCGTTGGCGTGAGATGTTGGCTCCAAGACAAATTTATATTGTGTCAGCCGTCTAACTTCCTTACCTTTCGCAGCCATTGCCAACCTAGCAGGAGAAAACATGCGACCCAGTGGACGAGCCAATAACGAGTTGAGAAATGTCCGCTTCACCCGACAGTTCACGAAGCATGCGGCTGGGTCGGTGTTAGTGGAATTTGGTGATACGAAGGTGATTTGTACGGCTTCGCTGGAAAATTCAGTGCCGGGATTTTTACGTGGGCGCGGCGAGGGATGGGTTACTGCTGAGTACGGCATGCTGCCCGGTGCAACCAATACGCGTAACGATCGAGAGGCGGCGCGGGGTAAACAAAATGGCCGCACGGTGGAGATTCAGCGTTTAATCGGTCGTTCCCTGCGCGCCATGGTCGATATGAAAAAACTCGGTGAGCGTACGATTCGTGTCGATTGCGATGTGATCCAAGCAGATGGCGGCACACGAACTGCGTCCATTACCGGTGGCGCGCTGGCCCTAGCCGATGCGATACGCAGCATTCCTGCCGAGGACGCGCTGGTTGGCTTCGTTTCCTCGGTTAGCGTAGGAATTTATAAGGGCACACCAGTTCTCGATTTGGATTACGCCGAAGATTCCAATGCCGAAACGGATATGAATGTCGTGCGGCTGGGCGATGGCTTTATCGAGCTGCAGGGCACGGGCGAGGCGGCGCCCTTTACCAAGACTGAGTTGAACGCCTTAATTGAGTTAGCCGAGGCGGGCACCGAGCAGCTGCTTCAGTTGCAGCAGGCGGCGTTAGCCTAGGGTTTTACTATGACGGCAAAGGAGACCGACAAGCAGACCGATAGCCAGCCAGATAAGCATCAGTTCATCGAATTTTTGGTGCAGCAAGACGTGCTGAAATTTGGCAGCTTTACCCTCAACTCAGGGCGCGTAAGTCCCTACTTTTTCAATCTCGGGTCGGTGGCTGCGGGTGCAGCGTTCGCACGCTTGGGTGCGGCCTATGCGGCAGCAGTGCTGCGCTCGGGAATTGAGTTCGATCTGCTGTTTGGACCAGCCTATAAAGGCATACCGATCGCGGTGGCTACTGCCGTGGCAATGGCTCAGCAGGGCGTCGATGTGGGCGTGGCTTATAACCGTAAAGAAGCCAAGGACCATGGCGAGGGAGGGATGCTGGTCGGCGCGCAGGTGCACGGCAGGGTACTGATGCTTGATGATGTGCTGACGTCGGGTAAGGCAATTCGCGGTGCGGCCGAGCTGATTCGGGCTCAGGGTGCGGCTATTGCTGGCGTGGTTATTGCCATGGATCGAGCAGAACTGATGCCCGGTGCCGCCGCTACGGCGGTCACAGAGCTTGCCGCGGAGTTGGCCGCGCCGGTGGTCAGCATCGCTCACGTTGCCGACGTACTGGATTACCTGCAACAGCACTCAGCCGATCCAGCCGCTGTTGGCGCGATGCAGGCCTATGTTGAAAAGTATTGTGCAGGCTAAGCCCGTGGCTTAAGCCGCGAAAATACCACGCTCGATCACCAGCCATGTTGCTTGCCAGTCTTCTGTTGGTTTGTGCTTAAACTCACTGCGCACAAACTGAGCAATTCGACCGTCGATAACAGTCATTAACACCTTGGCCAAGGTATTGGGTTGGTTGCCCGGTAGCGGGTCTGTCTGTAGCGCAAGGTCGCGTAAAATTTGCCGCAGCTGAGTTTCAATGCGGTCCAACAATTGACGCATGCGCGCACGCAATCGATCCGTTTCGCCCTGTAACGCGTCACCAACGAAGAGTCTGGCGAATCCCGGGTTACGCTCCACAAAGGTCAGCACGAGCAGCACGATGTCGTGGCATTTGGCAGGCTGACCATTCGCTGGCTGACTTTGGGCCTGCCGAGCGATGGCTGCCATGCGCGGGAAAATTGTTTCTTCAATGAACTCAATCAGCCCTTCAAGCATTTTGGCCTTGCTCGGAAAATGCCGGTACAGGGCTGCTTCGGATAAACCCACTTCGCGCGCCAGCTTTGCCGTGGTGATTTTGCCGCCCGGGTTGGCCTCCAGCATATGCGCTAGGGCCTGCAGGATTTCTGGCTTGCGGCTGGCTCTAGGCATGGTCTGCCTGAGCGCTGAGAATTTGCGTGCCCACACCCGAGTCGGTGAAGACTTCCAGCAGCAGCGCGTGCGGCACACGGCCGTCAACAATGGTGACGCTGTTAACGCCGCCGGATACCGCGTCCAATGCGCAGTCGACCTTGGGCAGCATGCCCTCAGTAATGGTGCCGTCGGCAATAAGCGCCTCTACCTCAGTTTTCGTGAGGGACGAAAGGGTCTCTTTGCCGGCGTTTAAAATACCCGGCGTGTTGGTCAGCAGCACCAGTTTTTCCGCGCCCAAGGCTTGAGCGACCGCACCGGCGACAATGTCGGCATTGATATTGTAAGACTCGCCCTGTTTGCCGACACCTACGGGCGCGATAACCGGAATAAATTCTGACTGCACCAAGGTATTGAGCACGTCTACCTGAATGCCGGTAATAGTTCCCACATGACCAATGTCGATAATTTCCGGCGCGCTGGCCCCGGCATCATTTGAGGCAATGGTCATTGGCATTTTCTCGGCCTGAATCAGATTGCCGTCCTTGCCGGTAACGCCAACAGCGCGGCCGCCGTGGGTATTAATCAGTGAAACAATGTCCGGATTGACGAGTCCTCCGAGCACCATTTGCACAACGTCCATGGTTGCCGAGTCGGTGACACGCATGCCGTTAACAAATTTGGATTCGATATTCAGTCGGGCGAGCAGGTCGCCGATCTGCGGGCCACCGCCGTGTACGACCACGGGATTAATGCCCACCAGCTTCATCAGCACTACGTCAGCAGCAAAACTGTCCTTGAGCGCCGCCTCGGTCATGGCATTGCCGCCATATTTGATCACCACCGTGGTGCCATGAAAGCGCCTGATGTAGGGCAGCGCTTCAGTAAGAACCTGACTGGTGATGTTGTCATTGGATGCGGTCATAGCGCTGTCCATACTCCTGCAATGGGGTGGTGGCATGGGTTATGCCACGCCCATGATAGTGCAATTAACGAAATGCCAAAGAGCCGTCAACCTTCTGCAGCTCGGTTTGGCACAAGGTCTGAATGTCATCCAGCGCCGCCTCGGAATCAGCCTCGAAGCGCAGCGACAGCACGGGACTGGTATTCGATGGCCGAATCAATCCCCAGCCGTTGTCGAAGTCGACGCGAATGCCATCAATGAGCGTCATTGTCCCTTGGCCAAAGTCGCCAGTTGCAGACAGCGCCTGCATGACTGTGAACTTATGCTCTTCTGAGGTTTGAATCTTGATCTCCGGGGTGGTTACGGTCACCGGATATTTCGCAAAGCACTCGTCTGCGTTGGCCGTGGTTTGGCTGAGCAACTGCAGCAGGCGTCCTGCGGCGAAAATCGCATCGTCGAAGCCATACCAGTTTTCCACAATACACAGGTGGCCGCTGAACTCGCCTGCCAAGGGTGAATTGGTTTCCTTGATCTTGGCCTTAATATGACTGTGACCGGTCTTCCACATCAGCGGCTCACCGCCCGCTTGGCGAATAACGGATGGTAAGTGCTTGCTGCACTTCACATCGAAGATAACGGTCTCGCCGCGGTTGCGCTGGCAGATGTCTTCGGCAAAAAACATCATCAGCTTGTCTGGCCAGATGATCTCACCGGCAGGCGTCACGACCCCTAAGCGGTCGCCGTCGCCGTCAAAGGCCAAGCCCACATCGGCACCGGTGTGTTGCACCTTGGCGATAACGTCTTCAAGGTTTTCCGGCTCCGCTGGATCCGGGTGGTGATTGGGGAAGTTGCCGTCTACCTCGCAAAACAGCGGCGTCACAGTGCAACCCAAGGCTTCAATGATGGCAGGCGCGATGCCGCCAGCCACGCCATTGCCGCAATCGACAACCACATTGAGTGGCCGCTCGAGCTGGCAAACCGGTAGCATTTTGTCGGTATAGGCGGCGACGATATCGGTGTTCGAAGTCTGGCCGTTACCGCGGCTCAGGGTATTGTTCTGTAAATTTTGTAGCAGCGTTTGAATGCGTTCTTCCGCCAAGGTAACGCCGCCAATCATCATTTTCAGGCCGTTGTACTCTGGCGGGTTGTGGCTGCCGGTTATCATAATGCCAGTCCCGGTTTGCAACTCGTGAGTTGCAAAGTACAACAGCGGCGTGGGCACCAGACCTACGCTAATCACATTCGCACCGCCCTCACACAAACCGCGGCTCAGGGCTGCCTCCAGACCGGGACTGGAAAGGCGGCCGTCACGGCCTACGACCACGGTTGCTTGATTCTCGGCTAAGGCCGCAGTGGCAAAACTGCGGCCAATCCAGTAGACCACTTCTTCGGTAAGGTTTTGCGTCGTAATGCCCCGAATGTCGTAGGCGCGAAAAATACCCGGATCTATGTCGGCCACTGCGGCGGAGTCGGTCATGGTCTGTGGGGTCCTTTACTGCTGTTGGAAACGTTTAGTGTTCGAGGTTTGCTGCGAAAAGGTCGGTGATTTGCGTCACGAGTTTTTCGGCAATGGCCGTTTTCGGTTGCCGAGCAAATTCCACCTCGCCCCGCTCATGGATCAAGGTTACGGCATTGTCGCTGTTGTTGAAGCCAATGCTGTGGTCTGACACGTCGTTTACAACGATGGCGTCCAATCCTTTGCGCGCGCGTTTGTCTCGGGCATTTTGCAGGGTGTCGTTGGTTTCAGCGGCAAACCCAATAACGACTTTAGCGCTGCCTGTCTGGGCCACGCTGCTGATAATATCTGGGTTTTGTACGAGCGCGAATTGCACCTCGGCTTGCTGCTTGTGCCGCTTGATCTTTTGCGCAGCCGCGTTCGCGGGGCGGTAGTCGGCAACTGCGGCAACCCCGATAAAAAGGTCTGTGTCCGTCAGATGGGCATGTACCTCATCGTGCATCTGCTGGGCAGTGATGACGTTCACGCGCTCAATGTCGCCATGGGTCTCGGGTACTCCCGGACCCGCGACCACAATTACATTGGCCCCTGCGCGTCGCGCTGCTTCGGCGATGGCTAAGCCTTGCAGCCCCGAGCTGTGGTTGGAGATGTAGCGCACGGGGTCAATAGCTTCTCGGGTTGGGCCGGTTGTGACGATCACCTTACGACCATGCAAGGCGGTGGCGCTTGTCCCAGTGGTCGCCAGTTGCTGCTGGGTCAAGGCTAGTATTAAGTCTTCGGGTTCGGTCATTCTGCCGGGACCTTGATCGCCGCAGGCCTGATCGCCGCTGTCGGGTCCAATAATGCGGTAGCCGTCCTTCCTTAGGGTGGCCAGATTCCGCTGTACTGCGGGATGCTGGAACATCTGCTGGTTCATGGCTGGCGCAATGCTAATGGCTGCGGGACTCGCCAAACACAGAGTGCTTAAAAGGTCTGAGGCCTCACCATTCGCCAGCCTTGCGATGACGCTGGCGCTGGCCGGGGCGATGAGTATCTGGTCTGCCCAGCGGGCCAGCTCAATATGGCCCATGGACGCCTCCGCTGCAGGGTCCCATAGATCCTCTCGTACCGGATTACCGCTAACGGCTTGTAACGAGGTAGCGGTCACAAATTTGTGCGCATTTGCTGTCATCACTACCTGAACTTGCGCACCGGCTTCGATTAACCGGCGTACAAGGATTGGTGTTTTATAGGCAGCTATGCCGCCACTGATCCCCAGC
>JAACDW010000250.1 GCA_009936775.1 Pseudomonadota bacterium
CCCAGTCCCAGTCCCAGTCCCAGTCTCAGTCTCAGTCCCAGCTTCCGGCGGATCCGCGTATCGAGGCGCTCTCGGCTGATGCTGCCAACTTGGCCGAAGATCAGCAGGCAGCCGGAGTGGCGCTTGCAGATAAGCTTTGGCGTCTAGCGGAACTGGGGTATCAGGAATACCAAAGCAGTGCGGAGTTGCAAAGCTATCTGGGTGCTAACGGATTTTCCGTCGAGACCAATGCAGGCGCCATTCCTACCGCCTTCGTTGCTACCTATCGTTCACCACAGGCCAGCGGAACTACCCCAGTGCTGGCCATTCTTGCGGAATTTGATGCGCTGCCCGGACTCAATCAGGCGGCGACCCCAACGCGGCAAATCACTGAGCAAGACGGGGCAGGCCATGCCTGCGGTCATCACCTGTTTGGCGCCGCATCTGCCCAAGCTGCAGTTGCGCTCAGACAGTGGCTGCGCGTCAACCGTATTGGCGCCACCATCAAGCTGGTTGGCACACCAGCCGAAGAGGGCGGTTCTGGCAAAGTCTATTTGGCCCGCGCAGGCGTTTTTGACGATGTCGATGTGGTACTGCACTGGCATCCTTCTGATGGCAACTCAGCGTCACCATCAAGCACCACCTCGAATAAATCCGGGCGCTTTACCTTCACTGGGCGTGCCGCGCATGCGGCCTCCGCACCGGACCGTGGCCGCTCGGCGCTAGACGGCGTTGAGGCCATGAACTTCATGGTCAATCTGATGCGCGAGCATGTGCCGCAAACAGCACGCCTGCACTACGTGATAACCGACGGTGGTGATGCCCCCAATATCGTGCCGGAAACTGCACAGGTTTATTACTACGTGCGTCACCCCGATAAAGATCAGGTGGTGAAGTTGTTCGAGCGGGTGGAAAAAGCAGCGCAGGCTGCGGCCATGGGCACGGGTACGCGGGTCGATGTGGAAGTAATGCACGGCAACTATCCTGTGTTGCCAAACCTTACCTTGGCTAAGCTGGTGAACGACAACCTAGTCAACATGGGTGGGGTTCAATACAGCCCAGCGGAACAAGAATTTGCCCAGACCATTCGGAAAACCCTAATTGCGCCGCGCCGCGATCTTGGCTCAGAGCAAACCGTAGCCCCCTATCGGGTGCGCCAGTCCATGGGTTCCACCGACGTGGGCGATGTTAGCTGGCTGGTGCCAACGGTTGGCTTTACCACCGCGACATGGGTGCCGGGCACCCCTGCGCATAGCTGGCAAGCAGTGGCCGCCGGGGGCATGAGTATTGGCCACAAGGGCATGGGGTTGGCTGCGCGCTTACTGGCGAAATCCGCCGCACAGCTGATATTGCAGCCAGATGTCGTCGTTGCCGCCAAGGCTGAACTGCAGCGTTCCCAAGGGCCGGACTTTGTCTATGCGGCGTTGTTGGGTGATCGCGAGCCACCCCTGGACTATCGAAAATAGTCGCAAATGACCGAAAATAAGCCTGAGCCGCTAAATCCGAAGTCGATGAACATAGGCGTACTGCATCCCGGTGCTATGGGAGTCACCATTGCGCAGACCCTCAAAGACAGCGGCCATTGTGTGGGCTGGGTAGCAGCAGGACGCAGCGAGCAAACCAAGCAGCGTGCGAGGGCCCTGCAGGCCTTTAACGGCCTCGACGATATTGCTGGCTGGGCCGACGCGCTTATCAGCATTTGTCCGCCCCATGGGGCTCGCGCGCTCGCTGAACGCATTCACGCCACCGGTTTTACCGGTTTGTATATCGACGCCAACGCGCTAGCGCCTTCAACGGCGCTGAAAATTGCCGACACGGTTGGCGTTGGGGCCTATGTGGATGGCGGCGTGATTGGTCCACCAGCACTACAGCCCGGGACGACGCGCCTGTATTTGTCGGGTCATCATGCCACCGCAGTGGCGGATTGGTTCAGTGCCGGGGCGCTGCAGGCCATTGCGATGCCCATGAGCCATGACGACGGCGCAGGCCATGTCGCCGCGTCCATGCTGAAGATGAGCTACGCCGCCTACAGCAAGGGGGCCAGTGCGCTGCTGCTATCGGTAAATGCTTTGGCTGCGGCGGGAGGGGTTACCGATGCGCTGCATCAAGAATGGGCGATCTCGGCCCCAGACCTACTCAAGCGCAGCCAACGCACGGCGCAAATGACCTCGGGCAAGGCCTGGCGATTTGTCGGCGAGATGCTTGAGATCAGCGAAACCTACTCAGATATGGGGCTGCCCGATGCCTTTCACGCTGGCGCGGCGGCTACCTATGAGCGGATGGGTGAGCTCAAAGACCTGCCACCCCAAGAGCTGGAGGCGGTTATTGCAGCGCTGCTGCAACCGCCCGCTGATTGAGCGGCGCTAGGTCAGTTGGCCGCTGCCGACATGTAGCGTGCTCAGCACATGCAGGTTGTCGTTAAACGACCGCACTTTAATGCCGTCTTAATGCAACACGATGCGCGAAATCGACCCATTGTCTGCACCGTTGAAAGCAAAGGGAGCGGCTCCGGTTGCGTGGGCGAGAATATGCCCGACCACACCACCGTGAACCACCGCGACAACTTTTTGATTGGCGTGTGCCTGATGAATTCGTCCAAGGGCTGCGGTGATGCGTGCATTCAATGTTGCCCAACTCTCGGCTCCGGGAATGACATCCCAGCGTTCTTCGGCCTGCAATTGCACAAATAAGGGGTCACCTGCTGCCGCTTTCATGCGCAGTAAACCGCCTTCCCATTCGCCCAAGCAAACCTCGCGTAGGTCCGCCTCCAGCCGAGTCGTCATCCCTAGGTGTGTGGCCAATGGCGCCGCCGTCTGCACCGTGCGCTGCAGTGAGGTGACATAAATGGCGTCAATCTGCTCGTCTTTTAAACGCTCGCCTACAGCGAGGGCCTGTTGCTCACCGTTTGGGTGTAGCTCCGGATCGCCGTGACCGTCAACCAAGGGAAACGGATTTTCCTTAGTTGCCGCACGAGATTCGCCATGGCGCACTAAAATGACTTCGGTTGCGCCTTCTGGCGGCTGGTACGAATGTTGTCGAAAGCCCTCGCTCATGCTGACTCCTAGGTATGACAGTTGGTTCGCTGTTGCTGTTAGCTATGGCCGGTAGCCAAAGTTTGGTGGATCTGTGCGCAGCGCCTTGCGCGCCAGCCTCGCCCACTGACACAGATAGCTGCGGGTCTTACGCGGATCGATGATTTCTTCTATCTCGAAATACTCCGCGCTGCGGTAGGGCGAGCGTAGGCGATTCAACCGTTCCTTGATCTTGGCCAAATGACCTTCAGGATCTTCGGCCTCTGCTATTTCGGCTTTGTAGGCGACTTCTATGCCGCCCTCAATGGGTAGGGAGCCCCAGTCGCCAGAGGGCCAAGCCGCGCGAAAGTGATGGCTGCCGGGCTTGTGATTCGCCCCGCCTGCGACGCCAAAGGCCTTACGGATTACCACGCAGCAGAACGGCGTGGTGAGCTGCCCCATGGCGGCAAGCGCCGATGCGCCGGCGCGAATGGTGCCTTCTTCCTCGGACTGCTTGCCAATCAAAAAGCCCGGACAGTCTTCTAGGTGAATGACGGGAAGGTGGAAGGTCGAAGCTAAATCCATCAGGCGTATCAACTTGTTTGCTGCATCTGCGGTCCAAGCGCCGCCATAAACTCTGGGGTTCTCGGCGAAAATGGCCACGGGGATGCCGTTCAGGCGGGCCAACCCGGTAATGATGGAACGGCCCCACTTTTTGCCGATTTCAAAAAACGAATCGGCATCGCAGACACTCTCCAGCACGCTATGCATCTTATAAACCTGTCGAGGGTCACGCGGCACGATGGACAGCAACGCCTCGTCCTCGCGCTGTGGGTCATCGACGCACTCGCTCAGCGGCGGCAGTTCGTCGGCGCTGCTGGGCAGGTAGGATAAAAACCGGCGTGCCATTTCAAAAGCTTCCTGTTCGCTGTCGGCCTCGTCGTCGATGGCACCGTTTCGGGTGTGGATTTTATAGGAGCCAAGTTCTTCCTTGCTGACATCCCCCAAGCTCGCCCAATCCACAAGAGCCGGGCCGGCAATCATCATTTGGGCGCTGTTTTTGACAATCACCGAGTAATGGGAGGTGGCTACTCTGGCGGCACCGATGCCCGCCACTGAACCCAGCGCCAGCGACACCGATGGCGCGATGCTCAGATGCGAGACAATGGTTTCCCAGCCGCGCAGCTCTGGAATGTAGGTACGTCCTGCGGTTTCAATGGTTTTTACCGAGCCGCCGCCGCCCATGCCATCGACTAAGCGAATATGCGGCAGTCGTAGCTCAGCGGCTAGGCCCTCGGCTTGGACTCGTTTGCCTGCGATGGAGGCGTCGGCTGAACCGCCGCGCACAGTGAAGTCATCACCCGACAAAATAACCGGTCGCTGGTCAATCTCGGCGGTGCCGAAGACAAAATTCGACGGGGTAAAGTGGGTCAGGTTGCCGTCGTCATCGTATTCGCCGACGCCGGCCAGCTTGCCCAACTCGTGAAAAGACTCGCCGTCGGCGATGTGGCCGATGCGCTCACGAATGGTGAGTTTGTTGAATTCGTGCTGACGGGCGACTTTTTCTTCGCCGCCCATGGCGTCGGCCAAGCCCGACCGGTGCGCCATTTCCTTAAGCTCTTGTTCCCAGCTCATTTCTCTCCCTTATTCGCTGTTTACAGGTCTGCGTGACCCTCGGTCACCGCAGTGCCAGTAAAGTTGATGTCTCCAAAAGCTGCAACCGTTGCCACACCCTCCATTGTGTTGCCATTCACGCGGGCGTGGCAGGCGATGGTCATAGCAATAGGCTGAGCAAGCCTCACCTCCCAGCTTAGGCTCTCGGCATTGATCTTGCCATTTTTGATCGCCAACTCACCGCTGTCATTGAACAAGCGGCCTTGCCAACTGTCGTCGCTCAGGTGCAGTTCAAGCGACCCCTGCTGCTGGCCCGTGGGCGTGTCTACAGTAATCAGCCATAGGTTATGTTCTTGCACAGTAAGCCTCATTTTTGGCGCAACCCTAGCGTCCAAGCTGGGCCAGCGGTTACTCTGGGGTATGGCAGATATTGGCATACTCAACGAAGGCGCGCTGCACGCCGCGCTTAAGCAACACTACCTCGGTGACAACGGTCGCGCAGAAGTGCCTTTTGCTGGCTTCGTTGCCGATGTGGTGCGCGATGGGGTGATCTACGAGGTGCAGACCTCAAGCTTTAGCGGCTTGGGCCGCAAGATGCAGGCCTTGGCCGATCTTGGTCCGGTGGTGTTGATTCACCCCATTGCCAAGGCCAAGTATTTGTTGCGCATTCAGGACGCCGATACCGGCGAGTTCACCCGTCGGCGTTCGCCTAAGCATGGTGCGCTCGTGCATATTTTACGCGAACTGGTGTACATCCCCGGTTTGCTCAGTCATCCGAACTTTACGGTAGAAGTGGTGCTTACAGAGGAGGAAGAGGTGCAAACCTATGATCCCAAGGCGCGGCGCGGGCGCGGCGGCTGGCGGCGCAAGGGCCGGCACTTGCTGAATATTGTGGAGCGGTACCGGCTGCACTGCGCTAACGAGTTGTGGGCTTTCGCGGAGCAAGAACTGCCGGAAGAATTTACCACCAATGACTTGGCTTTAAGTATGGGGCAGCCCAAGGCGCTGGCGCAGCAGTTGGCCTATTGTTTGCGGCATATGCAGGCCATTGAGGTATGTGGCAAGACCGGCAACGCGTTAAACTATCGGCGTGTTGCTAGCTCTGCGTAGTCGCCAACCCGACTTCAGCGGTACGCAAATAGTCTGCCAATGCGTCTATCTGCTCAGACTGCATGCGCAAGCCCAGCTTGGTTCGCCGAAAGACGATGTCTTGCGCTTGCTGCGCCCATTCTTCCGCCACCAGATAATCCACCTCTACCTGATATAGCCCGGCGCCAAAGTGTCGGCCCAAGTCCGCAGCGCTGTTGCAGCTAGCGAGCAGTAGCCAGAGTCTGGTGCCGTAGAGGCGGGCCAGTCGTTCGATTAACGCTTTCTCAACAAAGGGGAAATCCTGGACAGCTCGTGCAACTAGGCTAGCAAAATCGTTGGCGGGAAAGTCGCCGCCGGGCAGGGCAGCAGTTGCCGTCCATTTTCGAGTCTTGCGCATGGCCAGTTTGTCGATTAACGCCAGCACCTCTTCCGCTAATTTTCGGTAGGTGGTGATTTTTCCACCGAAAATATTGATCAGCCTGCCCTGAGTTTCCTGATCTTGCACAATAACGTAGTCGCGGGTGGCTTCAGTGGCGGCACTGGCGCCATCATCAAAAAGCGGCCGTACACCGGAAAAGTGCCAGACCACGTCTTCGGGTGTTACCGCCTCGCGCAGGTATTGTGACGCCATATCGCACAGATATTGAACCTCCGCCTGAGTAATTTCTGCTGGCTGATGCAGGCTCACATCGTCATTGTCTGTGGTGCCAATCAGCAAGAAGTCGGTTTCGTAGGGGATGGCGAAGATCACACGCCCATCGTCGGCTTGGAACAAATAGGCCCGGCGGTCCGGTAGCTTGCGCTTAATAACGATATGACTGCCGCCAACCAAGCGGATGTTGTCGCTGTCGTTCCGGCCCAAGGCTTGGCGCAGCACCTGATCCACCCAAGGCCCAGCAGCGTTAACCAGTTGATCTGCGTTGACATAGCGCAGTTCGCCGTTAGACGCCGCAATGGTGAGGTGCCACGTGTCTTGCGCAAATTCTGCGTTCACTAACTTACTGCGTGGCATGATGCTGGCACCATTCATCCACGCGTCACGAAGATTCAAAATGACCAAGCGCGAATCCTCGCCCCAGCAGTCCGAGTACTCAAAGGCGGTAACAAATGCAGACTGTAGAACATCCCCGGCTGCGTCTTGGCCCAACTCGATGCGGCTTGCTGGCGGTAACAGTTTGCGGCCACCTAGGTGATCGTAAATAAATAAGCCCAGTCGCAGCAGCCACTGCGGTCGTAGACCTCGGTGGTGGGGTAGGACAAAGCGCATCGGCCAAATAATATGCGGCGCTAACTGCCAAAGTCGCTCGCGTTCGCGCAGCGCTTCGCGAACCAAGCGGAACTTGTAATGCTCCAAATAGCGCAGGCCGCCATGAATGAGCTTTGTCGAAGCAGAAGAAGTGCCAGAGCCAAAATCCCCAGAATCACAGAGTGCGACCCGATAGCCGCGCCCGGCGGCGTCGCGCGCCACACCAGCGCCGTTAATACCGCCGCCGATAATGAAAATATCGTAATGTTCGGGCGGCGGGGCAGTAGCGGGTGAAGCGTTGCTGACGGGAGGCATGTGGTGCTGTCTTAAGTAGAAGCTCGTACTTTAGCACGGCTGCGAGCAAGCTCTGTGACGAAGCCATGACTTAGCCAGACTTTTCGCTACGTCGACGCTAAGACGGAGCTATGACATCTGCCTAGACGGCGGCATTGCGCTGAGCCAAAGCGATACCTGCGATAATGCAAAGCACTGCAACAAGGTCTAAGACGCCGCGCGCTTCTGCGTAGAACAGCGCGCCAACCGTCATGGCTCCCACACCCTCAAGGCACAAAATGACCGCGGCCAGACTGGCGTTGAGGCTGCCCACACCAAAGGCCACCAGCCCTTGCCCAATGAGGTGAGCAAACAGGCCAAGCGCGATCACGCTAAGCCAACCTGTGAGTGAGGTTGGCAGTACGGCCTCGCCAGCCACTTGCTGAGCTACAACCGCCAGCGGCAACAGCAGAGCTGCGCAAACTGCGGAGGAATAGAACAGGGTATCCGTTGTCGACAGGGTGTCGCGGCAGCGGTCTACGCTGAGGATGTAGCCGGTAAAGAAAAATCCTGTCAGCAAGCCGTAGAGGTCACCGAGCCAGTCGCCAGAGCCAAGATGTGCACTAATCAAACTACTCGAACCCAGCAGCGCCGCGGCAGTGCCAGCAACAAAACTTCGCGACAGATGTTGGCGCAAAAACAGGCAGGCCGTGAGCGGCACCCAGAGGCTGGAAAGCGTTGCCAGAAATGTCGCGTTGCCAAGCGAGGTATGGATCAAAGACAAGTGCCAGAACAGTAGATCGCCAGCGAAACAAAAACTCGCCAGCAGCAGTAGTTTGGCTTGGTGTCGGTTTGGACGCTGAATGCTGTTACCGCTGCGTTGCGCAGAAATGAAGATCATAAGCGCCAGCACCGGTAGCGCCAGTGCCACGCGCCAAAAGCCTGCCGCCGTGCTGCCGATATCGATTTCGCGCAATGCGGCAGTGGTCGCACCCAAAATCAGTGCGCCCGCAGTGACTGCCATAACGGCAACAACAGCCGGTGGTTGCTTGCGTTCAGTCAACCGGTTAGCCGAGCGGGTCCGGCAGCGCGCTATTAATCCGTGACCAAACCTTGCAGCACTGCCGCTTCCTGACGAATAAATTCTGGTGCACCAAGCCATTGCCGATTGGCTCCGCAGCGCTTAAACCAATAGTGCAGGCCTACCAAGTCGGTAAAGCCCATGCCGCCATGCACCTCGGTAGACGTTTTGGCAATAAATTGCGCCACCTCGGCAAGGTGTGCCTTGGTATGGCATGCCGTTACCCGGGCTTCCTCAGGCAGCTCAGCCAGTGCATGACCGGCAAACCAAACCATGGAGCGGCAGGGTTCTAGCTGGGCGGCCATTTCTGCGCACATATGTTTTACCGCCTGAAAGCTGCCGATGGGCCGGTTGAATTGCTCGCGCTGCTTTGCGTACTGCACCGCTTGATCAAGCATGTTCTGGGCTGCGCCAAGCGTATCTGCCGCGATGGCAACCCGGCCAATATCCAGTACCGCCTCGAAGACTTTAACGTCACGGCTAATGCACTGGGCTGTGACGCTGTCATAGGTCAGCTCAACCGTGCGGCGTGTCTTGTCTACGGTAGTCAGGTGGGTGCGCTGCAACCCCGGGTCGCTGGCGGCAATCAGATACAGGTGCTTGTTCTGATCCGCTACCAAATAGGAGTCAGCGTCAGCATCGAACGCAAACAGTGATGTGCCGAACATGTGCTCGCCGCGAACTTCTACATGGGCATCGTTGCGGCGCTTTACTGCCTCACCGAAGGCTATGCCGACCCGGTGTGTGCCTGCGGCAATGTCCGCGAGCAACGCATCGTGATCACCGTCACTGGCTGCCAAAGCGGTAGGGGCCATAACCGCAGTGCCGAGAAAGGGTGTGGGTGCAATATGCGCGCCCAAACATTCGGCAACAATGGCGGCGTCCAGTGGGGTCAGGCCAATGCCGCCTTGTTCTTCAGGCACCAGCAGTGCTGGCACCCCCAGCTCTGATAGACCTGCCCAAATATCCGCATCGTCGCCGCCGTCTGCAAAGGCGCGAACGCGATCCAGTGACGAATTGTCATCCAAGAAACGGTTGATGTTGTCGCGCAGCATTATCTGCTCTTCTGAAAGTCCAAATTGCATGATTAGCTCGCCTTCTCGAATTTAGGTTCCCGTGGCATGCCGAGGCCACGTTCGCTGATGATGTTCTTCTGAATCTGCGAGGTGCCGCCGCCGATGATGAGGCCCAAGAAATACATGTATTCGCGCTGCCAACTGCCGGAACCGCGCAGATGCGGATTGTCCTCGTAGGCGAGTCCGATCTCGCCCATAACGTCGATGGCCAAGCCTTCAATGTCGTGGCGTAGCTCGGTACCTTCCAGCTTGCTGATCATGCGCGCCAAGCCCGGATCTTGCCCCGGGTTGAGTCGCGCGGACAGCACTCTCAGCTCGTTAAAACGCATGGCCATTACCTTGCCCTGAAGCTTCATTAGGCGATCGCGGTAAACCGGATTGTCGACTAAGCGGGCACCGTCGGCGGTTTCGTTCTTCATCAGATCCACTAACGCGTTGACTCGAGTTTGAGCGGTATTGGCCGGGGCGAGGGTTTCTCGTTCATGGCCGAGAATGGCGTTCGCCACCTGCCAACCTTGGCCGCGTTCTCCAACGATTTGATGCTTGGGTACGCGCACGTCGGTAAAAAAGGTTTCGTTGAAATTCGCGTGGCCGGTCATATCCACCAGCGGGCGAACTTCAATGCCCGGAGTTTTCATGTCGAACAGCAAGAAGGAGATGCCCTTATGTTTCGGGGCATCGGGTTCGCTGCGCACCAAGCAGAAAATCCAGTCCGCGATTTGCGCTGTACTGGTCCAGATTTTTTGGCCATTAATGACCCACTCATCGCCGTCCAGCACTGCAGCAGTAGAAAGGGCGGCCAAATCGCTACCCGCACCGGGTTCGGAGTAACCCTGACACCAGAGCATTTCGCCCATAATGGTTGGTCGGATGAACTGTTCTTTTTGTTCTTGGGTGCCCATTTCCAGCAGCGTGGGGACCAACATGGAAATGCCCTGACCACCAAGCCCAGCATTAACCCGGGCTCTGGAGAATTCTTCGGCAATGATGCGCGACTTGATGATGTCGGGCTCTGCACCGTAGCCGCCAAATTCCTTCGGAATGGTGCGGCAGGTATAGCCGTTCTCAATCAGCAGCTTTTGCCAACCTTTAGCGGCATCCCCGCGCAGATCGTTGCCCTTGGGGGCTTTATCGGCGTTGTTAGCGAGAAAGCTCAAGACCTCGCTACGGAACGTTTCGTACTCTGGGCCAAATGACAAATCCATTATCGCTCCTAGGCTTGTAGATGAAACTCCAAGATCAATTGGGTTTGAAGATAAAAACTATCGGGACCTAGGCTAACGGCACAGCCACGACCGAGCAACACATTGCATAGAGCGGATTCGGCTCAGTCTAGGTAGGCTTTAACGCTCGAAGCTACTGCAATTAAGTGATGCGATATGACCACCACCGATAGCCCAAGCAGCCCCATCGCTGAGCGTTACGCCATGCTACAAACCATGGCGGCTATGCAAGACTCCCATAATACGTTAGTACATCCGCAGTGGCGCACACAGGGCTATGAGTACTATCGGGCCATGTGGGTGGAGTGCGCTGAAATGCTCGATCACTTCGGTTGGAAGTGGTGGAAAAAGCAGGACGGCGACCTCGACCAAGTAAAACTCGAACTGGTGGATATCTGGCACTTTGCCCTCAGTGAGATCTTGCGTAAGGGCCCGGTGCAGAACGTTGTGGCCGACACGCTTGCGTCCACAGAAGCGGCGGCGGCAGAACATACCCAAGCTCAGGCAGAAGCCTTTCGCTTGGCCATTGAGCAACTTGCTGCCTCTTGTCTTGCCACTCGGTCGTTTGAATTGCAGCCCTTTGTGGCCGCCATGGCGGCTCTACCCATGGGCTATGACGAGCTGTTTGCCCTGTATATCGGCAAAAATGTGCTCAACCGTTTTCGCCAGAATAATGGCTACAAAACCGGCGAGTACCGCAAGTTATGGCAGGGGCGGGAGGATAACGAACATCTGATTGAGCTGCTGGCAACGCTTGCCGTGCCAGCCGCTGACCTGCCGGATGCCTTGTACGTGGCGCTGCAGGAACGCTACAGCAAAGACTAGCGTGCGGCCGGTAATTCAAACCCAGTGGCAATCGGCGTGGCAGCCCCAGCTTATTGGCACACTACTGTTTTTGGTCGAAAGCCAGCGACTGCTGCTGATCGAAAAAAAGACCGGACACGGTCAGGGCAAGGTAAATGCCCCCGGAGGTAAGTGGGAGCTTGGGGAGACGCTGCTCCAATGCGCCCAGCGAGAGATGCGCGAAGAGACCGGAATTGATGCCTTGCCGCTGGGTTGCGCCGCAGAGTTACGTTTTGTTGAACGCAATGGTCCTCAATGGCTGGGTTATGTTTTTGTGGCTCGGGAGTTTTCGGGTGCGCTGACACAGACCGTGGAAGCTAAGCCCTTTTGGTGCGCGATTGATGCCATACCCTATCAGCGCATGTGGGCTGACGACGCCATCTGGTTACCACAGGTGCTAAGTCATGGCCTATTAAGCGGCGACACGACGGCGTCACCGCTGGTTTTTGATTTGCTGTTTGCCGCAGGTGAACTGCTAGGTCATCGCCAGCGCCGCAGTGCCAACTTAAGTCTGGCAATAGATACGCCGCGAGGCGACCTACTTTAAGTCGCCAACGAGTAGAGTGGGAAGAGACGGTTCAATAGCATCAGCAAAGGAAGCGCCATGCGTATTGGTATTTCAATTCAATCGGCTTATCGGCTGGCCGACCCAGCACTTGCCGT
The DNA here is from genome assembly GCA_009936775.1 of Pseudomonadota bacterium. GTDB lineage: Bacteria > Pseudomonadota > Gammaproteobacteria > Pseudomonadales > Azotimanducaceae > UBA4421. Next base: position 12,099 of record JAACDW010000250.1, read on the forward strand.
GCGCTATATGGTTGAGCGCGCGGAGGCGGCGCGGCAGGCGGACTTAGACAGCCTATTTGTGGGCGACCACCACATTACCGATCATACCTATATGCAAAATTCGCCCATACTGGGTAGGCTGCTGGCGCACTGGCATAACAAACCTGCAGGCGCTCTGTACCTGTTGCCGCTGTGGCATCCGGTGCTCTTAGCAGAGCAAATTGCGACTCTGGCGGCGATTGCCCCGGGACGCTTTATTTTGCAGTGTGGTCTTGGTGGTCTGCCGCATCAAAGCGCGGGCATGGGCGTCGATATGCGCCAGCGCGTGGCGATGTTCGAGGATTCGTTGGCGATTATGCGGCGTCTTTGGGCTGGCGAAACCGTCAGCCACGAGCGCTTTTGGTGCATTGAAAACGCCCATATCGGTCCTCTGCCCGCGCAGTCAATTGATGTCTGGGTTGGGGCCTCTGCACCGGCAGCGATCAACCGTTGCGCGCGTTTGGCCGAGGGTTGGCTTGGCACCCCGGCAACGTCTGCGCTGCAGGCCAAGGCGCAGTTAAACCACTACCGGCAGGCCTGCGCAGAGCATGACCGTCAGTCCAATGCGATAGCCCTGCGCCGCGACATATTTATTGCTGGCAGCGCCAAGGCTGCCGCAGATTTTAAATCCACCGCGGTTGCCAACGGCTATCGAGGCTTTCCCGAGGCAGCCTTAGTGTGTGGTGAGCCGGGTGCGGTGGCCGAGCAGTTTGCCGACTTTGCTGAGGCCGGCTTCACCGACATTATCGTGCGCAATATGTCGTCAGATCAGAGCCAAGCCTTGGCCACCATCGAGGCATTGAGTGAGGTGCGACGACAGTTGGGTTGGTAGCAAGCTAACGCCAACTGATGCGTCTAACCTTCCAGTACTTCAAAGGTGACGCCGGCGCTTTGCGGTAGACGGCGCAGCAGCGAGTCACCAAGGGCCGAAGCCGGTGTCCAAAAGCCGCCACCGACGGTAAGGTCGTCTTGGGCCAATGCCAGTGCCGATTCGGCGATCATCTTAGCCGTGGAGCCATAGCCCGGGTCTTTGTCGCCTCGCACTTCGACGCGCATATTTTTGCTTGCGTCGCTGGGGTGTTTGCCCAGCAGTTCGATCTGAAAGTAGCCATTGTTGATGGCATCTTCGCTGGGGCCTTCACCGGGTTTCGGCAGCACTTTTTGCAACAGCGAGCGGGTCGGACCGAGGCTCACCAATGCGGCGACTGCCCCCGAACCCACGCCAAGGCCTGTTGCGCCGAGAAAACCGCCAGCGCCCCGACGCGTTAGGGTGCCCTCGCTGTACTGAAAGTCTGTCCCGTATTGGTGGGCTAACAGTTCGTTGCTGCGGCGCACAACCTTGGTGTTGACTCCGGCCATGACGAATGGACCAACCCAAGAGTCGAAGTCTTCATCGAAAAAGGCGCTCATGCGCTCTGGCCCGTCGGTGCCACGGCTACTGTCGTTGAGCACATAGGGGTCTGCCAGTTGCTTGAGTATGGTTTTGTCCTCGCGAGCCTTTTCTACCATGGCCATCATGCTGTCGATGGTGCCACCGCTCACTCCGCCGCTGGTGCCGCGTAGGCGAAATTTAATCTGTTGGGCAGGCACGCCGTGCTTGGCCAGCATCTGTTGTTGCAGAAAATACACGCCCATGTCGGAAGGAATGCTGTCAAAGCCGCAGGTGTGGACCAGCCGAGCGCCGCTGGCTACGGCGCGGGCTTGATGCGCGGAGATCATCTCGCGCATCCAATGTACTTCACCGGTGAGGTCACAATAGTGAGTGCCGTGGGCGGCGCAGGCGGCAACAAGGCCTGACCCGTAGCGGGCATAGGGCCCAACGGTGGTGAGCATGACTCGTGTCTGCTGTACCAAGGCTTCTATCGACGCTTGGGCTTCGCTGTCGGCCTGGATAATGGGTATGTCGTAATCGCCAAGCGTTTGCCGCACTTTTTCAACGTTACGACCCGCGACTGCCCATTTGAGGTTGCTCGCCGTTTGTTCGCTTGCAAGATATGCAGTCACCAACTTGCCGGTGAATCCACTGGCTCCCCAAACAATAACGTCGTAGTTGCGTGTCATAACTGGCCTCAGTGTTATTTGCTTTGACAAAGGCTGACACGGCAACTGTCAGTAAGGAGTGAAAACGCGACTTATCTTTTTTGTCCTAGCGGTGTTCAGCGATACTGAGCAATTTTAGCCGCCGCCAGCGTCGCCGTCTTTGACACGCTGGCTCAAGCGGTAAAGCTCCTGAATGTCGAGGCCGCCATCGGCATTACTGTCGACCATGCGAAAACCCTGCACCAAGCGTCTTTTGAGCGTTCTGGGCAGCTCTTGCCAACTCAGCTTGCCGTCCATGTTCTCGTCCATGAAGCCCACCATGCGCGTGGTTTGCACCAGTGTCTTATCCAAAATCGGTGCGTCGGATGTTTCGCCAACCAGCGTATAGCTGAACGCCCCATACAGCATTTCATCCCAGCTCTGCAGGCCCCAAGGCACCGCGCGTTCTGGGTTTGGGTTGCCGGGATTGGCCGCAGAGTTGTCATACCAAGTGGTGTGAATGAGCTTGCTGCCCGGCGCAATGGCCACCGGTTCGGCAAAAGTATAGGTGCGCTGCCAGTTAAAGTCGTAGTTGGGTACCGACAGCAGCACTGTGCGCTGCCCCGCCGCATCCTGCAGTTCGAATTGAGAGGCCACCCCACGGTAATGGGCGTGCGGAATTAGGTCGTGCAGC